>CAYRQB010000396.1:0-5189 GCA_964426025.1 uncultured Heliomicrobium sp.
AGCCGTTGGAATCGGCATAACGCGCCAAATCCAGCCACGGACGCGCCCATCGTTCGCCGTAATGTTTGGAAGCCAGCAATCGGTCAACGACTTTTTCGTAAGCATCGGGCGATGAATCGGCCAGAAACTCATCCGTCTGTTTGACCGTCGGCGGCAAGCCGATCAAATCCAGATAAACCCGGCGCAGCAACATTTCCTTTGAAGCTTCGGGCGAAGGCGTCAAACCTTCCTTTTCCAATCGTGCCAGAACAAAAGCGTCAATGGGCGTTCTGACCCAGCTTTGATTTTTGACTTGCGGCAAAGCCGGGCGGATCGGTTTCACGTAAGCCCAATGCTGTGGGATTGCGGATTGACGTTTTCCGCTTGCGGCATCTTCATTTGATGGCCAGACAGATCCTTCGTCAATCCATCGGCGAATCAATTCGATTTGTCCGGCATCAAGCGGATCACCGCCCATTGGCATGCGAGCTTCATTGCCTTCGCCCAGAATTCTTTTCATCAGCGGGCTGGCTTTGCTGTTGCCGGGAATGATGGCCGTGCCGCTGATTCCGCCTTTCATAGCCGGAGCTTTTACATCCAGCCGCAATTGCCCGGCGGCTTTCTTCGCGCCATGGCATTGATAACAACTGGCGGCGAAGATCGGTTCGATGTCGCGTTTGAAGTCAATTTGATTTTGAGCCGACGCGAACGAAAACAGAGACGCCGTCGAATAGACAACGGCAGCCAGAAAGAAGCCGGTGAAAAGTAGTTTGATGGCTCGACGCATATGTGCCTCGATTGAAGTTTTATTGCTTTGTGATGAACTCGATCAGCGAGTCTGACCGCGAAGGAATTGGTAAAGCCAATCGCAGCCAAAAGATAACACAGCCGATTGGCTAAGGCGAGAGTTTGGCCAATTGAAGAGATGGCATTTGTTTTAGATTGCTACTTTATGTCCGTTGTTAGACGATTCGGCGTGCCCGTTGTTAGACGATTCGGCGTGCTTGATGTCGTGCAGAGTTTCCAAAGGAATGCTGGCCGTGACTGTTGTGCCTCTACCTGGCGCTCCACTGACGTTGACCTCTCCGCCGAAAACGTGAGCGCGTTCGCGCATGCCAAGCAAGCCAATCGAGTGTGGGTCTTTGATTTCTTTTTCGGTAATGCCTCTGCCATTGTCGCGAATCTGTAAAATCAGCGAGCCGTTTTGCCTGCTCAGGCTGATCCTGACTTGGGAAGCGTCGGCGTGACGAGCGACGTTTGTCAAAGCTTCCTGAAAGATTCGGAACAGAGCAGATTCACAATTGCGATCATCAACCTGGTAATTCGTCTGCTCGCTGATTTCGCAATCAATGCCCGTGCGATTGCTGAATTCCCGTGCCTGCCATTCGATGGCGGCGTTCAAACCCAATGTGTCCAGCACGCCGGGTCTCAATTCAGTGGCGATGCGACGCAACGCGACGATGGTGTCGTCAACCAGTTCCAGAATCGAAACCAGTTTGTCCTTGAACATTGAAGCGTTTTCGACGTTTGAAGGAAGACGTTTCTCCACCCATTTGATATCCATCTTCAGTCCCGTCAGCAACTGTCCCAATTCGTCATGGATTTCGCGAGCAATGAATGCTCGCTCTTCTTCGCGCGCCTGTTGCAATCGCGCGGCCAATTCGCGCAGTTGTTCGTGTTGAGTTTTGAGGGCTTCTTCGGCTTGTTTTTGAAATGTGATGTCATTGAGCGTGACGATCATTCGATCTAAAGCCCTGGCGATTCGCACTTCGACATCCCGTTCCGATCCGTCTTTACAGGTGATGTGCCATTCCTTCTGAACCGAGCGAAGTTCGGCCAATGAAGTCGCCGACATCGCTTTTTCCCAATTGACGGTCGCTTTCCGCCGCAGTTCGCGGTCGGGGTAAACCTTCTTGAACCATTCATCCAGGTCGGTCAAATCCTTGATCGTGTAACCGAAGTCTTTGACGAACTGATTGTTCAACATTTTGACGTTGGATTTATTGTCAATCACGCTCATGGCGATGGGCAACGACATGGCTATTTTGTCCAGCAACCTCTCGTTGGACCTGGAAATCCTGAAACGGTGAGCCGCATAAATCGCCAACCCGATGACAAACGAGCAAAGCAGGTAGAACCAAGCTTTCTGATAGAAAACTTTTTGTACTTTGATGTTTAGCTGTGCTCCGCTTTCATTCCACAGCCCTGCGGCGTTCGAGGCGATGACGCGAAAACGAAAATCTCCCGGCGGCAAATTGGTGTAGAAGGCCGTTCGTCTCAAACCGGCGCTTTTCCAGTCGGTATCGTAACCTTCCAACTTGTACTTGAAATGAATTTTGGTTGGAGCCAGCAGGCTCAAGCCGGTGTATTGGATTTCCAGATCGCGCAAATCCGGGCCAAGCGATATATGACTCGATCCGGCGACCGGCTCTCTGTTGGCTATTACCTGTTCGATAATGACCGGAGGGAAAAACGAATCGGTTGAAATCGTGGCGGGGTCAAAGGTAACAAGGCCTTTGATGGTTGTGATCAGCAATTTTCCGTCACGAGTCTTCCAGCTTGATGGTTGAGAACCGCCATTACATTCTTCGGTTCGCAACCCGTCGGAAATTCCGTATCGAACGGGAGTCAATTGCTTGATCAAGCCTTGATCGAATTCGTCGAACTGACGTTTGGCGATGCGGAAGATGCCGTGATTCGATGTCAGCCAGAAATTGCCGAAATCATCTTCCAAAGTATCGAAAACCTGATTCTCAATCAGGCCATCGCGAACAGTGTATGAAGAAACCTTTCCGTCTTTGCGTATTCGATTCAATCCATTCTGATAAGTTCCAACCCACAGGTCTCCGATTAAATCTTCGTAAATGGCTGTGGTCTGATTGGAAGACAGGCCGTCGGCGGTTGTAAATTTCGATATCCGATTTTCTTTGATTCGGAACAATCCATCAGGCATTCCGGCGATCCAGACAACGCCTTCTTTTGAAATCATCAGATCGGCAATCAGGTTGCCGCGCAGTCCTCTGTCATTCCATGAGTTGTCGAATGCTCCGTCTTTGAACCGGCTGATTCCCGAATCAGTCCCTATCCACAAACTTCCGTCACGGCTCTTGGCGATGGCGGTTACGACATCGGTGGTCAGACCGTCGTTGGCTGAGTAGCACTTGAATTTTCCATTTTTGAGATTACAGATTCCCTTGCCGGTTCCTACCCAAATGCTTCCATCGCTGTCTTCAAAAAGCGATAACACTTCGCTGTCAGGCAAACCGTTATGGGTTGACCACGATTGAATTTTACCGTTTTTCAGCTTTGCCAATCCGCCGCCTGCTCCCAGACCAATCCAGATGCTTCCATCGCGAGCTTCCAGTGTGCACCACGTGTCATCTTTGGCCAGTCCTTCAGGAGAACCGTAAACCACGAACTTGGATTTTCTGAGCCTCATCAATCCATTGCTGTTTGTGCCGACCCAGATACTGCCTTCGGAATCAGGGTAAACTGAGATGATTTGATCGGTGAAGGATTTGTCGTATTTGGCGTAATTCGACAACCGACCCTCTTCAAGATAATCCAGTCCCTGATTGGTTCCGATCCAAATCCGCCCGGTTTTATCCTGAGCCAGCGAGTGAATAAAGTCGTGAGACAAGCCTTCGCGCGTCGTCAGAGCAACGAGAGCATCGTTTTTGAACCTATAGAGGCCGCCGCTGTAGGTTCCGATCCAGAGATTTCCGGCGGAATCTTCAAAGAGTCTGGTGACTTTGGTTCCTGTCAACCCATCGTCGGCGGAATATGTTTTGAGCGAGCCGTTCTTATAACGAACCAGCTTTTTTCCGACGCCTATCCACAAACTGCCTTCACGACTGGGAAGAATGGCTGTGATCTCGCTGTCTTTCAATTCCGAAGAGAGGGCGAACGGAGTGATTTTCCCGTCATTTAATCGCGCCAGGCCTTTACGCGTTCCAATCCACAAATTGCCGGACGCGTCTACGGCCAGGGAAGTGACATACTGATTAGGCAGTCCGGATTTTTCCGTGTAAGTCGTAAAGACATCGCCTTTGATGTTGTTCAGCCCGCCTCTTGTCGCCACCCAAACACTTCTGTCTTTAGCGGCCAGCAGTGCGCTGATAAAAATGTCGCCACCGGCCCAATCAGATGTATCCCTGTATGTTTTGAAATTCACTCCGTCGAATCGTGTGACGCCTTCCTGAGTCCCAATCCATAAATATCCGTCTGAGGTTTGTGCCAGGCCAACGACTGAATTCTGCGGTAAACCGACAAGAGAATCCCATTTGTCCAAAATGAAACTGAGTTCAGGAGCTTTGGTTGGTTTGCGTGTTGCCGTTGAAGGTGTGGGCACGGCATCGCCAGCCGCTGAGAGTTGACGTGGCTCTCCGGAAAATGCGAGGAGTAGCAGAATACTCGCGGTTGATACTAGGAGCTTTGTTTTCAAACAGACCATAGGACTGCTCCGAAAAACTTCTCATGCTGCCGGACATTCATTCCAGTCTCGTAGGATATTTAACCCTAATCTTGCCCTAATGTCCCGAAAGCATGGATGTCATCACCACCCGTAAAGATCAATAGACTGGCAAAAAATTAAAAAGTACGGCGATAAAGTTACCATTAACAGGGGAAACTAACCAGAAAAACCTCGCTATAAATTGAACTTTCAAGACTCTTTGAAGAATCTTTCAGTAAAAATTCAACTCTCCTTTAAGACTTCACCACTCAAATCTCGTTATCTTGCGCCCGCAATGAGGAGGTGAACAGATGAATCAACAAAATTTGATTTCCGACAACATCCACACGGCGGTTACTGAACGCTTGCAGGAAACGGATACCCGTCAGGTCAGCGAATCAACCACAAGCTTTGAGGCAGGCAAGGGCAAGCCGGATTTGAGCCGGACGCTTTTGCACGTCGCCTGGATGGCGATTTTGCTGGGATTGATTGTCGAAGGCCTGATTCTGATCGTCGCCGCCAGTTTTGGGACGCTCATCGCGGCGAAACCCGTGTTGGCCGATCTGGTTCAAAAAGTTTCCTGGTCGGTCATCGTCTGCATCGGTCTGGCTCTGGCCAGAGGAGCGACACGATTGCTGGCCGCGACCGCGCAAGCGGCGGCGGTGGGATTGATGGGATTGCTGACGGCGCCTTTTGCCTTTGCCATCGCCCGCAGCCTGCACGAAGGAGTTCAGGAAGCGCTCTTCATAAAGGTTTT
>CAYRQB010000397.1:0-5181 GCA_964426025.1 uncultured Heliomicrobium sp.
GAACGGCAAGGCGGGAAATTTTCTGGCGGTTGTGGACGATTACAACTTCGTGCGCGATCTGCATCGCCGAAATCTGATCATACCGATTGTCGGCGATTTTGGCGGAACGAAGGCTCTGTCTGCCATCGGCGATTACCTGCGCAAAAATGATCTGACGGTGACGGCCTATTACCTGTCGAACGTCGAACAATACCTTTTCGACGGATCGTCCTTCGACGGTTTCGCCAGAAATATCAAAAAACTTCCGCTCAACGAAAAGAGCCTGTTCATCCGCGCCGTATTCAACATGCGATATTCACATCCGGCGGGATTGCCCGGTCATCTGTCCACCACGCTGATGCAACAGATGACCGTCTTTCTGAAGGATTACGACGAAGGAATTTACCGCAGCTACGGCGACGTGATCTTCACGCATTACATCTCAGCCGAAAAGCCATGAACCTGCAGCTTTATTTGTGCGAAACGACCAATCGCTGAGCGGGCGGGACTTCGTGCAGTTCGCTTTTTGAAAATCCCGCGTTGGCGAACATCTGCCGGTATTCGGCGAAGGTATAAGCGTCTCCAGCAGCAGTCGAAGCCAGCATCATCATCGAAAAAGCGGCTTGCATCGGCGGAGTCACGCGATCATCGTTCGGGACAAATTCCAGAGTCAAAGCTCGTCCGCCATCGGCCAAAGCGGCGTGAACCTTCCGCAACAGCTTTTCATTCGTCGGCACGTCGAAATGATGCAGGAAGTTGGTCAGCAGTATCAGGTCGTAACCCTGGCCAAAATCAACTTCGAAGGCGCTGCCCGGCAACAGATGATAACGGTCAGTAACGCCGAATTTTTCAGCATTCTCTTTGGCGACTTCCAGCACTGGCGCCCAATCCAGCGCGGTGACTTCTATGTTCGGATGCGCCTGCGCGAAGCTGATTCCGAAAATGCCGTGACCGGCGGCAACGTCCAACAACTTGATCTTGCGATTCGAATCAACGCCGATCATCCTGGCCATTGCCTGCGCGGGCATTATCATCATAGGCATCATCGCCCGCGCGAATTTCACCCAAACGGGATTTTCCGGCGAAACCGTTCCTTCATCGCTGATGGTCGTCCCGCCTTTGCGAACGACCGCTGCCAGATCGTTGAAAGCCGACACCAGCATCGGATCGAGCAAAAATTCCATCATGCTTCCCAGATAAGCGGGAGAATTCCGATTCAGAAATAACGCCGAATCCTGCGTCAATTCATACTTTCCGTCCTGTTTGGTCAGAAAGCCGTTGATGACCAGCGTGTCGCAAAGGATTCTCGTGCCGCGTTCGCTGGCCTGGCTGCGATCGGCAATCGCTTTGGCGGTTGTCTTGCCTTCGGCAATCGCCGTGAAGACGTCCAATTCGACGGCTGCTTTAATCGCAGCCGTGCGCTGATAAGCATTGATGGTTGAAAAGAAAAGTTCCGGTGAAGGTTGCTGCATTGTCACTGTCTCCTGTTTGATGACTTTGGTTGATGTTTGTTCGATTCGCTGCGAAGTTAGCGGTTTTCCTCACTGCTTGCAATCAGGCGTGAATCAATGGGAAACTTCCGCATCAACAAGCACAAAATGATCCGATCATCCCAAATGCCTGTAAAACAGCATGCATTGTCGTAAGCTGGAATGATTATTATCGCCGGCTTGCCGCAGTGAAAATTTGTCGTAACAACGAGACTCGTTTCACCGTCATAAGCTGTTCGATGGAACGGAATCCAAAACTCTGAGTGAACATAGTCCGTTATCATTACGTTTTCATTCAATCAGATACGCTGATTCCATACCCAAATAAACAACAGAAAGGTTTCATTGTGAAAGCCAGAATTGTATCCGGAATTGTTTTCAGTTTGCTTTTGCTGTCTCTGACCGCGTTTGCGCAAAATTATCGCGGCGCGGTTCGCGGCAAAATCACCGACCCGCAGGGAGCAAGCATCGCGGGGGCGAAGTTGAAGTTAATTCAGCAGGAGACGAACGAAACAAGAACCCTGAGCAGTAACTCCAGCGGCGATTACGTCATCAGCTTGCTTCGTCCCGGTCTTTATCGCCTGGAAGTCGAACATACAGGTTTCGGCAAATACATCAACGCTTTCACGTTGCTGGTCAACCAGGAATTGCGTTTGGATGTTTCGCTGAACATTGCCGCCACCAAAGTTGACGACAACGTAATCATCGCTCCGGTCACACCGTTGAAGCACGACGGCGCTTCGCTCGGCACGGTGATTGACAATCGGCAGGTGACCGGGTTGCCGCTGGACGGAAGAAACTTTCTGGAATTGAGCCTGCTGGTTCCCGGCGCTGCTCCTGCGGCTCAGGGTTCAGCCGGTTCAGTGCGCGGAGATTTCGCCTTTTCAATCAACGGTTCGCGCGAAGACGCCAACAACTTTCTGCTGGACGGCGTTTACAACGTTGACCCGAAGCTGAACACTTTCGGAGTCAAACCGCCCGTTGACGCCATTCGCGAATTTGAAGTGCTGGCCAGCGTTTATGACGCTTCGCTTGGCCGCAGCGCAGGCGCTCAGATCAATGTCGTGCTGAAATCCGGAACCAACGGCTTTCACGGAACGGCTTATCAATTCTTTCGCAATCAGGTTTTGGATGCCCGCAATTACTTCGCGCCCGCCGATCAACCCGATCCGAAATACCAGCGCAATCAGTTCGGTTTCAGCTTCGGCGGCCCCATTGCCAAAGACCGCACTTTCTTTTTCGGCGATTACGAAGGCTCGCGATTGCGCGAAGGCATCACGCGATTGGCCAATGTGCCGACAGCGCGCGAACGCGTCGGCGATTTTTCTCAGCTTCCGCAACAGTTCTGGCCGCTGGTTCCCGGAACCGCCAACCAATTTCCCGGCGGAGTTATTCCGCAACAGTTTCTGAATCCGATCGGACTGAAAATTGCCGCGCTTTATCCGCTGCCGAATCGAAACGTGCCGGGTCAGAATTACGCAGCTTCGCCAGTCCAACGTGACCGCAACGATCTGTTCGACGCGCGAGTTGATCATTCATTCAACGACTCGTCGCAGTTTTCAGTTCGGTACAGCTTCAATGACAGAACTTTGTTTGAACCGTATTCGGGTGTTACTCAGGTATTCGTGCCGGGTTATGGCAACAACGTTTTGCGACGAGGCCAAAACCTGATGCTCAATTACCACACTTTCTCTCCGCGTCTGGCCAATGATGTTCGTGTTGCATTCAGCCGCGTTGGAAATCAGGTGTTGATTGAAAACCCCGGTCGCAGCATCAACCGCGAAGTCGGTTTGCCGGAACTGTCGCTGAACCCGCGCGATTACGGGATGAGCTTCATTCGTGTTACCGGTTATTCGCCGCTAGGTCACGAATATAACAACCCGCAGGATAGCGCGACCAATGTCTTTCAGGTTCTGGACACCGCGACTTATGTGCGAGGCGAGCATCTGCTGAAGTTCGGCTTCGATTTTCGTTACTCGCAACAGAACGCTTTTCGCGACGTACAATCGCGTGGTTTGCTGACTTTCCCCGGACAGGTTTCCTTTACCTTACCTGATGGTACTCCGACTGTCTTCCCGTTCATTACTGGAAACGCGCTGGCCAATTTGCTGTTCGGCTTGCCACTGGTTTCCGGCGGAGCAAGGTTGGATAACCATCAACATCTTCGCACTGAAAGCTACAATTTGTTTATTAATGATAGCTATCGAGTAACACCCAACCTGACGCTGTCTGCCGGTTTGCGTTACGAATACAACTCTCCGCCGGTTGATTCGCAGGATCGAGCCAATCTTTATGATCCATCCACAGGCAAACTGGTACAGGTTGGAACCAATGGAATACCGCGCGCAGGTTACGAAGCGGACAAGAATAACTTCGCTCCGCGCGTCGGACTGGCCTGGTCGTTTGGCAAAGATAGCAACACCGTTTTACGCACTGGTTACGGAGTTTATTACGATCAATCGCCGCTGGCTCCGGGCGAAGGTTTGTATTTCAACGCGCCGTACTTCGATTTCCGCTTTTACTTTCAATCCCAACAGGCTCCGCTGACCTTGTTCAACCCTTTCCCGTTCAACACGCCGGGACAATTGCCTTCGTCTGCTTTTGCATTCGACCGCAACCTGCGAACTTCCTACACCCAGCATTGGAATCTGAGCTTGCAACATCAACTGGGTAACAGCGCTGTGGCTGAACTGGCTTACGTCGGATCGAAAGGTACAAAGTTGCTAGCTTCGCGCGACATCAATCAACCTGCGGCCAGCCCGCGTCAACCGAATCTGCCGCGCAATCCGTTGTTCGGAGAAATAACTCAGCAGGAAAGCAGCGCCGATTCCAACTACCACAGCTTCCAGGCGCGAGTGCAACAAAGGTTGTCGTTCGGTTTGTCAATGCTTGGTTCTTATACCTGGGGTAAATCCATTGATAACGCATCGGGAGTTTTTTCCAGTTCGGGCGATCCGAATTACCCGCAGAACAGCTATAACCTGGATGCCGAAAGAGGTCGTTCAGGCTTCGACGTTCGCCATCGCTTTTCGCTCAGTTACTCTTACGATCTGCCAATCGGCAGAGGTCATAACCTGAAAGCCGATAATACAATCCTGAATGAGCTACTATCGGGATGGCAAACCTTCGGCGTCGTTACTTTGCAAACCGGCAGACCGTTCACCGTCGCGTTGCTGCCCGAATTCGATAACAGCAACACGGGAATATCCAATCTGGGTTTTCTGGGGAATGACAGGCCTAATATAGTTGGCAATGCAAAGCTGGATAACCCGACACCGGAGCGATGGTTTAACACCGCAGCATTTGTTATTCCACCGTTTGGTAACTTCGGTAATTCAGGTCGTAACATTCTGGACGGGCCGAGTTTCAAAAACGTCAACTTCTCATTGCTGAAAAATACAACTATCAAAGAGAAGCTGACCATTCAGTTCCGCACAGAGTTTTTCAACCTGTTCAATCATCCTAACTTCGGTTTGCCGGATAACTTCGTCGGCTCGCCGTCGTTCGGCAGAACACTTTCGGCAGAAAGCCCGCGCCGGATTCAGTTTGGGTTGAAGCTGCTGTTCTGAAAAAGACTAATTCCTTAAAAAAGGACTTTGCAAAGCCCGTGCTTGGTCATTGATCAAGCACGGGCTTTGTTCGCTGTTTTAGTTGATACTAAGTAGTCAGGCAAAAGAAAGTAGGTATTTAGAGCCGACTTCTTTTAAGGTAC
>CAYRQB010000398.1:0-5154 GCA_964426025.1 uncultured Heliomicrobium sp.
GTTGTCGCTTGATCGTCGTAAAGACGGCTTATGATGCTGTTTTTGATTTCTCAGGTCAAGCCAAGCTTCAATCACTCTTGCATGTTTCATAAATCATCTGTTCATTGACCGTTATCACTTTTGCTGACGAAGCCAATGACCCGGCTTGATCGCGGTTTCCTGTCATCCACACTCAGCATTTGTCTTAACTTCCGTCAGCAATGTCCGACGCTTCACCTGCGTCGGCTGACTTCAAAATCAGTATTGCTACGTATTTCACCATTTTGGGAATGCCCTATTATACAAAGCTGTCAAAGCCGAAGAAGGCTGGCGCAAACGATGGAGTATTTGCAGAGCGGAAGACGGTCGCTGACTGACGCCATCTGCTGCAACTACAACCAATTCGCATTCCTTTATTGGGATGGCGAGCGAGGCGGAACAGAAGTCTTGGTTGCCCTGACGCTGTTACGCCTCGACTTAAGATTAATTGCACAATTATGGCCATCAAACGGAAGTCAGGTTTCCACCATTGAAGTTTTAACCGACACCGTCGCGCGGCTATAGCCATTTACCTAGCTTAAAAATAAACCGTAGCTGTGAAGCGTAAGTCAGGAATTCTCCGACATCGCTAACCAGCTACGGTTCCTTTTCGTAAAAACCCATTCACCAAGAATCCAGAACCTTCAAACCACGCCAGTCGGACAAAATCCTTGTTTTGAAATACATCTCGCCTTCCCAACCGCTTCGGTTTTAATTTCGAAACTTGTAAGGAACTCGTCACGCACGACCTTCGGCGTTTCGATTATAACCAACCTGCGATAAAGCACTGAGAAAGTTTCCCATAAAAAGAAACTGTTCTCAAAAATTCACTTGACCGAGTTGCCAGAAGGCTTCGCGGTCACAAATCGAAGGAGGTCGAAAATGCTATACAGAGAAACTTCAAAGAAAACCGATTCAATCAATAATGACAATTCGACGTCGCTGGCTGCTTTGCCCACCGAACCCGGTCTATTACTGAGCAAGCTCAAAGCTGCATCGGCGCGAAAATCCCGCAGAGAGCTTGAACTGAAACTGGAAAGCGCTGAGCGACTGATCGGGCAAGCTAATACGCTGAATGAAGCCCTTGAAGAATTGGCTCACTTGCTCGCCACCAACATGCCGGTCGCGTTTTGTCGAATTTCGTTGGTGGATTGCGACAGCCAATCATTGGTTCCGCAGGCGGCGCATTCATCACTGACTGATTTTCAATGGAATCCTAAACTTGGCGAATTATTGCCGCTCGCGTTGCTGCCGGATGGACTGAGGTTGTCGCATCTGTATTACAGCCTTGTCGGTCAGCGCCGCGAATTGTTGGCGCGAGAACAATTGCGTCTTTACTCCCTGGAATTAGGTCTGCCAGAGCCGCTGGCGAAATTGCTGCTCGTGCCGTTGAAAACAGGCAATCATTTGATGGCAGTCATTGAACTTGGCGAACTGATTGATGATCCGCTCGAAGGAATGAACGAAGACGAAACCCAGGCAATCATTCTGCAAGCTCCAAGGTTTGCCGCACCGCTGGCCGACAGGTTGAGCCAATTGCGGTTGAGTAGCTGAAGTTGATGAAAACCAAGAGGATGAAAACCAAGCGAAGGAGAAATGAGATGAAAAACAACATTGAAATATATGTCACCAGTAACGCAACGACAGTTCAAGTAGTAGCGAAAGTAATTCAATGTCGCACAGAAAATCCAAACAGTCGGATTGATGTCCTGGCGGAGTCGCCAGATTGGCGACAGGCGCGAGCCGCCTTCGCCGCTGGGGCAAGCGATTACAGACTTGAAGAATCAACCTGATTCAAACGTATGGCGGGGGCAAAAATGGATAAACAAAAAATTCTGCTGGTTGACGACAATGCGAGTTTTCGCTCGACGGTTCGGGAGTTTCTCGAACTACATGGATACGAAATTTTCGAAGCAGGCGATGCCACAACGGCAAAATCAATTGTCGAGTCTCAAGATTTGGCACTGGTCATCATTGACATACGTTTAATCAATAACGATGACGAAGATGACTTAAGTGGCCTGGTTTTGGCAAAGCAACTTCCTTCTCGTTTACCTAAAGTTATGCTGACGGCATACCCGACTTATCAGGCTGTGAGAGAAGCCCTCGGCCCCGCGCTCAACAATGTGCCGCCTGCCGTTGGCTTTATTGCCAAGCAGGAAGGGCTTAACGCATTGTTAACAGCCGTACGACTGGCGCTAGCTCAATTACCCTCGTCATTTCAAAACAATGTGCTTAAGGTATTTAATGCACCTGCCTTGCCTGCTTTACGTGAGCAACTAATTCACCTGGACGCCGGAGAATTGGCACAATATCTCAAGACAGCGGTGGAAAAAACGGAAGCAGAGTTAGCGCCTCAGCGAATGGCTGCCTTACAAGATGCTGCCAGACTGCACAAATTCGGTCTAATTGCTAGAAGCGTTTCTTTGCTGTTACTAACAACGGCAATCCTCTTGTTATTTTTTGGGCTGACTAGCTACGGCGCGGTTTCTGTGATTGGTACAGCACTGGCAAAATGCTTCGATCTTTGGTGGGGCAAGCATGAAGAACATGCTCGCCAACGAGCAGACAAGCTCTACAATGAATTGCGAAGAACCAAGCAGGGTGAACACTTGCTGCTGATGTGTGGATTGCTTGAGGATCCCCAGGCAAGAGACGATTGCCGAAAACGTATTATTGAACATATTCTGTCGCAGCGTTATGAGTAAGCACGATCGAACCAATCTTTATGCAACAGACTACTAATTCTCTCCTGAGTTGGTAAAAATTTGTTGCTAGCCATTTTTTTCAGATTTTCTCTTTGACCGGAAGGTACATATGAATAAGCCAAATTCAACCCCAGCGACCAAGACAGAGAAGCCCAAACAAGTAGCCTTGCAGAAAAAGCTGCTTGAACGCTTGATGCAAACCAGTACTGCTCTGCTTAGCGGGAGTACGCGGGAAGAAGTACTGGAAGTCATTCTGCAGGGTGTGAAGGAAAGCGGTTTTGACCGGGTGCGACTTTTCCTGCTATCACCGGATGGATTGACGTTGCAAGGTGTGGCTCAAGCAGGTATGAAAGGCGAGCGTTTCGAAGAGATTAGCTGGTTGGCTGAAAGCGATCCTTATTTCCAGAAAATGCTAAATCAGTCTGGTCCTTGTGTCTTCGCCCATGACCCAGACGATCCCCGTAAAGACTTATTCGAAAAACACGATGTACCTGAATGGGCAGCGATTCCGTTGCGCCTGCGTGGACGAGTAATCGGCCAAATCACGGCAGACAACAAGTTCAACAAACTACCAATTCAGGAAACCAATTTAGCGCCTCTTGCTCTTTTCGCTATGCAAGCAGCGGCAGCCATCGAAAAGGCTAACCTGAAAGCGCGCGACGAAAAGAAGCTGGAGCTTTTTGCCAAGCTGGCGCAAGCCACAACAGAAATAGTTGGGCAAATCGGTAAAAAGAGTTTGCACGAGTTGCTTACTTTAGTTGCCAGGCAGGCCTGTGAAATTCTGACAGCGGAAGTTTGTAGTGTGTTCCTCAGCGGACGTGAGGGATTCTTGACTCTGGAAGCAGGTCATGGCCATCTTCCAGACAGCTTTAAGCGTGGTTTGGAACTTCGCATCCGTACAGGGGTCAAAACCGGTTTTACCGGACACATCGCATACGAAGGCCGACTCGTCAATATACATGGCCAAACACTTCACACCCATCCATCCGTAAATTCCCAGGAAAATACCTTCACTCCTTCAGGCCTCTGCTACTCAGTATTGGCTTTGCCGTTGAAGCAATATACTGGGCAACAAGGAAAACTTGTTGGCTTGCTGCGAGCCGATAACAAAAAAGATGAAAACGGACAATCACATCCCGGCATGGCCTTTACTCAGGAAGACGAATGGATACTCCATATCTTTGCCGAAATAATTGTCGTTTGCCTGGAAAGCGCCAAACTGGTTGAGCAAAAGAAACTGCTGGTTGAAAACCTGCCGCAAGCAGTGATCGCAATTGATGACAAGGGCAACGTAACGGAGTTCAATCAGGAGGCTGAGCGAATACTTGGATATAAGGCCGCAGAGGTAGTAGATAAAAAAGTAAATTTTCTGTACGACAACCCGGAAGAACCCAAACGCGTTGGTATTTCTTTGGATGAAAGTGTTACTGGAAAGCTTAATGGCTATCCAACATTGATTCGGACGAAATCAGGTCAATCGGTTCCAATCAATTTGTCTGCTTATTGGCTGAGTGACCATCAGCAACGCAGCGGCTCAGTAGGCATCTTCGAGGATTTGCACAAGCTCAATGATTACAAACAACAGCTCGAACTGACTTTGCACGCTATCCGTGTGCTGGCCGAAGCGGATAATCTAAATTTGGGATTGAAACGACTGGCCGATTTATTGGTCGTTCGATTCCCAGGCGCTTTCTGTGGTGTCTTGCTGTTCAATGAAGATGATACCTGCCTTGTCGAGCAAGCAGCTGCCTACGGTCAGGGGCAACCAAATCTAACAACACCACAGTCAGGCAGTCCAAGGCAGATTGTACTTAAACACTTTCCAGGTTTAGCCCAATTGCTTCAGTCTGGTCGGCCTTTCAGGCTTCGAGCCACTGGAGATCCTCTGACCAAAGCAAACATGAAGAAGCTGAATGAAGAATGCGGATTTGACCCACCTATTCAATCTTTATTGGTGCTACCAATAAAGCTTGGCAACCGTGTGTTGGGAGTGCTCGATCTCGCTGAGGTATGCCCTGAAGATCAAAGTCAGTTTTCCAACCAGCATCAGGAGAACATTGAGCTTGCTGCCGCTATCGCCACACAATCAGCAATATTCATTGACCGGTTGCTGAGCGCTGAACGCGGGCGTACCCAATTGCTCTCCTTCTACGAAGTGAGTAGTAAACTGATTGCACAGAAGAATCTGGATACTTTGCCACGTGAAATTGTCGAGGCGACAGCTAAGGCCGCTGGCGCAATCAACGTTGACCTGGTTTTGATTGATGAGCAAGGTAGGCCTGAAACGGCAATTACCTTCCCAACCCATCACGCCAACCGGAAAATGGAAGTCCGCTCCAAGGGTGTTTCGATGCGAGTATTTCGGAGCGGCGTGGCAGCGCATTTTCCCAATACTGATAACGCGCGTGATCGTCTGAATCCGGAACTG
>CAYRQB010000399.1:0-5143 GCA_964426025.1 uncultured Heliomicrobium sp.
CGACTTTGGCCAGCGTTTCTTCCCCGACTTCGGTGTCGCCTTTGACTCCAAGCTGTTTTTTGTAAGCGTCAAAAACATGCTCGAATTTTTCCGAATCAATGCCCAGCACGATCTTGCCGAACAATTGAATGAAGCGGCGATAAGCGTCCCACGAAAAGCGCTCGTTGCCGGTCATTTTGGCCAGCGCGGCGCGGGTTTCGTCGTTCAAGCCCAGATTCAAAACGGTGTCCATCATTCCGGGCATGGAAAATTTCGCGCCGGAACGAACTGACACCAACAGCGGATTTTCGCTGCCGCCGAATTTCTTGTCGGTGGCGGCTTCAATCTGCGCCAGCGCGGCCAGAGCCTGATCCCACATGCCTTCGGGGAATTGTTCGCCAGATGCGTAATAGGCGTTGCAGGCTTCGGTCGTGATTGTGAAACCGGGAGGGACGGGCAAACCGGCATTGGTCATTTCGGCCAGGCCTGAGCCTTTGCCGCCGAGCAAATCTTTCATCTTCCCGTGGCCTTCGGCTTTGCCATTGGCGAACAGGTAAACGTATTTCGTACTCATTGCTGTGTGTTGTCTCCTACATGATGTGGAACAGGCTTCAGCCTGTTCATGAATTTGCAATTAAGACGATGCGAACAGACTGAAGTCCGTTCCACATTTCTTATTGTTGAAAATTGGTTGTTTCCGCCGGTCTCAACCGGCTCAAAACTTCGTATGATCGCGGCTCGCGTTCAAGCGCGCGCGCGATCAGCCTGGTTGCGATGCTGCCGACTTGCGAAATCAATCTTTGATCTCGTGACGGCAAAAAAAACTTTGATGGGGATTGCGTCAGAATCTCCTGAATCGTTCGCCAAACGGCGGGGAGCAATTCATCGCCGCGTTGGCCGCTGCAAGCCGGACATTGCGGCATTCCTTCGTTGGTCAGGTAAACCGCCATTTCTCCGGTCAAATCTTTCTCGCACAATCCGCAGCGACGCCAGTCTGGGAAGAAACCTCCGAGCTTCAGCATCCATATTTCAAAATACCTGGCCAGCATCATCAATTCTTCATTGTTGGCCTGTTGCATGGCGCCGAGCGTGGCGGCAATCAAACGATAAGCTGTTTCGTTCGGTTCGTGATCGAGCAGAAACAAATCAACCAGTTCGCCCAGATACTGCATCACTCCCATGCGCTCGCTGCTGATCCCGTATGTGAACTGCGAATTGATGATTTCACAACCGGAAATTGAAACCAGTTCCTTGTTTTCCTTCTGAAAGTAAGTCAGCGAAACTTCGGTGAACGGTTCCAGGCTTGCGCCGAAACGGCTGCGAAGTTTTCTCGCTCCGTGCGCCACACCTCGAACCTTACCCTCGTTGCGAGTGAAGAAGACGCATACTTTGTCAGCTTCCTTGAGAGAAAAAGTGCGGAGCACAAAGGCTTCCGTGTCGTGCAGCGGCATAAAACCTCTGTGATTCGAGTTTCAGCCCATCAGTGGGAAATTGCGATCAGTCAGCAAGCATGTAGTCTAAACTGGCTTGACCAACTTCTCAACCGCAACAAAAGGCGTGCCGGTCATGATTTCTCACTTCCTGCCGCTTGCAGCTTTGGCCGCCTTCGGTTTGGCGGTTGCAGACGGTTTTGGAGTTTCCGTCGGTTCCGGAGTCGGTTCGGAAGCAATGTCGCGTTGGTCTTTCAGCGTGACGCGCGATTTGCTGTACATCCGCGGATGGCTGCCGGGAAAGCGAATATTCCAGACCGGTCCGCGACGATTGTCTTCGCCTTCGCCTTCGACCACTCCCAGATATTTGCCGGTCTCCGTCATGTAAGCGTGTTTGCCGACGGAGGATGGTCTGTCGGGAATGCGGCTTCGATACCAGTAAACTCCAGCGAAAATCGCGCCCAGAAGCAGGATGATCAGAAAATGTTTGAGCAGGCTGAAGAAGAATTTCCAGACCAGCCACAAAAAGACGAGCGTGGCCAATGCTCCGCCGATGATCATTAACTTGGTTGTGTCCAGATTCATAAACCCTCCCTTGTTTTTGACTGAGACCGGCTTACTTCAAATATTTGAGCAGAAGAGTAGCCAGACCGAGGAAAGAAAGGAAGCCGCCAACGTCTGTGCAGGTCGTGACGAACACTGAAGACGCCAGAGCCGGATCGGCCCTCAGCTTTTTCAGCAGCAGCGGAATGACCGTTCCGGCAATTGCCGCGATCAACAGATTGATGATCAGCGCGGCGGCGATGATTCCGCCGATGATGAACATCTTCGGGCTGAAGCCAAACCAGACCAGCACAACCAAGGCGGCGATCAAACCATTAACCAGACCGTTTGCCACTCCGACCAGAACCTCTTTCCAAAGCACGCGGCGGGAATTTTCCAGCGTCACTTCGCCGAGCGCCAATCCGCGCACGATCACCGCCAGCGTTTGCGTCGCGGCGTTTCCGCCCATTCCGGCGACGATTGATTGCAGCGCCGCCAACACCACGACCTGTTTGATCGTCGCTTCGAATGCGTTGATGACCGAAGCAGCCAGAATCGCCGTCGCCAGATTGATCATCAACCACGGCAGACGCAGGCGGACAGAACGCCAGGGCGTGCTTAGAATGCCTTCTTCGGAACTGACGCCCGACAGCGCGTAAATGTCTTCGGTCGCTTCTTCGCGAATCACGTCCAGAACATCGTCAACCGTCACGACGCCCAGCAACTTGTGTTCTTCGTCAACCACCGGAACGCCCAGCAGGTTGTATCTGGCCACGACCTGCGCGACTTCTTCCTGATCGGTGTCCGTGCCGACGCTGATCACGTCTGTGCTCATTATTTTCTTGAGCGGAGTTGTCGGCGGAACCAGCAGCAATTGGCGCAAGCTCGACACTCCCACCAGATGACCTCGGTCGTCAATCACGTACAGATAAAAAACCAGTTCGATGTCGCTGCTGGCGTGCTGAATGGTGGAGATGGCTTCGCCGACGGTCAAATCTTCTTTCAGCGAAAAAACGTCCGGCGTCATGATTCGCCCGGCAGTGCCTTCGGCAAAACTGAGCAGTTCCTGAACGTCGGTGGAAATTTCCACCTTCATCAAATCCAGCAACTGTTCGCGCAAGTCTTCAGGCAATTCGGAGATGAATTCGGCGGCATCGTCGGATGGCAATTCCTGCAGAACTTGCGCGGTTCCTTCGGGCGGCAATGTGGTCAGCAATTCAACGCCAGCCGCCGGACTCAATTCGCTCAAACTGGCAGCGGCCAGCGCGGTTTCTGATTTGGCCAGAGCCGCGAAAACAGATTTGCGATCCAGGTCGCTCAGCGCCTGCAACACCTGAGCTATGTCTGCGGGACGACTTTTCCGCAGGACGTTCAGCGCGCGCGCCGTGGCTCCGCCGCGCATCAGGCGGCGAACGGAATCCAGCATCAATGAAAATTTTTGCGGCTGCATAAAGCAATTGCGGATTGCGGATTGCGAATCAGGGATTGAGAGACAATTTCAATCCACAATCCGCGATCAGCAATCCGCAACCGTAGTTCAGATCAAAGTGGAAGGAAGTACAAACCCCAGGCGATCAAAAAGCCGATGCCGACGAAATAGCCGAAGACTTTCAATCCGTATTTGACGCGCTCCTGAATCGTGTGATGCTCGGAGCTTAACGTGGCGAAGGCGACCGAGACGAGTACGCTGAAAAGTATCAAAGCCAGAAAATGGGTCATGCCTTCCTCCCGACGCCGATGTCATAAGCGTCCATCACCGCCAGCATGTTCAAGGCTCCGGCGACGCGGAAGAAGGTATTGCCGTATTCAAAAGTCACTTTCGCGGCCTGTTCCGGCGTGATCTGGAAACCAAGATCGCTGAGCAGACAAACGAAGTAAGGCACGCCCATTCCGGCGTCAAGAAAACTGAAAAACCAGGTCAGCCAGTCCCTGGCTTCGGGTTTGTCAAGATGGCCTTCCATCACAAATCCGAGCGCAAACATGATGATGATGACGCCGCCGATCAGCGCGCCGCGCACAAATTTACCCAGCACAATGTGACCGAGTCCGGGCAACACGAATCCGGCCAAACAGGCGGTGATTGTTTTTCCAATAGAGACCGGCCTCGGCGCTGTGATCTGTCCAGATGCTTCGCTATACAAAATTATCTCCGTTATTTAGGCGTGATTGAACTTCAGAGCGGCGATTCTAAGTTTGGCCTCTGAGGGTGTCAAGAAAGGCGTCCGACAAGCTGGTCGCCGCGATCCCGAACTTCTTCCAATGCTCGCTGCAAATCCGCCAGTTCCGTTTCGTCGCCGCCGTCTTTGACTCGTATCGGTTCGCCGATGACGACAACGGCGCGGGCGAATGGTTTGGGAATTTCTATTCGATCCCAACTGGGCAATCGCCAGCAGCGGCTGAGCGAAATAGAGAAGGGAAGAATCGCGGCGTTGGCTTTTTGCGACAGCAGCAAGGCTCCGGGTTTGGCGACGTAAATCGGACCGCGCGGCCCGTCAACGGTGAAAGCGGCGCTTTTACCGGCTCTGACGGCGCGAATCATCTGAATCAATCCGGCGCGCGCTCCGCGCGTCGAACTGCCTTTGGCCGTTCCATATCCGAAGCGTTGAATGAATCGCGCGATGTATTCCGAATCAAAACTTTGGGATGACATCACGACAATCCCGCGTCGTCGCCAGAAATATGTCGCTGTCGGAATGCGGTTGTGCCAGAAACAGTAAATCAGCGGTTCGCCGTCCGTGTGATTTTCCCATCCGACGATTTCAAACTTCAGCGTTGCGCCAATCACACGAATCAGCAAATACAAAACCAATCCGGCCAAACGAATGATCAAGCGTTGTTTGAAGGTGTATTGATCCAGGCTGGCGAACGAGTAGAGCTTGTCATCCATCTGCCGGTCGGAGTCCCCGATTTCTTCTGTTCTTTTCTCACTGATATTTTGCATAAGGTGAATTCTAAACGGCAGACAAAATAGGTCACCCCAAAGTCAGACACAAGCGTTGAGCTTCAAAATGGCATCGTGGAATCGTGGAGTTTCGCCACGAGTTGTAGATTTCTGCCACGGCAAGCGCAAACTTTCCCTGAAGCCGGCAAACGTCATTTTGTTGTTCGCTGGCTCATGGTTCTGTGCTCAAAAAAGGGCACTACCGTAATTTGTGTGGGTGAAAACTGCATCTGCGGCTTTGCCGCCTGAT
>CAYRQB010000400.1:0-5079 GCA_964426025.1 uncultured Heliomicrobium sp.
ATGTCGCTCGGCGCATGCCTTCAGGCGTCGTGGCGTGAGCCGAAACCGGCACGCCAGCGCTTTTGGCAAGCTCGACGATCAGCTTCAATTCATCCAGCGTGAAAGTCGGCGCGGCTCCGGCTTTGCCCCAGCGGTAATCGGCGTAAACCTTGATCCAATCCGCGCCCTTGCCGATCTGAGTGCGAACGGCTCGCGTCAAGCTGTCAACGCCGTCGGCTTCTTCAGCGCCCTGCGGAACGTTCCATTCGGTGGCGTAACCTTTGGGGCCGTAACTGCCGCTGACGACAATCGCCCGCGTCGCAATCAGCATTCGCGGGCCGGGAATGATGCCTTGCTCGACGGCTTGCCTCAGTCCGACGTCGGCGTAATCAGCGCCTTCGGTTCCCAGGTCGCGAATCGTCGTGAATCCCGCCAGCAAAGTTTCGCGCAAGTGATTCGTCGCTCGCGCCACGCGCAGGCTTTGGTGTTCGCGCGCGACCTGATCGTTCCACGCAGTTTCGCTGTACGGATGAAGCAGCACGTGCGAATGCGCTTCGATCAAACCGGGCATCAATGTCGCGCCTGGCAATTCGATGACTTTGGCATCGGCAGGAGCTTTGACATCGCTTGTCAAACCGGCAGCTTCGATCTTTTCGCCGCGAACCAGCACAGCCCAACCCTCACGCAATTCCTGGCCGTCGAAAACGCGAGCAGGTTTCAGCAGATAAACTCCGTCCGGCTTTACCTGAGCAGAGATTGTCGGATGCGTTTGCAAATTTGTCGGCCACAAAACGACAGCCAGTCCAAGCAAAACTAAAACCAGATTTCTGCCGGTCAACATTGTCACTTATGTTTCCTCTTGGAGCTTAATAACGCCATTTGTACAAAGCGAATTTGATGATCTCGTTTTGGAAATCAATCAAGCCCTGTTCGGTCTGCCACCAGTTATTGCCGTCGTAACGCTTCAATGGAACGGCGATCATCCTCACCTCGGCGCCGCTGTCTTTCAGGTAACGTTGCAAAACCCATCGCGCTCGCCGGGTGTGAAAAAGATCGGTTGGAGCCAGCAGCAAGCGAGCCTGATGATCTTTAACCCATTTGTTCAGCGCCTGAGCTTCTTCGAATGTGCTGGTCACTTCCGGTTCGACGAAAGTGATCGCGCTTTCCGGCACGTTTTCAACCAGCAACAATTTTTTGGTCAGCGCCGCCTGATCGGCAATCAAATCCAGTTTGGTGATCTTCGTGCGTTCCGGTTGCATGACCAGAATCTGTTTCGCCCAGCCTTCGTGATAAAGCCTGGCCGCAACAACCGAGCGCGTTTCGATTCCGCCGCCGAGCAAGACAATCGCATCGGCTTGAGCCGGTTCTTCATTGACTGTCCAAAACTGGCCGATGCCTTTCAGCAATGGCGCTCTCCACCACCAGCCGCAAACCAGCAGCAGGACAATCAGCGCGGCGATGACAGCCAGAAATCGCGAGCGGCGTTTTTTCGGATCGGCGATCAAAAGCCTTGATTACTCCTTCGTGATCGCTTCGTCCAGATTCAACAGCACTCGCGACACGGCAGTCCACGCGGCCAGTTCTTCTATCCGAACGCCTTTGGGCAAAGGGAATGCTTTGTCAGGATCGTTCGTCGCCAGGTTCCATGGGTTCAATTCGCCTCGCGTGAATCGTTCCTGTTGCCGATTTTTGAGCGCCAGCAATTCCGTCAATTCACTCGCTGTCGGTTTGCGAGCCAGCACGCTGCGGAAAGCGAAGACGGCTTTTTGATCGTCGCTCGCGCCGCCTTCTTTGACGGTTTTCAGCGCCAGCGCTCGCGCCGCTTCCAAAAACAGCGTCTCGTTCAGCGTAGTCAACGCCTGCAAAGGAGTGTTCGAGCGCGGACGGCGAACGCAGGAAATATCCGCCGTCGGCGCATCGAAAGTTTGCAACGCCGGGAAGGGAACCGACCGATAACGAAATGTGTAAAGCGCTCGGCGATAGCGATCTTCGCCAGCGCTTTCCGGCCAGGGTTTCGGCCCGTAACTCGCCGGAGGCAGATACAGGAAATCAGGCGAAGGCGGAAAGACGCTGGCTCCGCCGATTTTCCGGTTCAGCAATCCGCTTGATGCCAACGCGATGTCGCGAACGATTTCGGCCTCGACTCTCAATCGCGAACCCCGCGCCAGCAAACGATTGTAAGGATCATCCGATTGCGGATTGCGGAGTGAAGGTTGCGGATTCGCGGATGACTGGCGATAAGTCGCCGACGTGACAATCAAACGATGAATGTGTTTCAAGCTCCACGCTTTTGATTGCGGATTGCGGATTGCGGATTGCAGATTCTCTTTTTGCAAAGTTGCATTAGCCCCGCGTCCCAGCGTTACCGCGTCCCCGCGTCCATCCATCAATTCCACCGCCAGCCAATCCAGCAACTCAGGATGCGATGGAGCGTCTGCCTGTTTGCCGAAATCTTCCGAAGTCGCCACCAGCCCAGTTCCGAAATAACTTTGCCAGATGCGGTTGACCGCCGCTCTAGCGGTCGTCGGCGATTGGCGATCAACCAGCCATTTCGCAAAGGTCAAACGATTGGCCGGAGCATTTTCCGGCAATTGATGCAGGAAAGCCGGAACGCCCGGTTGAATCTGTTTGTCCGGTTTCAGAAAGTCTCCGCGTTTCAGGGTGAAGGTCGGACGCATCTCTGCGCGTTCGCGGTAAACCAGTTGCGAAGAGCCTTCAGGATGTTGCCGCCACAATTCTGCGATGCGTTCGTTTTCGGTTTTCCAATCGGCGATTGTCGTCCGCCAATAACCGAAGACAGTTTGCGTTTGCGCATCAGATCGTTGTTCGCGCGGAATCGAAAGAATCTCGCGGACGTTGGTCGGCAGCGGATCGGCGACGGCGTCTTTGGCGGTCGTCACAGACAATCGCATGCGGCCAAGATTATTGTTCTGGTTGTCGTCGCTGTTCCAACCGCCGTGATTTTGTTTCA
Organism: uncultured Heliomicrobium sp.; assembly: GCA_964426025.1. GTDB lineage: Bacteria > Acidobacteriota > Blastocatellia > RBC074 > RBC074 > RBC074. Next base: position 2,951 of record CAYRQB010000400.1, read on the forward strand.
GGTAAAAGGTCAGAATCGCTTCGCCTTCGATGTTGATTGGTTGTTCGGCGACGAAGACGGCTTTGCGCGGAACGTTGCGCTGACCTGGTCCGGCGTCAATTCCCCAGGCGGTTTCGTCTTTGCCGTCAACGGCGAATTCGATTCCGCCGGTCACTCGCTTGCGATTCGTCTTGTCGTAAAAGATCGCTTCCAGTTCGCGTTCGGGTTGATTGAAATCGGCTGTCGCTCGAACGATTTTGACTTTGGTGATTTTCTTCGGATCGCTGACCGGAGCGGCTTCGACTTCAAATTCTGTCAGCGCTCCCAAACCTTTGGTCGAACGACCGGGTCCGCCCAGCGGCAGATTCGGATCGTTCAACAATTCCAGCCTGAAAGCCGCTATGTTTTTCACATCGGTTTTCCAGATCATCTTCACGCGATGTTTGGTCGGCGCGTAACCCTGAGCCAGAAAAGAACCATCCTTCATCGGCAGATATTTCTGGCCGCCATTGGAAATGTCATCCACATCAGGCCGAACGATGACCCATTCCGGCTGATTCGCTTTTGCCTTTTCTTCCCACACTGTCAGGCGGTCGCGCCAGTCTGGAGTTTTGTGCTGAAGTTCGGCTTCGATCTCGCGCGTGCGGCGGAAAATCTCTGCGCGTTTCATTTGTTCTTCGGGCGTGTAAACGGCGACGTTCGCTTCGTGCGAATTATTCAGAAAGGCGAACAGACGGTAATACTCATCTTGTTTCAGCGGATCGAATTTGTGGTTGTGGCATTGCGCGCATTGAATGGTCAGCCCCAAAACGCTTTTGCCGATGGCGTCCATGCGGTCGAACATCGCTTCCATGCGGAACTGTTCGGGTTCGATTCCGCCTTCCTCGTTGATCATCGAATTGCGCAAAAAACCGGTGGCGACGATTTGATCCTGACTGGCTTTTTGATCTTTTTGGGGTGGCAGCAAATCTCCGGCAATTTGTTGGATGATGAACTGGTCGTAAGGCAGATCGCGATTGAGCGAGTTGATCACCCAGTCGCGATAAAACCAGACGTTGCGCTGTTTGTCTTTTTCGTAACCGTCGGAATCGGCGTAACGCGCGGCGTCCAGCCAATGGCGTCCCCAGCGTTCGCCGTAATGCGGGCTGTTGAGCAATCTTTCAACCTGTTTTTCGTAAGCCTTCGCGGATTTGTCTGCCAGGAAAGCGTCAACCTCTTCTGGCGTCGGCGGCAATCCGATCAAATCCAGGCTCAATCGGCGAAGCAGCGTGATTTTGTCGGCTTCCGGCGAAGGCTTCAATCCTTCCTTGTCCAACCGAGCCAGCACGAAAGCGTCAATCGGGTTTTTGATCCACGCAGGATTGCTGACAGTGGGAATTGCCGGTCTGACCGGAGCGACGAATGCCCAGTGCTGTGCGATTGCTGATTGCGGATTGCGGATTGCCGATTCTTCCGGCCAGAGAGCGCCTTCATCAATCCAGCGGCGTATGAGTTCAATTTGAGTTTGCGAAAGCGGTTTTCCGCCCATTGGCATTCGCGCCTGATCGCTGAGTCCGGCGATTCGGCGGTAAAGCTCGCTTTCGACGGCCTTGCCGGGTTTGATCGCTTTTGCCAGAGCAGACTTTCCGGAATCGAGCCGCAAACCCGCAGCCTGTTTCTTTTCGCCGTGACAGCCAATGCATGAAGCCTGAAAAATCGGTTGGATGTCGCGAACGAAATCAACTTTTGATTGCGCGCGACTTGATTCGCTCAACTGCGATCCGGCAGCCATTGCAGCGAAAATCACGAAAGCGAAAACGACGGTCAGCGAAAGCGTTCTTTTGCTCATTGCGTAGCTCAATGAAAAGCCTGCGTGCTCGCAGGCGGAAAATTTAATTGCTTCATTACCGATGCCGGCAACCTGGCGGCATCGCGATGGGAAGGAAAGTATAGACATCAGAAAAATTGAGTTTCACGCAAAGCCGCCAGGTCGCAAAGAACCAGAGCAGTCAACTCCTGCAAGGAAATAGCATTGCCGGTTTTTCTTTCTTTTCCGCCTGGCGTCTTTACGGCTTCGCGCGAGATTCCAATTTCTCAAAAGCTATAGTTTGACAGGCCGTAGCTTATAGTCAGGTCAGGGTTGATGACAAGGTAAGACCAACAAAACCGCG
>CAYRQB010000401.1:0-5017 GCA_964426025.1 uncultured Heliomicrobium sp.
TACAGCTTCGCGGGAACCCACTTCATAGTGGACGTCACAGGCTTCTTCGCTCCGTAGTTTGTGATCTGAAAAGACTTCAGCCCTGACTTTCGCGAATGGAAGTCAGGGCTGTTTTTTTTTGACGTGCATTAAATGAAGGTCAGGCCGTGTTTCAAACTTTCATGATTTCATCTTCTTTGTGTTTGCTCAGTTCGGTGATTTTGAGAACGAATTGATCGGTCAGTTTCTGCACTTCATCAAGGCCGGAGCGCTCTTCATCCTCGGAGATGGTTTTGTCTTTGAGCGCTTTTTTCAATTCGTCGTTTGAATGACGGCGAACGTTGCGGATGGCCGTTTTGTGGTCTTCAGCCATTTCGTGAACAACCTTGACCATCTGTTTGCGGCGTTCTTCGGTCAATGGTGGAATCGGCACTCGAATCAGTTTGCCGTCGTTCGACGGATTTAGTCCCAGATCGGACGAGCGAATGGCTTTATCAATGTCGTTGACCAATGACGGATCGAAAGGTTGAACCGTAATCAAAGTGCCTTCGGGAACGTTGATCGTGGCGACCTGGTTGAGCGGCATGGGCGAGCCGTAGTATTCGACCGTGACTCCGTCAAGGATGCTGGTCGAAGCCCGTCCGGTGCGCACGGAGGCCAGTTTATGCATGAAATCCTCTATAACTTTTTCCATCCGCGTTTTTGTCTCTTTGCTGATTTCTTTAACCATTGATGTCCTCCGGAGTAGGGGCGGAACAGATTTCAAATTCGTTCCGGGCTTGCTTGAAAAAGGAACGAGTGACAAGGGCGATGCCTGTCACTCGTTGCTGTTGTCCTGGGTTAATTATTTGCTGCGAATATCGTCATCGGGTTTGACGATGGAACCTACCGGTTCGCCTAGAACCGCGCGTTTGATATTGCCTGCTTCTTTCATATTGAAAACAAGGATCGGCAGTCGGTTTTCTTTGCACAGAGAAATCGCCGAAGCGTCCATCACTGCCAATTCATCCTGCAACACTCGCATGTAATTCAAACGGTCAATTTTTACTGCGTTGCTGTCTTTGCGAGGATCGGCAGTGTAAATGCCGCCGACGCTCGTCGCTTTCATCAGCACATCGGCTTTGATTTCCAACGCGCGCAGTGCGGCAGCCGAATCGGTAGTGAAATACGGGTTTCCGGTTCCGGCGGCGAAGATGACCACGCGGCCTTTTTCCAGATGGCGAACCGCACGGCGGCGAATGAATGGTTCGGCGACTTCGCGCATTTCAATGGCCGATAAGACGCGAGTGTAAACGTTTAGCTTCTCCAATCCGTCCTGCAATGCGATGGCGTTCATGACTGTCGCCAGCATTCCCATATAGTCAGCCGAAGCGCGATCAATTCCCATGGCGCTGGCGCTCAGCCCGCGAAATATGTTGCCGCCGCCAACCACCAGCGCAATCTGCACACCCAGATCGTTTACTTCCTTGACCTCTTTGGCAATGCGAATGACGACCTTGGGATCAATTCCGTAACCCCCATCACCCATCATTGCTTCTCCGCTCAGTTTGAGCAGGATGCGGCGATAAGCGGGCGTTGTTGTATTGGATGGGTCTGACATTTTAAGTTTGGGTTCGGCAGTTGATGGCCGACAATCTCTTTTCAGAATTTCGACCATCAACTACCAGTTAGCTAATTAATCATGGACGCGACTTCGGCGGCGAAGTCGTCAGAACGTTTTTCCAGACCTTCGCCCATTTTGTAACGGGTGAAACGACGGATGCTGCATTTTTCACCGGTTTTGGCCGTCAGATTGGTGATCATTTCGCCGACGGTTACCGTCTGGTCCTTGACGAATGGCTGTTCCAGCAACACGGCTTCGGTAAAGAATTTGTCCAATCGTCCCTGAACCATCTTTTCGATGATCTGCTCGGGTTTGTTGGCGTTTTTCGGATCAGCCAATGCCTGTCCGCGAGCGATTTCTTTCTCTTTCTCGATCAGATCAGCCGAAACTTCTTCCTTGCTGACGAACTGCGGTTCGGAAGCGCAAATGTGCATCGCCAAATCTTTGACGAACCTCTGAAAGTCTTCGCTACGCGCGACGAAATCGGTTTCACAATTGACTTCGACCAACACGCCGACTTTCCCGCCCATGTGAATGTAAGAGCCGACGGCTCCTTCGGCGGCAATACGGCCTTCGCGTTTTTTGGCGCTGGCCAATCCGGCTTTGCGCAGAATTTCAATCGCCTGTTCTTCGTTGCCGTTCGTTTCAGTCAATGCCTTCTTGCATTCCATCATTCCCGCGCCGGTTTTTTCGCGCAGGTTTTTTACCATTTCTGCTGTAATTGCCATAAATCCCTCTCGTAAAGATTGTCTGTCTTCGCAAAAACGGCGCAGCCACACATAAAGAATTTGGCTGCGCCATCATTATCAAACCAAAAATTTGAAACTCAATTTTATGCTGATTCTGCGGCGTTGGCCTCAGGGGCCGGAGTTGCCGGTGTTTCGACAACCGGTTCGACAACCGGAGCTTCTGCTGGTTGAGCAGGTGGTTCCGCAGCCGTCGGGATTGCGGCTGGAGCGGCTGCGGCAACTGCCGCTCGTCCTTCGCCACGGCCACCGCCACCGCGCCGGTCGCCGCCGCGTCCGCCACGCCGGTCGCCGCGATCCCCTCGTCCACGGTCACGTCCGCGTCCTCCGCGATCGCCTCTTTCTTTTTGCTGGCGCTGAGCGATGTCAACCGTCACGCCACTCGCTTTCGCTTGCTCCTGGGCGATGGCGGCTTCTTCAGCCTCTTTTTGTTGGGCCAACTGTTGGCCTTCCAGGATGGCGTCGGCGATTCGCGACGCGAACAGCCGAACTGCGCGCAGAGCGTCGTCGTTGCCGGGAATGATGTGGTCAACGCCTTCTGGGGAACAGTTTGTGTCAACAATGGCTACAACCGGAATGCCCAGCCGATTGGCTTCTTTGACGGCGATTTCTTCTTTGTTGGTGTCAATCACGAAGATAATGTCCGGCAGCTTCTTCATATCCTTGATGCCGGCCAGATTTTTTTCCAGAGCCAATCGCTCGCGTTCGATTTGCAGCCGCTCTTTCTTGGCGTACTGTTCAATGCGGCCATCGGCCTGCATTGCTTCGATTTCCTTGTAGCGTTTGATTGATTTCTGAATTGTCTGGAAGTTGGTGAGAAGACCGCCCAGCCAACGCTGGTTGATGTAAAACTGATTGCAACGCAGAGCCTCTTCCTTGATGGCGTCTTGCGCCTGGCGCTTGGTGCCAACGAACAGCACTGTTTTGTAAGTGCCCTCGCTGGTCAAAGTGGTGATGAACTTCATCGCCTCTTTGAACATGCGCTGCGTTTTCTGCAGATCAATAATGTAAATGCCGTTGCGCTCGCCGAAGATATATTCCTTCATCTTCGGATTCCATCGGCGCACCTGATGCCCGAAGTGTACGCCAGCTTCGAGCAGTTCTTTCATCGTAACAGTAGCCAATCAGACCTCCAAAATATCGGTTTATGTACTCGCCCTCCACAAGCCAGCAGTTCAATCACTTGCAGCAACCAACGATGGGGAAGGCAATGGGATAACGGATAGCAAATTTCAGATTGCGGAAGAAAGACTTTGTCTGTTTCCTCCGCAATCCGAATCTGTGATCCGCATGGAAATTAACGTTTCGAGAACTGGAACCGTTTACGCGCGCCCTTCTGTCCGTATTTCTTGCGCTCTTTGGCGCGAGGGTCGCGCGTGAGCAATCCGGCTTTCTTGAGCTTTTTGCGCAATTCAGCGTTGAATTCGATCAGCGCTCGCGCAATGCCGTGTCGCACTGCGCCTGCCTGTCCGGCGCTTCCGCCACCGGCAACATTCACCAGCACGTCGAACTTGCCGATCGTGTCGGTCAGTTGCAGCGGCTGGCGGATGATCATGCGCAGCGTTTCGTTCTTGAAGTAAGTGTCAATCGAGGCGCGGTTGACTTTGAAATTGCCTGTTCCCGGCCTCAAATAAACACGAGCGGTCGCACTTTTACGACGGCCAGTTCCGTAATACTGAATATCAGCCACGTTTGGAATCGCTCCTGAAAAAGTTGGTCGCCCGCCATCTCGAAGTTGAATGTGGACAATTGAGATTGGCTGGCAGGTTTGTCTTAGGCATTACCTGGCTGACAGATTTAGAGAGGATGGCTTCTGCGCTCCATGAGGATGCTCGGCCCCTGTATAAACCTTCAATTTGCTTCCCATTGCGCGACCCATTTTGGTCTTGGGCAGCATGCCCTTGATCGCCAGTTCGACCAAGCGCACGGGATTTTTCGCCAGCAGGTCTTTTGCTTTAACCTCTTTCAACCCGCCAGGCCAGCCAGTGTGATGCCGGTAAATTTTGTCTTCGGTTTTATTGCCTTTGAAAACGACTTTTGCGGCATTGATGACGATCACGTGATCGCCAGTGTCCAAGAATGGAGTGTAGGTTGGTTTATGTTTGCCCATCAACAAACGAGCAACTTCGCTGGCCAGACGGCCAACTGTCATTCCACTGGCATCAATCAGATGCCAACTTCTGTGACTCTCCAACCCCTTGCCACTCGGAAAGTAGGTAGACATAGGTGTAATCTCCGTATTTCAGCGTGAAAAAAAGCGAACGCAAAGAATACGTAATGCGACTTTGAGTGTCAAGGCGGGTAGGCCTTCGTTGGGAGAGTGATCAAGAAAAGATTTTCCAATAAGTAAAAACACATGCCAAAAGCAGCTTTCGGGATTGCCTTAGTGCCTTGTTGCTAATGGAAGCTCAATCAATTCAAGTCATCCAGCCAAAAGTTTTTCTCGGCTGTTGTCAACATCTTGCGAGCCGTCACCAAAAAAGTGTTTGACAGTTCGAAGAAAAAACTACACTTCGCGTCGTCAAACAGATAATCAACCCAACAACCTAATCAAAATCAACAGTTCGTTCTCATTGCCCTTCAGCGCACGTCGTAGCCAACGGCCAAGCCAACTCGACGCAGGCGCGCTGAATTCCCCTTTTGAAAATGGAACGCGGGCGTTTCGCCCGCAGTTGAATGCTTGCCGGTT
>CAYRQB010000402.1:0-4974 GCA_964426025.1 uncultured Heliomicrobium sp.
GGAGGCACGCTGTTTCTGGATGAAGTCGGCGAATTGCCGCCAACGCTGCAAGCCGAATTGCTGCGCGTGGTTCAGGAACACAGCTTCAAACGCGTCGGCAGCAACACCTGGCAAAAAACTGATTTTCGACTGGTCTGCGCAACGAATCGAAACCTGATGGACGAACAGGCAAAGGGGCGATTTCGCAGCGATTTGTTTTATCGCATCGCCGCTTGCTGTTGTCATTTGCCGCCGCTCAGAGAACGCCGCGAAGATATTCTGCCGCTGGTTCGGCATTTCATCGAAAGCCAGCGGCCTGATGATCCGCCGGAACTCGACAACGCAGTGCGCGATTATCTGCTGATGCGCGAATATCCCGGCAACGTCCGCGAACTGGAACAACTGATCAAACGCATGCTGATGCGACACGTCGGTTCAGGACCGATCACCGTCGGCGACATTCCGGAAGACGAAAGACCAGACGATGGTTTTGAATTTGCCGACTGGCGCGGAAACGAATTCGACCAAGCCATAGGGCTGGCTTTGCAGCAGGGAATCGGATTGAAGGAAATTGGCCGAGCAGCGGAAGATGCCGCCGAAAGAATCGCGCTGGATGAGGCCGAAGGAAATCTGCAACGAGCGGCGGCCAAACTTGGCGTCACCGACAGAGCCTTGCAAATGCGCCGAGCCGCCAGAAAGCAGAACGGCCATCACATACTGGTTCGGTACGAGGAGCGGTAGCGACTTGGTTCTTGTTCGAGATTGCGCTTAACAAGCCAACCAGGTCGCTACCGCTCGCTGTACAGCATAGCCTCACCGCACAAGCCATGGATCGCCTCGCTCGCTTTGAACCGACGAAGCATTCACCGCCAACACGGTCAGGCTGGTTCGTTTGCGCACGCGAGAAATCAAACGCAGAAAATTTCCGCCCAGAACCAATTGCTCATCCGACGGGGATAATTCCAACGCTCGAACCTTCGCCAACTCCACGCCCGGATGCAGCCACGGCCCATCCGAACCAAACAGGATTTTTCTTGCTCCTGCCCGCCGCACAGCCTGTTCCAGCAGATCGAACCGCCTGACGCCCGAAGTGTCTGTGTAAATATTCGGATGCCGAACCAGGTGATCAATCAACGCCAGTTGCGCTCGCCAATCGTCGGCAAAACTGCCCAGATGCGGAATGATGAAGTTCACGTCGGGATATTCCTGCGCCAGCAATTCGCAAACGGAAACTTCGCCCGTCACGTCGTAAAGCACAGGCAGGTTGAAGGCGCGCGCCGTTTCGCAAATTTCACGAGTGATCCGCGCATCGTGACGGTGAACCTTGATTCCGCAAAAACCGAATCGAGTGACGGCTTCACCGACCATCGCCATCACTCGCCCGCGATCGCGTTCGGCATGCACGAAAGCGAAACCGTAAAAACGGTCAGGCCGACTGGCGACGATGCGGGCGACTTCGCGGTTGGCTTTGGCGTAATCGGAATGAAAAGCTGCGAGCAAAACCGTCCGCCGGATTCCGGCCTTCGCCGCTCGACGCAGGTATTGACTGAGCGGCGCAGCCGTATCCCACGGGCCGGTCAACCCGTCGCCCGTTCCCGCATGGCAATGAGAATCAATAATCATGGCGACAACACCTTTTCACTGCGCTCAAGCCATGCTTACGGACAGGATGATGCCAAATCCCTTGATACAGGCAGTCCGTTCAAGTCAATCACAAAATGAGCATAGCAGTGGGCGTTCGCGCGATTTCCCTGTTCCTGGTCGCCGATGAATCCAAAATAGATGTGTAAACACTCGTGCAGTAAAATCGCAGCCTGATCATCAAGGTTGTCGGACCACCATGCTTTGCACAAGACGATTCGGGAGTGCCCTCCGCATGCTGCCGCGCGCCTTTTCGGATCGTCCAGCGGACATCCATCTCCCCGGCAATTTCCCAAAGTGACGGTGGGCGCGCCGAGACACGTATACTTCATCCAGCCGTCCGCCAGAATTTGCCGGGCGCCGCGAAATCGGCGAATCAACACATCAACAGTACCGCTGCCTTGTCTGGTCCAGATTGCCCGGTTGCTTGCAGTCATCTTGAATCGGTTTTTTAGCGCATTGGCCAAGTCATCTGTAATCGTCGGAGAACTGGCCGCCGCTCCGCCGATGATCTTCTTGCGCGCGTCTTGCAGGTCATTGATCACTTTGTCCAGCAACTTAATCGCGCGCGTATTGGCTTTTTGGATTGTATCAACCGGATCGGCTCCGGTGATGGCTTTGATCGCAGCGCTGGGTGGATTGCAACTGACAAACTTGGGATTGACCTTGCGCGCCGCGCGAAGCGGCGATCCAAAGGACAGCTCGCCTTCAAGCTCGCCATATCCATCGAATTCGTATCCGCTGAATTCCAGTTCCGGTTGAGGCTTGGCCTGCCCCCATTTGCGCCAGAGGTCGGGGATAGAATTTCCCGATCCGACTTTGAAACCCGGCCCGCCGTCTTTCATCCCCAGGTTATCAACCGCCCATTGGCCGACGTGATACCAGACATCCGGTCCCGGATCGTTTTCGCGCTGGCCGCTGGATTGGCGGTGCGCCAAGACGTGAGTTAAGCCCATTGTGTTTATCAAATGTCGGATCAACGCTCGCCCGGAATTGATTTGCTCCTGAGTTAGTTGATGACAACCGAATTTCTGCGCTTGCCAGCATTTGCCTTTGGTGTTTGGGAAATTGCCGACGAATTCGACAGCGACGCTACCGGCATTGAAACCGTTCGACGACCACAGATAAGCCGACAAAGGATGAAGCTGAATGATCTTTCCGTTCGGCGTAATCACGAAATGAACCGGAATGCGATCGTATTTCGTCGTATCGTTGCCTCGACTGAATGCCGTCTGGTGCAAAACCAGCGCGTAAACCTTGCTCATATCGCGCGGTTTGCCTTTGCGGTTTTCCTTCAGACCGAATGCCGTGCGGTCTTCGATTTGAATAGGAGCCAGGGCGGGGAAGAACGATGGCCACCAGGGAAATTCCTGATCCGGTTGTTTAGCCTGATTCCTTGTCGCTGCGACCAAAGCCTGTTGTGTATCCGGTCCGATGACGCCAGTGACAGGTAGTTTTTCGCGGCGTTGAAAGCTGCGAATGGCTTCGCGAGTGTCGGCGTCAATCACGCCGTCCGTGCGCAGGCTCAGGTTGAGGACTTTGTTCAACGAGACTTGCGCCCAGCGTATGAATTCGCTGCCTTCGCTTGGTGAATCGCTTTCAGGCGGCGGCGATGGCATTCCCGAAGGCGCTGAATCCTTGCCAGGCTTTTGCCCGGTCGGTTCTTTGCCCGGTTCGACGAACAAACCCGGAAATACAGCAATCGGCGACAAACCGCCTCGGCCAAAACCCGGAAATTTGATCCGGGGACGTGGGCGTTTTTTCCGTTTGCCGCCAAAACGACTACCGGCTCGGCCTGCGAAAGACGATCCGCGAATGGCAGATCGTCTTGATCTGCCGACTTCTTCCTCGTCTTCATCTTCATAGAAAAAAGGCTGTTCGTCGTAAGCTTCAAAATCAAATCGTGTACTCATCTCGTCCTCACTTTCCCGGAAGAGGTTTTCATTTCGCGTGGTGGCCGTGCCTGAAATATGGCTGGAGAGTTATCCGAATCAGTACTGCGACCGGCAGCGAGTGAGTTTAAGAACTGACGTTACGCGGCAGGAGAACAAACCATGGCTTTGAAGCTATTTTCGTCCCATCAGGGACAGCTTGAAATTAGCCCGGCAATTTATTGCTGGGAAAGCAAAGCGGACAGGATTCGCGCCCTGTAGGGACACCTGAGTCTGCTGATAGCGCAAGATTCAAGCGTCCTTACAGGACGCAACGGTTATCCGCTCTTACCCGGCGATGAATCGCCGGGCTAATATCAACCGTCCCTATCGGGACGAAGAGGCTGCTAAGCCCTATGCCTTATCTGTCATCGCGTAACATCAGCTAATAACTGAAAACCCGCTTGCTACCGCGCGCGGTGCGGATTCGGTTGTAGTTATTTCGGTCATTCGTTTCCGGCGGGTTTCAGCGCTCGCCGCCGCGAAGTGGGCAGAGCCGAGAAGCTGACTGATCCGGCGTTCAATGCGCCAACCGTTGCGCCAGGGGGCAGAGAACCTTGCGAGCCTTGAGCCGCCAGCCGGTTTTGCAACAGGATTGCCGGTTGAACGTAACGAACGGCGGCGCGTCTGGAGTCAACGATGTCTTCGGAAAGATCAACGCCTGTAGCCGCCAAGTAGGCGTGAATGTAGCCTTGAATTTCCGGTCTCCAATAACGCGCCCAGGTCTTGGCTTCTTCCTGATCGTTGATGTCAACCCAGTCTCCGTACCTGACCGCCAGCAGAAGTTGTTCGCCGTAAACTCCCAGATTGCGGAAGTGGGTGATGGAAGTGTCCGACCATCCTTGCAACTTCTTCATCGTGTCCACCTGTCCCATCCAACGTTCGTGGTAAGGAACCATCGCGCGTCCGCGCAGGAATTCGCGCATTTCGGGGCGGGCAATCAGCCATTCCATCATCAGCATCTCAGCGCGCGCAGTCCACGGCAGATCGCCGAACTGATTGTGAGCGCCTTCGGCCAGAAGGATGTGAACTTCTCTCAACGAATTGAGCAGCGGGAAACCGTCGGCGATGATGTTCGTGTCGGCGTCTTCGCGGTAAAACTGCGCCGTTCGATAAAGCAGATTGTGAAACGCTTCGATGAATTTCGAACGGCTGTCGGCTGAGCGCAGCTCCGGAACGGCTTTGCCGATGATCTTCATTCCGTAATGGTGATCGTATTCGTAAGCTCTGCGCTGGATGGTCAGGCGGTTGTATTCGTCCTGAATGTATCCCCACATCAAATTATTCAGCGGTCGCAGAGGATCGAGTTCCAGGTTGGCCAGCGGATCGCGATCAGCCGGGCCTCGACGGTTCTGGAATCGCATGCAGATGGCGTTCATCGTCTGCACCAGCATTCCTTCTTCGTGCCAGTAAGACCAGATCA
>CAYRQB010000403.1:0-547 GCA_964426025.1 uncultured Heliomicrobium sp.
ATCAATCCCAGTTCCGCCAACGCCAGCGGGAGCTTCACGCCTCCCACGAACAGTCCCTTGCCCGATTCCCGCTTGAGCTGCTCAACGGCCTTCCCCAGATCCCCGCGCACAAGCTCCGCGTTCCAGTCAACCCGGTCCAGGGCGCTCGACACGACGTACTTCTTCGCTGCGTCAATCGTCCGGGCGAAGGGAACCGCCCAATCCGCCATCCAATCAGGCCTCGTTCCCGTCTCCGCCACTGGCCGCCACGCTTCCTCCATCATTTGATAAGTCACCCGGCCAAAAAGGAGGGCATCGGCTTGGGCAAGGTTCTCGACCGCGTGACGATGCAATTCTTCGTCCGCGGGTATTGCACGATGATCGCAGCAGCCGTCCAAGGTGACGTTGATGGAATATCGAAGTGGTCGCATTACGTAAGAGTTCCGAATCAAGTTAGTGTGAAGGCCGATTTTACGCGTTGACGAGCGCAGCGGCCAAGAAAACCGCGAAGAATTTCCGGTGGCTAAAACCCTTCCGCCGCGCAGTCTATGAAGCGTGATGAGGAGAA
>CAYRQB010000403.1:557-4974 GCA_964426025.1 uncultured Heliomicrobium sp.
GAGCCGAGCGGCGATTGCAGCGTCCGTTACTTCGGGCGCTGATTTCCGAATCTGGGCTTCGGCGGCGGCAAATTTGCCAAAGCCTGTCAGGATTGTTTCTAAAGCTGGCAACATCGCGCCCGCTCGTTTTGCGCGGATGACCCAATCCCATAATGGCTCGAATTTTTTCCAGCCGGCGGCGTAGCTGAAGTGGCGCAACGTTCCGCGCCAGTCAGCTTTCGTCCAAGCGCCTTTGGCGATTGAACTCCAGCGATAGAAATCGCGATAAGCGCGCCAGTAACCTGCCTCCAAAGCTTCTGCGGACATCTTTTCGGGGCGAAAGACGACGTGGCGTGTGTCGAACGAATCCCAGTCGTTGCTGGTCATACGTCCCTGTTCGATCATTCGTTGATACAGCGCCGTGCTTGGGTAAGGCGTCAGGATGTGAAAAGTGGCGGTCTCGACACCTTGTTCGACAGCCCATTCGACCGTGCGCTCGAAGACCGATTCGTCGTCATCATCCATGCCGAACACGAAACTGCCGTTGACCATCACGCCCAGATCGTGCAGCCGCCGGATCGCCGCGGTGTAATCGCGGTTGAGGTTTTGATACTTGTGTTGCTGGCGCAGATTGGCGGGGTTGAGAGTTTCAAAGCCGACAAACAGGCTGCGCAAACCGCTCGCAACGGCCTTTTCCAACAGAGCCGGTTCGAGCACGGATTTGACTGTTCCGGCAGCTTGCCACAAACGCCTCATTCCTTTCATTCCGTCGAACAGCGCCGCCGCAAATCGCGGATTGCCGAACAGATGATCGTCCAGGAAATAAAGATGGCGTCCGGGCAGGCGTTCTATTTCGGCCAGCGCATCGTCAACGGTTTGCGTGTAAAAAGATTTTCCGCCAGTGAAGAAGGCTTCCTTGTAGCAGAAATCGCAGGTGTGAGGGCAGCCGCGCGAAACCACGATTGAATTGGGCACAAGATAAAGATTGCGTTTGATCAGATCGCGCCGAACTTTAGGCACACCCAGCAGAGTTCTTATCTGCGAGCGGTAGACTTTTTGTGGATGTCCATCGCGAAAGTCTTTGAGAAATTCCGGCCAGATGTCTTCACCGGGACCAAGAAAAATGGTGTCGGCGTGAGCCGCGGCCTCTTCCGGCAACGAAGTCACGTGCAAACCGCCAAGCGCGACGTAAGCCCCGCGACGACGATAATGATCGGCGATTTCGTAAGATCGTCTTGCTGAGGTGATGTAAACCTGAATGACAACCAAATCAGGTTCATCATCAAGATCAAGCGTTTCGACGTGTTCGTCCTGTAACGTGACCTGATCATCTGCGGATAAATAACCCGCAAGCGTGGCCAGCCCCAGAGGCGGAAACAACGAATATTTGATCGGACGCCAGAAAGGACTTTTGGCTTCGGTCAACGCAGGCAAGATCATTTTGACATTCATCGCACACCCTCAGCGAACGACGCTTGTTTCAGGCTTCAAATGCGAGGCCTCAATCGGCGGATTGACCCATAATCAGCACTGAGATATTTCGCTCTCGCGATTCGTCGAGTTCGATCAGGAAAAGGCTTTGCCATCTGCCAAGCTGTAATTCGCCGTCGGCGACATTCAGCATGATTGATGTTGGCAGAAACAGGGCTTTGCAGTGTGAATGACCGTTGGCAGGTTCGTCAGGTGGAATATCCACTCGGCGGCTGAAATCATTATGTTCGTATTCGCTGTCGCGTGGAGCGCAGCTTTCGAGCAAACGTTTCAAGTCTTCGATCAATAAAGGTTCGTTTTCATTGATGATGAGCGCGGTGGTTGTGTGTTTGGTTTGAATGTTAGCAATTCCATGGCGAATGCCTGAACGTTCCACTATCGAACCTACGTGTTTTGTCAAATCAATGAATTGAAGGCATTCGTCAGTATGAAGACGAATTGTTTCGTGGTGTGCGCACAGCCCGGCGCTGATTTTTTCTTCAACCATAGCCAGTTGATACATAAATCTCCTGTAAAAATATGATGCCCTTTAGCCGATAGGGTAAAGCGAACGAAGCCAGAAAGCGAGCGATACGTCGCGGTCGAGCTTTACCGTTCGCGCGCGGCATGAATCAAAGCTTCCATGTGATCCAGGTATTGCTCCAAAGCCTCCCTGCCAGTTCCGGTCAGCCTGTATTCTGTTTTGGGGATTCGTCCGTCAAAAGATTTTGTGCAGGTGATGTATTCGGCATCTTCCAGCTTTCGTGCGTGAACGCTGACGTTGCCATCGGTTGTTTTCAATAATTCTTTCAATTCGCTGAAAGTCAGCGATTCGTTGGCAGCCAGCGCGCTGACAATGCCGAGTCGAATGCGTTCGTGTATCAGGTTGTCCAGTTCCGGCGCGCGCTCGGCAGCTTGAAGAGCCTGCATGGCGCGCGAACCGGCGCGCGTTTTCGTTTGTTGTGCGCTTGAGCGAGCTGTTTTAGCCACCGTGCCTCCTTGCGATAACAATTCCAAAAATAATGTGCAAACCGCCGAATCCGGCGGCCAGCAGGTAATCGTTCCATTGTCCCGGAACCAACAAAGCAATCGTTCCGGTCGTCATAAAACAAACTCCCATCACTGGCACTATTCTGACTGAAAAGGCTCCGCCTGTGACGATGCCCGTGCCATATAACAGCAGCCACAGCCCCGGCAGAACATCAACAATTCCATGGCCGTAAAGAATCTGAGTGAGAATTGCCCCGGCGATGAAAGGCGGTGTCAAACTGAGCGCGAATTTGCGACCGGGACCGGACAGGACACTTGATTCGGCTGCCCTGGCTTTGCGATTCATCGTAATCATGCCAATCAGCAAAGCCACCAATGCTTCAGCCAGCCAGACCCTCAACCATGCTCGCGTGCTGTGTTGCCTGGCCGCCAGCCAGGTTGCAAAAGTTGCAGTTACGCCAATTGCCACTCCGCCCCAACCCGGCACCGCGGTGAATGAAGACGCGCGCTCCATCGTTTCGCGAATGAAGCGCAAGTTATCCATGGCGCGTCCGTGCAAAGACGTTACCGGCGGTTGATCGGGAACCTCAGACCTTATTGGGCGAATGGAACTCATGACGGGTAGAATCATAACCGTATGAGTTGTGTTTGACAAGTACTTGTTGCGACAAAGTAGAATGAAAGCCAAATTCGCAAGCCGGATAAAATTTTCCAGCTTTGACATAGAGAATGGTTTTGGAAATCCCATTAAGGAGGAATCAGATTGTCACTCATCAACAACGTCATCGAAGCGCACGGAGGAATGAAACTCTGGAGTCAGGTTGAAAGGTTGATTGTGAATTTACGCGTGGGCGGCAACCTGCTCGCCATGAAATGTAAGTGGCCTGGCTCTCGTAAGCTGCGCGTTGAAGTTGAGACAAACCGAATTTGCATAAGGCTTTCGCCATATCCGGAATCAGGTTATCGAGGTGTTTTTGACGGGAAGATGGTCAGGGTCGAAAACGAAGAAGGGGTAATCATAAAAGAGCGGCAGATATCATTGGATGCCGAATGCAGAACGTCAAGACTTTGGATTTGGGACGACCTGGATTTGCTTTATTTCCTGGGTTACGCGCTGTGGAATTACTCGCTTACGCCTTTCTATTTTCTCTGGCCCGGTTTTGAAGTTGAAGAAGGTGAAGCCTGGACGAATAAGGATGGTTCGCGATGGCAGACTTTGCGCGTTACTTATCCTGAAGCATTTCCAACTCACAGTCGCCGGCAGACCTTCTATTTTGATCAACGTCATTGGCTCAGGAGGTTGGATTACACCGCGTATGTTTTCTTTGATTGGACGCACGGAGCGCATTATTGTTTCGATCATCGAAGCTTCAATGACCTGGTTCTGCCAACTCACAGGGTTGTCTTTCCCAGAATGTCTTCCGGCCATCCCTTTCAATTGTTTCGGGCGATGGAAGGCTGGATAGACGATGTCGAAATCGTCTGGAAACAGGTTGCCAAATCCGAACCGCTGCTGTAGAAACTGACGCACTTCTTTTCATCAGGCTTTCAACACGACTTAACGCTTACAATCATCAACGGAGGTTCCAAATGTCTCAATCGGAGCAACTGAGTCGGCGCAATTTCCTTTTCATGTCCGGATCGGCATTGGCTGCGTCGGCTTTTATTCAGGAGTTGGCATTCGCCAAAAGCCGCACGGAGGAGCCGATAATTTTGGGAGCGGGCAATCACCGCTACGAATGGGTTCGCGGTTGGGGAAAGCTGCCGACCGGCATGGAGTATGGCGCAACGCACGGCGCTGTGCAGGTTGATTCCAAAGGTTTGATTTACGTCAACACCGACACAGAAAACGCCATCATTGTTTTCGACGCCAATGGCAAATTCGTCAAATCCATGGGCAAGGAATGGAAAGGCGGAACGCATGGAATGCAGATTCGACGCGAAGGCAATCAGGAATTCATTTACCTGACCAATCTGG
>CAYRQB010000404.1:0-4956 GCA_964426025.1 uncultured Heliomicrobium sp.
GATAGCGGTCATGCAACAGCGTGTTTGCCGAAAGCATTAGGTTCTCCTTCTGCTCGTTATATTGAGTTGTAACTTAATGGGCATTGGCCGGGCACACTTCGACCCGGATTATTCAGGCAGGGCACAAACCGATGATCGTCAACGATCCTGAAAACTAACGAGTGGGATTACGGGATGCTAAAGGTTGTAATGACAGTTTCACGCTTACGTCTAACAGACGCGTATTAATAGTAGCCTGGGTGAAGCAAGCTGTCGCGTCAAAATTCATTGAGCGTTTTTCGCGCGGCTAGCTGTTACGGGGATAGCTGTCTGCCATTGCGAACTGTTCAGGTTGAGGTACAACTTGTAGCTTAATTATTAGCAAGGGGGAATGGGAGGAAGTTTCGGGCGAAGTGTTTATACATCGGAACAGAAGTAGATGGAAGCCCTTGTAACATTAAAATTGCAATGTGTGACACTGACCGTGCAGATAAGCCACACCTCCTGGCAATGCAGGTAAAATCTCCACGCCGGAATGGTACTTTTTTCTCAAAGCATGAAGCTTAAACTCATTTCATTCATTCCCGTTTTGTGTTGGCGCTGGCGATTGAACCGGTTCTACGGGCGGTTTTGACGGCCTGACCATCGTCCACAGGAACAGAAAACGAGGCATCATCGTTGTCGTGCGATTCAAACCATCGTGCGTTCGCGCAATGCTGCCTTCAAAAGAAAACGTGTTGAATCGCAATCTGCCGGGAAGCTGATAAGAAATTCTGCCGCCGGTTTGAGTCATCAACATACTGGCGGTTCTTTCGCCAGTGCCCAGCCGCGATTTCATTTGATTGATCGAAATCAATGGCATAACAGACCAGCCGGTTCGCGCCCAGCTAAAAACCGGTTGAATGTATGCAGTCGTAATCACCGAATTGCCGACAGTGAATTTTTCTCCGGCAGTCCAATTCACGCTGAAATTCGATTGAAGCTGAAAGAACGGCTTCGGCGTCCAACCGGCATTGATGCCAACAGACGAGATGATGTTGTTGGCGTTTTGATTGACGCGGTCGCGAAACCAGTTGCGAGCGGCGATCAATCCCAAATTGACCGAGCCGGTTCGCTGGGTATTGATCGTTTGATTGACCGAAGCATTGAGGCCGAAACGGCTTTGGTCGGCTTCGCCCTGAAGTTCCGTTGTTCCGCGATTGGTCGTCAGAGTGCGGGCTTCGTTGACGCCGAAAGAAACGCTGGTTGTTTGACCAAAGCTTTTCGCCCAGTTCAAACCGACGTTGTGCAAAGCCAGATGCGCACGGTCTGAGTAACGGAAATCGCTTTGCAGCAATTGGTAAGTACCTGAAAAGTTCCCTGCCCGCGTGTCGCGCGAGATGGAAAAATCCAGACCGCGACGATCGCTCAAACTTAATTGCGACAGATTGGCTGTTGCGGGTATGGCGAAATTCGGCGACACGTCGCGGAATGACAGATTGACGTTGGCTTTGTGCCAGGCGCCGCTGACACCTGTTCGCCAGGCGCGGCCAAATTGACGAGTAGATTCCGGCGACAACCGATTTACGTTGTTCGAGGTCAGCGCGTATTCGGAATTCCAAAACCAGCTTTGATTGAGTTTGATCGTCAGCAATCCGCCGAGCGAATCGCCTGCGCGCGGCGAAGCGAAAGCGTCAGTCGTCGTGAACGGATCGTCGTTTTGATCGAAGCCGATTTTCAACGGGGTTCCGCCGACATCGCGCGCGTTCAACCACATCAGCCTGAATTTGACGCGTTCGGGATCGGTGAAAACGTTCAGCGCAGGAGTTTCATAACTCGCGCCCTGAACCTGTTGGCGATAACCGAAGCCAATGCCTTCACCCTGACCTTTGTCGTTGGTGTTGCGGTAATAACTGAATTTGCCCATCGGCGTGCGCATCGCTGCTTCGACGCCTTCTCGCGGAAAGCCCGTGGTGACGTATTCAGAGTTCAAGTGCATCTGCGGCGCGACCATTCCGAAGCTGAGGTCAATACCCCATTTGGGTTCCGCAGCTTGCTGAGCTTGCTGAACGGATTGCGCCGGATCAACAACGGCGGCGGCCTGCTTAGCCAGTCCGAAATCGCGAGTGAATTTGAAAATGTAATCGCTCCAATGACCGAACAAATGACGCGGGTTTGGGCCGAACACGGAATTGATCAAACCGTTGGCATTCAATTCGGCTTTCCAGGGGCCGTTGGTGTAAACGCCCTGCGCCGCCACTGAAATGTCGTTCTTCTCTTCTTCCTGGCGCGAAACGCTTTGAGTGTTCGATGTCACTTCGGCAGTGAATTGCGACGGCGAGGCATCGGCAGCCGCATTCGGATCGGCTGCGGCGTCCGCGTTCGCGGCGGTTGCGCCGACATCGGCATTTGCCGCCGACTCTGCTTCGGCATCAGTGCCGGGCGTGGTTGATGTCGGATCCGTCGCCGCAGGAGTCGCCGCCATGACATTGAATCCCCAGGCCGCGGTTTGCCCCGCGACGCTGAGCATGACCTGATGAGCGCCGTTCGCCAGCGGTATCGCCGGTTTGTGACTGACCTTGTTTTCGACGATCTGCGCGATGGCGGTCACGTCAGTGTCGTCAATCAGCAGGCTGACTTCGGATGGCGTCAGCTTGTTTTTCAATTCTGCGGCAATCAACGATTGAGCATCGCTGACGGTCTGACCTGATGCAGGCGAGCGAGAGATGATTTGTTCGTTCAATTCCTCCAACGGCTCAGCGTCATTTTCACCGAGCGGCGGCAGATTCAAAGACGCTATGTCCGGATAGCGTTTCGTCATGAGCTTGGAAATCCGCTGTTCTTCTTCGGCGGTAGTGGCGTTCGCGCGTTGAGTCGAAGAAGGCGGAGTCAGCATCAATTTCCAACTGGTGTTTTCAAGTCGTTTGGTTTCGGGAGTTTCCTTCCCGGCTGGCGCGATGAAACTCTGCCGTGAGCCGATCATCACCAATTTGCCGCTGGCCGTGAATGCTTCGACCTGCCAGTAATAAATGTCACCGGCAATCAGTCGTCCGGCAATCGAACGCAAATCGGCTTTCGGCGCGGAGGTCATGAATCGGCGCAGTATCAAACGGCCTTGAGCGTCGCTGGTGATCGTCACGCGATAAAGCGTCGGGGCAGTCTGTTGACCGGAAGTTTGAGCGGCCAACGGCGCCTTCAATCCTTTCCATTGCAGCAACAGGTTTGTGGGTAAGCGGCCAGGGATGCTACTGGAAGCCGCTTCTGTTGCCGTGGGAATCGGACTGAGTGCGCCGCTGGCCACACGTTGGATGCGCCGCATCAGCGCGGGCTGCCGCGTTGCTCCCGACATTTCGACAGCCCGCACAGTCCAGAAGATTTCACCTTCCGGCAGAGCGCTCCAAACCTGGACAGGCATTTGCCAACTGGTGTTGGCGACATCGTGCCATTGCGTCACGGTTTTGAAGAAAGGTTGAGTTGAAAATCCGACCTGATATTTGGCGGCTCCTGGCACAATCGTCCAACGCAAAGTCGGCGGCTGTTCAGGCGCGAATCCGCGACCGGAAGCCGGAGCCAGAACTCGCATCTGTTTCCACGTGCCGGGATTGACGGCGATTGTGATCGCGGGCGATTGAATCAGATTCGGCGAAACGATCTTCAGTTCCAGCGAGTGCGTGCCAATGAAAATCGTCGGCAACGGACGAGAGGTTTTCAGCAATTGACGTTCGCCGCCGGTCAGATTCAAAACGAACTGTTCGTAAACGTTGCCGTCCCACAACCATTGGCCGATGATCGTGCCTGTTCCCGCGCCCGACAAAACGCCTTCGGCAAAGACCGAATCGCCCTGCGAAATTACCGTGCCGGTTCGCGGATAGGTGATGACCAGACTGGTCACCTGAGCCGGAGCGCCGAGCGAACTTCCCTGTTGCACGCGCAACGGTTTGGTCGTGTTCGATCCACGCGCCGAGGTTGAAGTGTTGTCGGCGTTAACCACGTCAACCGACCGCGTTTCCAACGAAGCCTGCGGCGAGACGCTGACCATCATCTGCATGGTCGTTTCGCTGATGCGGCTGATGTTTTCAATGATGATGTCTGCGGCTGGCATCAATGCCGTATTCGATCCGCTCTGGCCGATGATGACGCGCGCGCCGGGTCGAAAGTTCGCCCCGACCAGCGTCAAACGAACCTGCCGCGAGCCTTGCGCGACAGAGGTCGCGGCCAGATTTTGCAGGACTGGCGGCGGCAAAGGCTGAGGTGAAACAGTGAACGTCACGGCGTTTGAAATGCCACCGCCAGGAGTTGGGTTCGCAACTGTGACGGTCGCGCTGCCAACCGATTGAACATCTGCGCCGGCGATCTGCGCGGACAGTTGCGTCGAACTGATGAAAGTCGTCTGGCGATTCGTTCCGTTCCATCGGACCTGCGATCCGGAAACAAAACCGTTGCCATTAACCGTCAACGCGAATCCCTGACTGCCAGCCACAACCGAATTCGGAAAAATGGCGACGATCGTCGGCGACGGATTGACGATATTAAGTTGAACTGCGTTTGATGTTCCGCCGCCAGGCGCTGGATTGACGATCGTGATGGAGGCAGAACCTGCGGCGGCAATGTCCGAAGCTGGAATCTGCGCCGTCAACTGAGTCGCTGAAACAAACATCGTCGGACGATTCGCTCCGTTCAATTGCACGACCGAAGCGGAAACGAAATTAGAGCCGATGACCATCAGGTTGAACGCCTGACCGCCAGCCGACACCGGATTCGGATTCAAATTGGTGATCGTCGGAACCGGATTCGGTGGCTGTACGATGGTGAAAGGCAAAGCGTTTGATGTTCCGCCACCCGCTCCCGCGGTGTTCGGCGGAGTAAAAACGGTCACGCTGACCGGAACGACCATGGCGACGTCTGACGCGGGAATCTGCGCGGTCAGGATAGTTCCTGATACGAACATCGTCGGACGGTTCGAACCGTTCCATCGGACAACAGAGGTATTGGAAAAAC
>CAYRQB010000405.1:0-4947 GCA_964426025.1 uncultured Heliomicrobium sp.
GGTCTGGGCGATGTCGAACGCGCGCTGCAAATGCTGGAAGACACGGTTGAAGAGCGTTATTGCTGGGCTTCGTACCTGAAATCCGAACCGGCCTTTGATTTGTTGCGTAAAGAAAAGCGTTATGCAGATTTGCTGATAAAGATGGGGTTGGCAGACTAACCGATTCCCGCTAACATCTCACGCGAGCTATCCTGCTCAACTCACTGTAATTGAAACCTGCGAACTAAACCGGAAAAACACCGGCAAATTGAATCATCGTCTTGCTGACACAAACGATCTCACATTATCGAATCCTTTATCACATCGGCACCAGTTTGATTGGCGAAGTCTATCTGGCGGAAGACTCCAAGCTTGGCCGCAAAGTCGCTTTGTTGCTGTTGCCCGATCAATTTACTCGTGACGTTGACCGCGTGCAGCGATTGGCCGACGAAGCGCGAATAATTTCCACGCTCAATCATCCGAACATCAGAATGATGTACGAGATCAACTCCGAGTTGATCAACGGCCAGCCGCAATACTTCATCGCCAATGAATGGGTTGAAGGGCCGACGCTGCGCGAACATTTGGGTTATACGCGTATGCGGTTGGACGAAGTTTTGGATGTCACCATGCAGATTGCCACCGGATTGTCTGCGGCTCATGCCGCTGGAGTTTTGCATCGCGATCTGAAACCGGAAAACGTCATGATCCGCCCGGACGGTTACGTCAAGATTCTGGATTTCGGACTGGCCAAGCTGGTCGAACAGGATTCGATGATGGTTGAACTGAGCGATTCGTTGAAATTGCCTGCCGAAGCCGAAGCCAGCAAGGATGCGGCGACGGATGAAATTCGCATCGAGGAAATTCCGCAGGGCGATCCGTTTGTCACCAGACCGCTCAATTCAAACGATCTGGAGGGCATCAGCAAACGGACAACACAAATCAATCAGCAGGCGCATTCGTCCGCCGCACGTTCGGCGACCGGATTGTGGTGGATGCCCGGCACGACGGGTTATCTGTCGCCCGAACAAATCCAGGGTGAAATGGTTGACGAACGCAGCGACCTGTTCAGTTTGGGAGTCGTCATTTACGAAATGTGCACGGGGCGCGTCCCTTTTGAGGGCCAGACAACGACCACCGTGCTCAGTTCAATTTTGCAAACCGCCCCGCCGCCGATTGAGCGCGCAATGCCCGACGCGCCAGAAGAACTGGACTGGATTGTCAATCGTTTGCTGGCCAAAGATCGTGACGAACGTTATCAAACCGCGCGCGAATTGCTCAGCGATCTGAAACGTTTGCGTCAGCGATTGGATTTTGATGCCGAACAGGGACGGTTGCGCGATTCCGGAAAAGCAAGCGGCAAACAGGTTTCTTTTGAAACGACTCCGCTGCGTCGCGAATCCGGGCGCAACACCGGAGCAATCGGCAGTCGTCTCAGCAGTTCTTCAGGAAAATCCCGCGCGACAGGCGAAGTCGTGGATTCTGTGGCCGTGCTGCCTCTGGCCAACATCGGCAACGATCCGAACACCGAATACCTGAGCGACGGAATCACCGAAAGCATCATCAATTCGCTGGCTCGATTGTCCGGCGTGCGAGTGATGGCTCGCAGCACTGTGTTTCGTTACAAAGGCAAAAACGCCGATCCGTTGGCCGTCGGGCGCGAATTGAACGTGCGCGCGGTTTTTGCCGGACGGTTGATTCAGCGCAAAGATGAGTTGATAGTCAAAGCCGAATTGGTTGACGCCGTTGACGGGTCGGTGTTGTGGGCGGAACAGTATCAGCGGAAAGCGGGCGACATCTTCGAACTGGAAAAAGACATCGCCAAACAGATATCCGAAAGCCTGCGCGTGAAATTGAGCGGCGAACAGCAGCAAAACATGGCCAGACGCCAAACCGCGAACCCCGAAGCTTATGAGCTTTACCTGCGCGGGCTGTTTTTCTGGAATCAACGCAACCTGGAAACTTTTTCCAAGGCGATTGAATGCTTCATTCAGGCGCTGCGGAAAGACCCGAATTACGCGCAGGCATACGCCGGGCTGGCGAATTGCTACATTCTGGCCAGCGTCTATTCACTGCCGCCTCGCGAATTCGTGCCGAAGGCGCGAATGGCCATCACAAAAGCCCTGGCGTTGGATAATCAGCTTGGCGACGCTTACGCCAGCCTGGGAGCGCTTTCGCTCTGGTACGACTGGGATTTCCTGGCGGCGGAAAAACATTTTGCCCGCGCGATCGAACTAAACCCCAACGACCCGAATCCGCATATGTGGAAGGGCTATCTTTATGCTTCGCAGGAGCGAATTGACGACGCAGTCAGAATGATGCAGTACGCTGAAAAGCTCGATCCTCTTTCGGTCATCATCACTACAAACCTGGGAGAGGTTCTTTATCGCGGCAAAAGGTACGATCAGGCGCTGGCGCAATTCGCCAAAGCTCTGGAGATGGACTCAAACTTCAGCAAGGCGTTTTACTGGCGTTCGTTGACGCAAATCATGCTCGGTCGGCCTGCCGAAGCCATAGCTTTTCTGGAACCGGCGATCAAAACCTTCGTCGGCGAAACCAAAATACTGGCCACGTTCCTGCTCATGCTCGCTTTGGAACGCGCCGGTCAGCACGAAACCGCTCAGCAAATTTTCTCAATGCTCGAAGACAGAGCGAAGAATGCCTACGTCCCGCCCTATTATCTGGCGCTTGCGCACGCTACGTTCGGCGATAATGAAAAGGCTTTCGACTGGCTGGAGAAAGCTTATCAGGAACGCAGCGGCTGGTTGCCGTGGATGAAGCTGGAACCATTGCTGGAAGGTTTGAGAACCGACGCGCGTTTCATTGACCTGATGCGGCGAATCGGATTGCAGCCGTGAATCAGTTTAACTTTCCCGCCGCCCACTGAATCGCATTCCTGACCAATCGCTGATAATTCGGATTCAGGTTCGCGTTGCGGTCATGGCCGAGTTGGATGTAAACGACGCGCGCTTTTTCGTAAGGGCCGATCCAGGCGACGGGACCATCGCTGGTCGGATCGTCTGTGGTCAGCAGGACTTTGACCTTAGGCGAAATCCACAGGTCTTTGTAAGTTTCGTCGTGAATGCGGAAAGCGCCGATGCCTTTCAGTATCGGATGCTGCATCGCCGGTTCGATCGTCAAATCCACGTCGTGTTTGTAAGTGCCGACTTTGCCGTTGACCGGTTCAAACAGCCAACGCCCGCCGACAACTTCTTCGTACCACCACGGCCAATTGACGTTGGTGCAAATGCCGTGATGCAGGACGACCAGGCCTTTACCGCTTTCAACGAAATCGCGAAGATTTTTCTGCCTGGCCGGTTCCAGGCTTTGAGCCGTGTCGTAAATCACCAGCACGTCGGCTCGGCGGCGCATGTCGTAACTGTAAGCTCGCGGATGCGGATCAATTTTGGCGTTGATCGCTTCGTCATCGAAGACCGAGTAGAAATCAGGATCGTAATCGTGCCCGCCGGTTGCGACTAACACACGAACAGCATCGCTGCGCTTTGGTTTCGGCTTCCAGGCCTGCTGTGAGGAAGCCAATCCTGTCAACGTGATCGCGAGAATTATTATTGCCAGCGATTTCATTGCTTCACTTATTTGCCAATAACGTTAATTGGGGGTAATTGCTCAGCCCGATTCATCGGGCTTTCCCGAAGGGCGGTTAGGCCAGCCGGTCTTACGGCTGGTTAAAAATGCTGAAATTCTTTAGCGCGCTTCAGCGTGCTTTCATTCGGCTTCAGCCACGCTTTTGGCTAAAGCCTGGTTGGGCAAGCCCGTTGGAAACGGGCTGAAGAACCCGCTGCTACCTTACCAGCGATCAAATCGCTGGCCTGTTCGCCCTTCGGGAAAGCCGCCTGGAAGGCGGCTGAGCAGTTACAATTGGGGATTGGTAGTGCAATCTGCCAGATTGCACTACGTCGGTTTAGCAATTAAAGCAAAGGGACAAGCTGGCAGCTTGTCCCACCAAGTTATCCCTGTCGAGTTCTAAGCCAACAACTTATCAACAACCAGGCCAGCAACATCTGTCAGGCGGAAATCGCGTCCCTGAAAGCGATATGTCAGTTTTTCGTGGTCGAAGCCGAGTTGATGCAACAGCGTCGCGTGCAGGTCGTGAACGTGTACGCGGTCTTTGACGACGTTGAAGCCGAGTTCGTCACTTTCGCCGAGCGTGATGCCGGGTTTGAATCCGCCGCCAGCCAGCCAGATGGTGAAAGCGTTTGGATGATGATCGCGCCCGTCGCTGCCTCCCTGAACCATAGGCGTGCGTCCGAATTCGCCGCCCCAGATGACAATCGTGTCGTCGAGCAATCCGCGCTGTTTCAAATCCTTGATCAAAGCCGCCGAGGCCTGATCAGTGTCTTTGCAATTCTTGGTCAAATCTCTGACCAGGCTGCCGTGCTGATCCCAAGCCTCGTGATAAACCTGTACGAAGCGCACTCCGCGTTCAACCAATCGCCGCGCCATCAAAACCGTGTTTGCGAACGACGGTTTGCCCGGTTCAGCGCCGTACATTTCCAGAACGTGTTTCGGCTCTTTGGAAATGTCCATCAATTCGGGCGCGCTGTGCTGCATCTTGTAAGCCATCTCGAACGAATTGATGCGCGTGGCGATTTCGGGATCGCCGACCGTGTCCAGCCGCATGCGGTTCAGTTTCTGAATTGTATCCAGCGAATCGCGCTGCAATTTGTCGTCAACTCCGCGCGGATTCGACAGATAAAGAACCGGATCGCCCACGTTGCGAAACTGCACGCCCTGATAAACCGTCGGCAAAAATCCACTGCCCCAGCAACTGTTGCCGCCGCTTGGCCCCTTGCTGCCGGTGCTGAAAACGACGAAAGCCGGAAGGTCTTCGGCTTCGCTGCCCATTCCGTAAACAGTCCATGCGCCGAAGCTGGGACGACCGAAGATCATCGCGCCTGTGTTCATCATCAATTGCGCCGGAGCGTGATTGAAAGCGTCCGTCACCAT
>CAYRQB010000406.1:0-4864 GCA_964426025.1 uncultured Heliomicrobium sp.
GCCTTCGGGTCTGAACGCGTCCAGCGCCCATTCGACTTCGTCGCGAACATTCTGGACTGATCGTTGACGCCAGCGGTGATCGTCGAAAGTTTGCGGCCACAAACAGAAGGTGCAAAGCGCCGGGCATCCGCGCGTCGAATAAAAAGCTATGTACGGATGCAGCAGGAAAGGGACGTTGTATTTGGTGATGTCCATGTCCCGTTTGTAAATCGGCGTCACCCAGGGAAGTTTGTCCAGGTCTGTGACGAGCGGTTCAGGCGTTGTCGAAACCAGTTTGGCATCCTGACCATCGGGACGCAGGAAGTGAGCTCCGGGAATTTTGTCCAGCGCTTCTCCGCTGGCAAAGCGCGTCACCGTGTAATCGAATTCCTTGTGAGTGACGAAATCAATCGCCGAACTCGATCGCAAAGCGACTTCGGGATGAGTCGTGACGGGCGGACCGACGAAGGCGATTTTCAACGCAGGGTTCAACTCTTTCATTCGCTCGGCCAACTTGACGTCGTTTTTGAATCCGACGTGCGAAGTGAACAACACTACGAATTCGTAATCTTTGGCGATTTGCGCGGTTTCTTCGGGGCTGATGTGATGCGGAGGAGCGTCGAGCAATCGCGATTCGCCGCCGAGGTCGCGGATCATCGCCGCCGGATAAGCCAGCCAAACCGGATACCAGTAACTTTCAATTTCGCGAGTTGCAGGCCAGCGTGAACTGGCGCCGCCGTCGAACTTTTCAAATGAAGGCGGATTGAGCAGAAGAGTTTTCAGCAAAGCGTCACTTCTCCTTTATAAATGGAACGCAGGCGTCTTGCCCGCACGAGGTTTTCTTTTGATATAAAACGATTTCCAAAAACAGTCGAAAGCTTAGCAGCAAGGTGTGGGGCTTGCAATTCGCGGTTTCAACCGTAAAGCGCCCAAACTGCCGAGCTTTTCCGAGCATTCAACCAACAAACATGAACAAGCAAAACCCGCTAAAAGAATCCGAAAACTCTGACCTCATCGAAACTGCCTACGCTTATTGCCGGCGATTGGCAGAAGAGCATTACGAAAATTTTCCGGTTGGTTCTGTACTTGTGCCGAAGCGACTGAGAAAGCACGTTTACAGCATTTATGCCTTCGCGCGAACTGCCGATGATTTCGCCGACGAAGGTTACGACGGAACGCGGACATCCCTGTCCGCAACTCCAACCGAATCCGAACGCCTGGCAGCGCTGGACGATTGGCGGCAAAAACTTGAAAGCTGTTACGAAGGGCGAGCCGATCATCCAATTTTCATAGCCTTGGCCGAAACTGTCAGAGAGCTTGATCTGCCGATCAAACTTTTCACCGATCTGCTTTCGGCTTTCAAACAGGATGTGGTCAAACGGCGTTACGCCAATTTTGATGAAGCGCTGGATTATTGCACTCGGTCGGCCAACCCCGTCGGACGATTGATTCTGCTGCTATTCGGTTATCGCGACGAAAAGCTGATGGAGCTTTCCGATCATATATGCACGGCTTTGCAACTGGCGAATTTCTGGCAGGACGTTTCGGTTGATATTCGCAAGGATAGGATTTATCTGCCGCAGGATGAAATGGCCGGATTCGGCGTGACGGTCGAAGACATACGCGAAAACAGATTCAGCGAACGATTCGCTTCGCTGCTCAAGTTTCAGGTTGATCGCACTCGCGAGCTTTTCAATCAGGGCAGGCCATTGCCGGAAATGGTCAGCGGAAGATTGAAATATGAATTGCGGCTGACGTGGTTTGGCGGAACCCGGATTCTGAAACTTATTGAAGAGCTTGGCTACGACACGCTCAATCATCGGCCAGTGATTTCAAGTTTCGACAAGCTGGTATTGCTGGCAAAGATGATCAGTGGGTGAAGAACTCCGACAGAGTTTCATTCACTTGTTCAGCCTTTTCGATAAAGAAAAGATGGCCTGCATCTGCGAACTCAATCAGCCGTGAGTTCGGAATGCGATCCGCGATAATTTTTGAATTGCCGGGCGGAATCAGAACATCGTCCGTTCCGGTCAAGACCAATGTCGGAGCAGAAATTTCAGGCAAACGGTCGTAAGCATCGAATCCGTAAACGGCGTTCAATTGCCGCAGGTAGGCTTGCAGGCTTTGACGATTGTCCACAAACAGCGGAATGAGTGATTCGATCAGTTCCGGGCGATGTTCCTGTGTGAACGGAGAGTAGTTGATCGGTATGCAATCGCGGACGACTCGTTCGCGTGATTTGCCGGGCAGGCTTTTGAAAATCTCCGTCACCCATTCGGGCGAAGGCAGGCAATGTTTGATGCCGCAATGTGTGCAACCGAGCGCCAGCTTTCTGACTTTGCCCAAATGCCTCAACGCAAATTCCTGAGCGATCATTCCGCCCATCGAAATTCCGAAAACAAAGGCTGATTCAATCTTCAAGGCATCCAGCAATGCCGCCGCATCGTCGGCCATCTGCGCGATTGAATACGGCTGGTCGGGTTGATCGGTTTCGCCAACGCCGCGATTGTCGAATGTGATTGTGCGAAAGCGCGGCGACAATCCGTCAACCTGAAACTTCCAGCCGTTGCCGCGTCCCGCCAATCCGTAAATCAACAGCAGCGGTTCGCCTTCGCCCTGAACTTCGTAATAAAGATTGATCCCGTTAACTTGAACTTTCGGCATCGGCATTATCCCTGAATTCGGCCAAAATCATCCTGCAAACGGACGATGTCGTCTTCGCCCAGGTAATTGCCGCGCTGGACTTCGATGAAGATAACTTTCTCTTCGCCGGGATTTTCTATCCGATGAGCCGCGCCGACGGGAATGTCTACGTACTGGTCGGCTTCGAGCATGATCTCTTTGCCATCAAGCGTGACTTTGGCAGTGCCTTGCACGATGTACCAATGCTCGGCGCGCTGCGCGTGTTTCTGGTAACTCAATCGTTTGCCGGGCAATACTTCAATGCGTTTGACTTTGTAACCATCGGCTTCGTCCAGCACTGTGAAGCTTCCCCATGGGCGTTCGTCGTATTTCGGTGAATTATTTTCAGATGAAGACATCAAAATTGCTCCTATAAAGACAGATCATCCAGAACCAACACTTGGAGTTCGGTAACGCGTTTCAGTTGGGAATCGTTGGTAAGAAAGGCATCGCAATTCGCAGTAAGCGCTGCGGCAAGTTGAAGTGAATCTGGCAATTTCAAATTATATTTGGCTCGTAACTTTGCAGCGGTTTCACCTATTTGCTGTTCGATACTGATAAACGTCGTTCCCGCTCCGTTTACTACTACATCAATGAAATCCTGGCACAATTGATTAAGCCCAAGTCGGAAAGGATAAACCAGGCATTCTGCCAAGGTGACCGGCGAAGTCACGACACTTAACTGACCCGCATCCACTCGCTGGAAAATGTCTTTGATTCGATCCAGATAATCAGGATTCTTCTCGACCAGATAGATTATTGGAGCGGTGTCGAGGAAGAGCGATGTGATCCCATGAAGCGCATCTGGAATCTTCATTTCGCCTGTCCCCACAATTGCTCGCGCTCCTTATCACCTTCCTGACGCTCGCGCGTGACCCAGGCCTGAGCATCTTCCTCAACCATCGGATAAGAAGCGGCTCCCATAACGTCCAGCCATCTGCGCTTTCCGGTTTGTGACGCGGCTTTCTTCCGTGCTCGCTCAATCAGTATTGAAGCCAGCGCCAACTGCTCATCAGTGGATAGGGTATCGGCCTGTTTGAGAATTTCTTTTACTGCCGTAATCATAAGCTTTCCTCCGTTGGTATCGCGATGTTACCTCGAAATTCAGGCAGGCACTACCGAGGCTGTTGCTTTTCCATTCCACAAATCTCTGAAATCTAAATCACTTTCACTGCCAATCCGGCAGCGATGGAATTCAGACGGTCATCGTTCGTCCAGAACTCGGCGCATCCGTGATGTTGTGCGGCGGCCAAATGAATCGCGTCGGGAGTTTTAAGTTTTGGATGATTGGCGCGCAGTTGAGCCGCTCTTTCGAAGATTGATCTATCAAGCGCAAGATAGTTCGCTCGCTGAAACCAGTTGCGGAACTTGTCAATTACCGCCTGCTGTTGATTCCTGATAGGAATGACCAAACACTCCATTTCAGACAAAGCCGTGTAAGCCAGGACTGCATCTGGTGTTTGCTGCAATCGCGCTTCGATTGGCGGATTGTATAACTGATGTTCCTCGACCAGATAAATGATGTTCCTCGACCAGATAAATAATGATGCAGGAATCCACGTAGACGAGCGGCTGAGTTAATCCCATGAATTCCGCTCCTCTTCGATTTGAGCGTCAATCTCCTCTGCGCTTCTGCGCATTGCCGAAGGTATCCGGTTGGCACGCAGAAAGGCAAGAATCTCAGCCGCATTTCCTTTATCTGTTGTTGAGTCAGTTGTGTCTTCAAGCAGAGTAACCAACGCGCGCGTGGTTTTAGTGACTTTGACAGGCTCGCACAAACGAATATTGCCGTTGACATCAATTTCAGCTTCGACTGTTTGCAACATAACTTTTCTACCTCACGAAACTTCTCAGCCTATTATTACTTCTTTGACTCCATCTCGCGCAACTCGCGACGCAACACCTTGCCGACGGCGCTCTTTGGCAAACCGGAAACGATCTCGATCACCGAAGGCACTTTGTATTTGGCCAGATTCGTTTTGCAAAACTCCGACAGTTCTTCAGCCGTAGCCGATGCGCCGGGTTTCAGGACGACGAAAGCCTTGACCGCTTCGCCGCGATATTGATCGGGAACGCCTATGACGGCGGCTTCCAACACCGCCGGATGAGTGAACAACACGTCTTCGACTTCGTTCGGATAAACGTTGAAGCCGCTGACGATGATCATGTCTTTCTTGCGCTGGACGATGTAAAAGTAACCGTC
>CAYRQB010000407.1:0-4851 GCA_964426025.1 uncultured Heliomicrobium sp.
TTATCTGTCGGCGCTGGAAAATTCCGTCGAAGCCAATCGCCGCCAGATTGAAATCGTTCAGCTTCACATCGAACTCGGCCAGATTTGGTCTTATCGCGGAGAGATGGCCAAGGCGATCGAGCATTTCGAAGCCGCCAGAAAAACTCTGGCCGAAGCAATTCCGCTGCATCCGGAATTTTCAGAAGACCTGGTTTACCTGGACGAAATTCTGGGCGTTGCGCATTTGCGAAAAGGCGAGTTGGACAATTGCGTCCACAATCATAACGCCGAAACCTGCATCTTCCCGCTGACAAAACAGGCGCAGCACAAATTGACCGCCGGATCGTCAGCCGCCGTCAAATACTTCAAACAACACCTGAGCAGGAAGCCTGACAATCTGGAAGTCCGTTGGTTGCTGAATCTGGCAATGATGACTCTTGGGAACGCGAGCGCCCCCGCTCGCCAACCCACTACTAAAAGCTCAACCGATAACGGCAAATCTCTTCGTGCGACTGTTGCGAGCGAGGGCGCTCGCGTTCCCAGGTTTACAGACGTCGCTACGCCAACCGGCGTTGATCAAATCACAGCCGCCGGAGGAGCAATTGTCGAAGATTTCGATAACGACGGTTTCAACGACGTAATCATTTCCAGCGTTGACGCCTGCGAATCACTGCGCTATTTCCAAAATAACGGCAACGGCAGATTTACAGACCTGACCGACAAAGCCGGTTTGGCCGATCAACTTGGCGGTATCAATTGCGTTCAGACCGATTACAACAACGACGGTTGGGCTGATATTTTCGTCATGCGCGGCGGATGGGAATTCCCGATACGCAATTCGCTTTTGCGAAACAACGGCGACAACACTTTCACGGATGTCACCGAAGCCAGCGGCCTGATGAGCGGCGAGCATCGCACGCATTCGGCGGCCTGGGCAGATTTCGACAACGACGGATGGCTGGATGTGTTCGTCGCTCACGAAGAAACGCCTTCGCAGCTTTTTCGCAATCGCGGCAATGGAACATTCGAAGACGTGACGAAGAAAGCCGGAGTCGGACGTTCGGCCTTCACCAAAGGCGCAAGCTGGGGCGATTACGACAACGACGGCTTCGCCGATTTGTACGTGTCGAATTACGGCGGCGAAAACTTCCTTTATCGAAACAAGGGCGACGGAACTTTTGAAGAAGTTGCGGCACGGTTGGGCGTCAGCAAACCATTGATGAGTTTTCCGACCTGGTTTTTCGATTACGACAACGACGGATGGCTGGATTTATTCGTCGCCAGCTTCGTTCCTTCGGTGACAGAAGTAGCGCGCGGATTTCTGGGCTTGCCGCCACAGGCTGAAACGATGAAGCTTTATCGCAACGACAGACGCGGCGGGTTTGAAGATGTGACGGCGGCGGTCGGTCTGGCCAAAGTGATTCCGACGATGGGCGCGAACTTCGGCGATTTGGACAACGACGGTTTTTTGGATTTTTACCTGGGAACCGGAGCGCCGTCTTACGCCGCGTTGATGCCGAACTTCGCGTTTCGCAATCGCGAAGGACAAAGTTTCGACGATGTGACCGCCGCAACCGGAACAGGCCATTTGCAGAAAGGTCATGGCGTCGCTTTCGCCGACATTGACAACGACGGCGACCAGGATTTGTACGTCAACATAGGCGGTTTCATTCCCGGCGACCGTTACAACAAAGCTCTTTTTGCCAACCCCGCGAACAAAACCAACTGGATTTCGATCAAGCTGGTTGGCGCGAAAAGCAATCGCGCGGCCATCGGCGCAAAGATCAAACTGACGGTGATTGATTCAACCGGCAAACAAAGTTTTCGCTATCGCGAAGTTTCCAGCGGAGGATCGTTCGGAGCTTCGCCTTTGGCTCAACACATCGGGCTTGGGAAAAATTTGAAGGATGAGAAAATTGCCGAGATTGAAATTCAATGGCCAACCAGCGGGATTCGGCAATCGTTCAAGAATGTTGACGTCAATCAGTTCATAGCCATCAAGGAATCGGCGGCGGATTATCAAACGCTGGAACGACATTCTTTCGCATTTGCAAAACCGAAAGCTTCCACCGATCCGCACGCCAAACATCAGCCGAAGAAACCGTCAAAACGTCCCTGAAAAATCAGGGCCTGCCTTCTCTTTCCTCGATTGCTTCGCCGCGCTGATCGCCGCGTTGGGCGGCTTCTTCAGCCATCTTGTTTAGCCGGGCGAAAGTTTCGCGCGCGCGTTCGGCGTCGTCGCGCCGATTGGCTTTGGCGTAAGCGCGAGCGAGCGTGTAATAGATTCGCGGTTCTGAAGGAGCCATTTTCTGCGCGATTTCCAGTTCTTCGATGGCTCGCGCGTTTTGCCCTGTTTCAAAAAGCAAACGGCCAAGAATGTAATGACCGAGCGGCAGACGCGGATTTACCTTGATGGCTTCTTCGGCCAGGGCAATTCCCTCTTCAGGCTGTTTGTTTCTGGATTTGATGAAAGCGATCTGCAATCGCGCCAGCGCGTGCGAAGGCGAATTTTCTATCTCGCGATGAAACGCCGCGACTCCGGCTTCGTCGTCGCGAATGTCCACCAGAAAACGGCCATACGCGTACTGAACGTTCGGAGCTTTTGGATAATCGGCAACCAGACGTTCGTATTCGATCCGGGCGTCGGCGACGTTCAATTGGGCAAAGTAATGTTGAGCCAGTCCCGCGCGACGAATCATTTCGCGGTCGCGATTGCTGAGGTCAATCTGTTTCGGCAAGGCAGAGATTCGCAGTACGGCCAGTCCGGTGGCGATGATCAAATCCTGGCTGTTCAAACCGTCGCGGCTCAATCCCATGAATATTCGCTGCGCGGTTTCAAAATCGCTGCGCAATAAAAACAGCGTCGCTTCGTGGTACTGCATCACGCGCAGCAATTCTGCGTTGTCGCCGATTCCACGCTGCCGCCCCTGTTGCAGGTGAATGAAAGCTTCGTCGTATCTGCCCAGCCTGTATTCACACAGCCCCTGCATCGCCAACGGCGCTCCGACTTTCGGGCGCAGAACGGCGACTCGTTTGAATGCCTTGGTTGCTTCCTCGTACCGGTCACGTTCGTAAAGCAATGTCGCCAGATACCACCAGCCTTCGTCCCAACGCGGTTTCAGCTCGACGGCTTTTTGATAATGAACGATGGCTTCGTCCAAATCGCCTGATTCGCGAGCCGCTTTGGCCTGCTCCGCAACGTTTTCAAATGCCTGAGCCTGAGCCGCCGCAGGTTTGCCAGCTTTGGCGGACCTGGCGCGTTGAGCAAAAGCAGGCGCAGCAAGCACGACAATGCAACACAGCAAAACGCTCAGCGTCAGTCGTACGGGCAAAGGCTGACTGCTAATTGCTAATTGGTAATTGGTAACTGGTAATTCGCTTTTCTTGCGTTCGTTCTTCATAACTTTCAATTCGGAAACGGCTCGCCTTCGCGAACGATGCGAATGCGATGATCTGTGAATTTGAAATGCGCGCCGGGAACATCAATCTTCGGCATATGACAACTGGCGCAATTCTGATTGGCGACCTTGCAGGCGCGGGCGTCGCGGATTTCGACGGAGCCAGCGGGCTGTTTATCCGCAACGCTGTTTTTCGATTGATGGCAGGACAGACACCTCGAATCGTAATAAGCCGGACGGTGTTGCATCTCAGCGTGAGGATCGTGACAGGCAGTGCATCCGATGCGTTTGTCGGCGGAATAACATCGGCTGTTGAAGATGCGATAAGGTTGAAACCGGACGTTGCCGATTCCGCCGCGGCTCGGCAATGCGATGACATCTTCCACGCTGCGATGACATGAACCGCACATGTTTTGAGTGATGTCGTCGCCATCCAGATCGCCGAGTCGTTTCATTTTCGCCGGAGCTTTTTCGCCTGCGCGAATGGCGGCGACGTGTTCGCCGCCGGGACCGTGACAGGATTCGCACCTGACGCCAGGTTCGGCATTGGCCAGACGCAATTGCGAACCATGCATCGCTCCGGCGGTGTGACAGGTAAAGCAACGTTGAGTTTCATCGTTCGGCATTCGTCGCCCGGCGGCTTCAACCAATGTATCGGGCGCTTCGGCAGCATGTCCGAGCGTGATGTCCAGACCGCTGATCTCCGTGTAAAAACTGAGTCGGCTTTCATGCATCACGCCTTTGTATTCATAAACATATGTCTGACCGGCTTTCCCCTGTCCGAAGCAATACAGCAAAGGAATTGAGATAGTGGATGTTCCGTCACTGACGATGTAAAGGCTTTGATTTCCCTGACGCTCGATTCGATATGTGAATTTGCCCTGCTGAAATTTCAAATCAGTGAACCGGGCCAGAATCTGGCAACTGTCGCCTTTTTCCATCGCCTTCGCCATCGAAGAGGCTCGCTGTTTTTCAAAAATCTCTGTGTGGCAGGCTGCGCAGGCTTCCGATCCCAGATAACGCTGTTGATTGTCGGCTGGCTTCGATTGCGCAGACGGATGATTGTCCGGCAAGGCCATTGCCAGAGCCGAAATTAAAGCAACCGTCACCAGTGATAGCTGAATCAACTTCTTCATTGCGACTTCTTCTCAGAGCGTGTTTTACAAGTAATAAAAACTGGCTTCCTTCGGATTTAGCTCTGAAAGAGCGCCAGATAATAGCCCCGTGCGGAGCGCGGGGGTGGGCGCGAAAATGATACCCAAGAAAATGATACCCAAGCCCCGTAAGGGGCGATAGCGATAGCCTTGCCTTGAGTGTCGCTCCTTACGGGGCTTTCAAGGCATTTGGCCTACATTTTCTCCGCGCTCACGCACGGAGCTACTACCTGACGCCTGCTTTGCAGGCTGTGGAAGAGAGCTTTATCAACTTTCAAAACACGCTCTCACGTTTGAGGCTATTTTGCCGGGTTTGCCGG
>CAYRQB010000408.1:0-4848 GCA_964426025.1 uncultured Heliomicrobium sp.
CGGTTTCTTCAAAAACTTCCAGCTTCGCTTCGGGCGGTTCGCCTATCCATTCGTGTTGCTGGGTCAGCCAGGGATTTGGCGGATTTTGTATGTATCGCATCGTCAGCTTTCTACTTTCTGCCCGCTGATGATTTTTAACTGTGCCTGCGCCAATTGACTTGCCATTGTTTGACTGTGTTATAACCGAGCCGAAGTCGAAACTACAAACCCGGAGCAAGAATTCAAATGAATAAGCATGGTTGGGCAATTATGCTGGTCATATTGATAGCTACGGTTTTGCCCTTGCCCGGCAAGGCTCAAAGCCGTAAGCCGGAAGTTCGGCATAGCGAAATCAAATTTGATCTGGCCTCGGAATTGGCCGGATCTGCCGTTGTGGATTCGGATGTGATCGCTGTTCCGTTGGATCGAGTCGAACCGTTTTTGGCAATCGGCGCAGCCTGGATTGCTCAAGGCGATGTTCATTTGAGCTTGCGCAGTTCGACCGACGGCATTGTCTGGAGCGAGTGGTTGGCGATGGAAGCTCACAGCGACAACGCCAACGAACGCGGCGAACGGGTCAGCGCGCTGGCATTGCTGGATCGGCGAACGAAGTTTGTTCAGTATCGAATCTCTACGAAAGACAAAGCCGAAATCGCCGGCTTGCGGATGGTTTTCATCAGCCCTGGCGCGACGCCGCCGGAAATGCAACGGCGAATCCAGCAAAGAATGAATGAAACAGCGAGCGTGGAAAATATGCAGCAGCCCAAATATCCAAAACCTCCTGTCGTCACACGAACCGAATGGGGCTGTCCCGACGGGCAAATTACGACGCACGGAAATCTGAGCTACACGACGGTCACTCATTTGATAGTTCATCACACGTTCAGCCCCAGCGGTCCGATCAATGGCGATTGGGCGGCGGCGGTGCGAAGCATCTGGAACTTTCACGTCTTCTCGAACGGTTGGGCGGACATAGGCTACAACTATGTGATTGACCAGAACGGCGTGATTTACGAAGGCCGTTCGGGCGGAGACAACGTTGCCGGAGCGCATTTCTGCGGCACGAATGCGGGGACGATGGGCGTAGTCATCATCGGCGATTTCACCGGCACAACTCCGCCGCCTGCCGCGCTCAACAGCCTGAAAAAGATTCTGGCCTGGAAAGCCGATCAACGTGGAATTGATCCTATGGGCATTTCGCGTCACGCTTCCAGCGGGCGGGATTTGAACATCATTTCCGGCCATCGTGACGGCTGTTCGACGGCTTGCCCCGGCAATGCCTTTTACCCATTGCTGCCGAACATTCGCGCCGATGTCAAAAATCTGCTGTCGAATGTCGGCGCGGTCGCCAGCGTTTCTGCGGCCAGTTTCAATGCGACGGTATTGGCCAGCGAATCCATAGTCGCAGCTTTCGGTGACAACCTGGCTGCGGCGGTTCAAGTGGCTTCCGGTTCAACTTTGCCGAATTCGATGGCGGGAACTACCGTGACAATCCGAGACAGCGCCAACGCGGAAAAGATTGCCCGGCTGTTTTTTGTATCGCCGCAGCAGATCAACTTTCTGATGCCGGAAGGCTTGGCTACTGGCGCGGCGACAGTCATTGTCACTAACGATCAGGGACGATTAGCCGCCGGAACGGTAAACGTCGGCCCGGTTGCTCCCGCTCTGTTTGCGGCGAACTCGAACGGCAGAGACGTTCCAGCCGCAGTCGTGTTGCGAATCAAACCCGACAATTCACTGTTTTATGAACCGGTGGCG
The DNA here is from genome assembly GCA_964426025.1 of uncultured Heliomicrobium sp. Taxonomy (GTDB): domain Bacteria; phylum Acidobacteriota; class Blastocatellia; order RBC074; family RBC074; genus RBC074. The sequence continues at coordinate 1,738 of CAYRQB010000408.1, forward strand.
ATTTTCGACTCAGCGCAAAACAAATTTGTCGCAACACCGATTGATCTGGGAGCGGAAACCGACCAGGTCTTTCTGATTGGATATGGAACCGGATGGCGGAAAAACAGCTCGCTCAGCGCGGTTGGAGTGAAGATTGGCGGAATAAACTGTGAAGTCTTGTATGCCGGTGAAACATCGGGCTTTTTCGGATTGGATCAGATCAACGTGCGGCTTTCGCGTAATTTGATTGGACGTGGCGAAGTGGACATGGAATTGACGGTTGACGGAGTGAGCGCGAATGTAGTGAAGCTGAAGATTCGATAACACAAATGGGACAAGCAAAGGCTTGTCCCATTTGTGTTATCACTTTGAAGGAAAGTCAGATTACCGTCGGAACGACAACAGATCGAAAGGCGAAGCCAGGCCAAGCAATTCCAGGAACTGCTTGTTTTCGCGCAGGCCTGAAAAGTCGGAATCGTTCAGCGCCTGAGTTCTATAACGCGGCTGCAATTGAATTGTCCGCTGCAAATAATCCAAAGCCTGATCCATCGCGCCGGTTTGAGCGTGTGTGGCCGCCAGCGAATAGAGCAGATGCGGTTCGTCCGGTTTCAATCGCAAGGCTTTTTCAAAGAAATTCTTTGCCTGGCTGAAATCACCCAGATTCAGCGCGTATACGCCGCGATCGTAAAGCTCATCGGCGTTTCTGGGAGTTATTTGGGTATGCGACAACTTCTGGTTGCACACCTGCAAATACATTTGAGCGCGAGCGATGATTTCGGCTTCGGCTGGGAATTTTGCCAGCAGATTTTCAAACATGATCTTGGCGTCTTCAAAATGACGGCGATTGAAAACCTTTACCGCATGCTCAAAAGCGCGCAATGCGCCTGACGGAACTATTCTGCGAGGCGGTTCAGGCGGCGCAACCTTAATTGGAGGCAGCACAACTTTACGACGCGTTTTGCTCGCAACCTTTGTCTGCCGAACTTTCGGCGTAGTTTTGCCGGTAGTTTTGCCAACAGATTTGCTGACGGTTTTTGATGATTTTGCTGGAGCGGGAGCTTTGGCGCGAGTCTTTGCCGGCGCTTTAGCTCTGGTTTTAGTCTCTTTAACTTTTGCCCTGGCTGCGGAAGCGCTCAGCTTTGGGGATTTTTTAGCGGTCAGCACTTTCTTGGTCGCCGATTTCGGCGCAGCTTTCACTGCGCGTTTGCTGGTTGCCTTTGCCGTTTTTACGGCAGCTTTTTTCCTGGTCGGCGCTTTGCTGGTTGGCTTAGCCTTATTAGCCTTTTTTGCCGTTGCTTTTGAAGCAGCGACTTTAGCTTTCGCAGTCGAGCGGGCTACTGTTTTTGAAGCGGAGAGATTTTTGGCCTTCGGCGTCAAGCGCGGTTTTGCCTTTGCGCGATTTTCCGCGACTTTCGTCTTCGGCTTCGATGCAGTTTTGGGACGTTTAGAGAGAGCTTCCCTCATACAGTTTCCCTTCCATCATAAAAGGTATTGAACTCTTCGGGCGCACCGCCTTCTGTCGCTAAGTGACTGGTTTTATAACAGATTAGCGGAATGCTGTCAAACCCCAGATTTGCCGGGAAACGGTCAAAAATTGGAAATTTCGCCTCTGATACCTCTTCCTGAAGGCTAAATTGTTGTTCTTCCATACGTTTTGAGGCATGAAAGCTTGAAAGAAAAGTTTTGTGTTCTGAATCAGTGCAAGTTAGAGGTGGGAATGCGGCTTCGGTTGCGAAAATCCTCAGTAATCAAATGTTTCCAAAGACTTAACCATCAAATACCCATCGTCGCCATTGGAATAGTATTTGCCCATCCGCTGGATGATGACATATCCAATTTGTTCATAAAGTCGCTGAGCTGACTCATTGCCGACCCTCACTTCAAGGCGAATTGTGGAAACTCCGCGAGCCGCAAAGCTCCGCTCGATTTCATGCAGAATCAGTCTGGCAAGTCCGCGTCGTCTGTATTCAGGCGCTACACCGATTGTCGTCAGATGACCAATCCCGCTTTCTTCAATCACGCCAATCCCAAAAGCGGCCATCTCGTCGTAATCCGAACGTATCTGTCTGGCAATGGCTTTGGGATTTGTCAGCAGGTATCGGAACGTCTCTCGCTCGTAAGCTTCACCATCCAAAAAGCAGCGCAAGTCCAATTGCCACAACTCATTCAAATCGGACAAGACCAGCGGACGCATCAGGCCTTTGAATGCTCTGGAATAATGATTGATTACCTGCATAAATCCTGGCGGTAGAAATTGATAATGGATAATCGCAGCCCACAATTTTATATCAACAACATGCAATCGCCGTAACTGTAAAACCTGTAATGATGTTCAACCGCGTGACGATAAGCGCTCAGGATCAAACCTTTTCCGGCAAAAGCCGAAACCAGCATTAATAATGAAGACTGCGGCAGGTGAAAGTTCGTCAGCAGCGCATCAACCGCTCGAAACTTATAGCCGGGATAAATGAAAAGCTCCGTGCTGGATCGTTCGGCGCGAATTACCCCGTCGTCGGTTACGGCGCTTTCCAATGCTCGAACCGAGGTAGTTCCAACGGAGACGATTCGATTTCCGGATTGTCGCGCCGAATTGATTTTGGCTGCAGCAGATTCGGCGATTTCGTAGCTTTCCGAAGCAATCCGGTGTTCTTCAATTTGTTCGACGCGAACGGGTTGAAAGGTGGCATAACCGACGTGATGAGTGATTTCCACAACCTCGATTCCGCGCTCGCGCAACTGATCGAAGATGCGCGGGGTGAAGTGCAAACCGGCAGTCGGCGCGGCAATCGCTCCGCGCTCTTTGGCAAAGATCGTCTGGTAACGCGGTTCATCCAATCGCAATTCTTCGCTTTGTTCGCGTTTGATATACGGCGGAAGCGGCGAATTGCCGATTTCATCAATCACGCGGTCAAAATCGGCGGCGCACTCAAAGCGAATCAACCGCCTGCCTTCTTCGACAATTTCAGTTACGACGCCTTTCAACCTTCCGTTGCCAAATTCCAACTCAGCGCCGGGTTTCAATGCGCGACCGGGTTTTGCCAGCGCCTCCCATTCGTTCGTTTCGGCTGAAACTTTCTTTACCAGCAAAGCCTCGACCTGCGCGCCGCGCTGGCCGTTCACAACTCTGTGACC
>CAYRQB010000409.1:0-4845 GCA_964426025.1 uncultured Heliomicrobium sp.
AAGGTCTTTGACCTTCCGGCGGTTGCTCTCAATTTCTATGGGGCTACGCCCCGACAGTCGGGGCGTAGCCCCGAAATCATTGCCCATTTACTGGTATGGCACAGCCATACCACACATCGGGCGGCGAAGCCGCGAAATCTTACCCACAGAAATCCCGGTAGTGCCATAAAAAGAGGAATTCATATGACATTGTTGGAACGGCTGGGAATTGAACAGGAACGTGACGCGTGCGCAATCGTCGCCAACGTCAAACGCGATGGACGCGCTTCGCACGGCAACGTCAAACGCACGCTGGAAGCTCTGACCAAGATGGGGCATCGCACTGGCGAAATCGCCGGCGAAGGCGACGGCGCGGGAATTCAAACAGACATTCCCCGCGAAATCTGGATGCGTCATCTGGAACGGCAGGGATTGATCGGCGCGACGGTTCATCATCCTTATTTCACCGTGGCGCACGTGTTGCTGCCCGCCGCTGAGCAAGTCAATTACCAGAAGATCAAAAGCCGCGCTCAGGAAATTTTTGCCGAACATGGAATGGAAGTCGTCATCGCTCAGGACGCGCAGGTCAGGCACGAAGCTCTGGGGCCGCTGGGACGCGCAAACGAACCGTTGTATTGGCAGGTCGCCGCCATTCCGCGCGGCGCGCGGCGAATGGGCAACCGCGAAACTTATCAGGTGCAACTTCAACTTGAACGCGAACTGCCTGTTCACGTCGCCAGTCTGAGCAATCACACAGCAGTGTACAAAGTTCGCGGCGACGCCGAAGCTCTGCGCAGATACTTTCCTGAATTGTCCAGGCCGGAATTCAAATCGGCCATCACGCTCGGACACGGGCGATATTCAACGAACACGAATTCGGCGGCGGAAAAGGCTCAGATGTTTTCGACGCTCGGTCACAACGGCGAAATCAATTCGATTGATCGGCTGACGCGCGAAGCCGCCGCGCTCGGTTTGCAATTGCCCGCTCAGGCCAGCGATTCGCAGATTCTTGACCGCGTTGTTGAATGCCTGATGTTTTTTTACGATCTGTCATTGATGGAAGCTGTCGAAATCATCTTCCCGCCGGTCTGGAGCGAGAGCGAAAAATACGATTCGCCGATGAAAGGCTTTCATCGTTATTTCCGCCGCGCTCTTGGCTCTATGGCTCAGGGGCCTGCGGCCATCATCGCACGCGAAGCCGACGAAATAGTTTTCAGTTGCGACGCGCTGGGTTTGCGTCCGCTGTGGTTTGGCGTGACGGAAAAGGAATACTTCGCTTCATCTGAAAAAGGCGTCGTGCCTTTGGAAGATATGAGCGTTGATCCGCGTCCGCTGGCTCCAGGCGAAAAGATGGGATTGCTGCTTCGGCGCGATGTCGGCGTTGATGTTTACGAACATCAGGAAATGCAGCAACGCATCTTCGAGCTTTCGTCGCAAAGATACGATTTCCGCAAACTCAACGAAGCGACGATGAACGCTAGCTTTTTCTCCTTCAAGCTTGAAGAGGAAGTAGTGGACGAAGAGTTGATTGTCGAAAACGAATCGCCCGAAGACGCATTGGCCATCAGCGATGAAAAGGAAGAGCGCGCCATCAGGATCGAACGCACGCTGGCCGCAACCGCCGCGCTGGCCGCGATGGGTTGGACCAAAGAAGAAGTGGACAACCTGATGACGATGGTCACGGGCAAAGACCCGCTTTCAGGTTTGGGATACGACGGGCCGCTGGCGGCGTTTTCAAAAGTCCGCCGCAACCTGGCTGATTATTTCCACGAACGCGTCGCCGTCGTCACAAACCCGGCGATTGACCGCGTCCGCGAAGGCGATCATTTCTCGGTTCGAGTTTTTCTTGGCCGCCGACCGACTTTGGTCGCAGGCGGTTCGATGACCCAACAGATCGAATTGAAATCGCCGATTCTGTTGGGCGGCATTGATGGCGACGATCGCAAGTTCATGACAGCGCATCGCGCCGTCGCCGATGAATTCGGCACTTGTCTGATTGAAGACATCACTCGCGAATTCGCCGAATCGGTTCAAACCGAAGCCAACCCATTTTCCGCCGAAGCCCGTTTGCGCCAACTTCGATCGGGGCAGGGAAGCCAGCTTCCCGGAATCGGCGAAGCGCCTTCAGGACTTTCCGCTCGCACGATTGAAATCACCTACGACGAAAACGAAACATTGGCCGAAGCCTTGAATCGCATCAAGGCCGAAGCGCGCGAAGCCGTTCAATCAGGCGTCAGCATGCTGATTCTGGACGATTCGGCGGCTTACGACGATCACAAACTTTTCGTTGACGCGCATCTGGCGCTGGCGGCTGTGGATCAGGCTTTGAACAATTCGCTGGAAGTTTCGGTTTCAGGTTGCGCCATCACTTCGGACATCGTCAGCGGTCAGGCGGACGCGAATGAAAACATAGGCGAGAAAGATAGCCTGCGCCGTCAATGCAGCCTGGTTTTGAAAACGGGGCAGATTCGCAACCTGCATGACATCTGCTTTGCGCTGGGTTGCGGAGCAGACGCCGTCAATCCTTATGCGATGTACGAAGTCGCGCTTCGCGATGCGGTTGACGCCGATTCGGCAAAGAAAGCTCTGCGAAATCTTTTCGCAATGAACCACACGGGCATTGAAAAAGTGATGTCCACGATGGGCGTTCACGAACTGGACGGTTATGGCCGCCTGTTCGCTTCGATTGGTTTGTCGCCGGAAATCGCCGATTTGTTCGGCATCAAAAACTACTGCGGTTCGGATCACGCCGGATTGAATCTGGCAAAGCTGGACGCGGAAATGCGCGCGCGATTGGAAGCCCGCAAGACGCATGCGAAAAAAGGCGGAACTGCGAAACTCAACGGCACTTCGGGTTTGATGCGCGAATACCGCCGCCAGCCTTATGTTTGGAGCGCGGCTGGCAAAGTCGCTCGGCGCGAAGAACGTTACGACAACTTCACCGAAAAGCTGTCGGAGATCGAACGCAACAACCCGGTTTCGCTTCGTCATTTGCTGGATTTGACCGAACGCGCAATTGTCACGCGCAATCAGGCCGACACCAAAATCGGCAATCACTCCGCGCCGATTTTCATCGCGGCGATGTCTTTCGGTTCTCAGGGTGAAACGACTTTTCGCGCCTACGCCGAAGCCGCCAAACGGTTGCGCATCGTCGCCATGAACGGCGAAGGCGGCGAGATTCCGGACATGATGGGCAAGTACAAGGAATTTCGCGGGCAGCAAGTGGCGTCGGGGAGATTCGGCGTCAACATACACTTGCTGAATTGCGCCGATTTCATCGAAATCAAAATCGGGCAGGGAGCCAAGCCAGGCGAAGGCGGCCATCTGCCCGGTTTCAAAGTCACCGAGTTGATCGCGCAAACTCGTCACACTCCGCGCGGCATAGACCTGCTGTCGCCGTCGAACAATCACGACATTTACTCGATTGAAGATTTGGCTCAGGTCATCGCCGAACTGAAAACCGCCAATCCGCACGCCAAAGTTTCGGTCAAGATTCCGGCTGTTCCTTTCATCGGGCCGATTGCCACCGGCATTGCCAAAGCTCATGCAGACATCATCGCCATCAGCGGTTACGACGGCGGAACCGGTGCGGCTCGCAAACACGCATTGCGTCACGTGGGCATGCCTGTCGAAATCGGAGTCAAGGAGGCTCATCGCGCCCTGCTGAAAGCCGGACTTCGCGACCGCGTCGAAGTCTGGGCCGACGGTGGAATCAAATCCGGCGCGGACGCGATCAAGCTGATTCTGCTGGGCGCAAATCGTGTCGGTTTCGGAACGATGGCGATGGCCGCGGTCGGTTGCACCAGTTGCCGCGAATGCAACACAGGCACTTGTCACGTCGGCATCACAGCGCATTTCAAAACCGAAGAAGACGCCAAGAACGGCGGAGCGAAGAAATACACTCCGCGCGATTACGACAAATCGGTTGACGCGCTAGTCAACTTTTTCAAAGAGGTCATCAACGACATAGGCATCTGGACTAATCGGTTGGGTTACACGCGAACGCAGGATTTGGTTGGCCGTTCCGATCTGATGAAACAGACGCGCGGCAACGATCTGATTGATCTGGAATATCTGCTGAAAGGCGTCGAGCTGACCGAAAGTTACGAGCCGGAAGAATTGCGCGAAGACCACATTGGCCGCAGCCATCGCCCGCGCACCAGTTTGACCAAACTGGTTTGCGATGAAATCTGGAATCTGATCGAACGCGGCAAATCAATCGCCATTTACGAAGACGACAAGGTTTCATCGGTTGACCGCTCGCTTGGCACGCATCTGTCGGGCAAACTGTCGCGCGAAAAGTTTCGCGGCAAAATGCCTGAGCATTTCAAATATGCCATGTTGCATTTCACCGAAGGTTCGATCACAGGCAATGGCCTTGGCGCTTACAACATTGACGGCGTTGACATCATCGTCGAAGGCGGAGTGCAGGACAGCGCCGCCAAATCCAGTTGCGGCGGAACCATCGCCATTCTGAAAGGCATGAACCACGACGGCATTCGCGTTGACGGTTCGGTCGGCAAATGCTTCGGTTACGGCGCTCAGGGCGGAACGCTGATAGTTCACGGCGACGCAGATTCGCGCGCGGGCATACGCTTGTCAGGAGCCGATCTGATCGTTGCAGGGCGATTGCGCGAACCGCTGCGCGATGATCTCGGCTGCATTGCTTCGCGCGCGAACATCAAAGGCTTCGCGTTTGAGTACATGACTTCGGGACGCGGTCTGGTTCTGGGCGATCCTGGCCCGTGGTTATGTTCGGGCATGACCGGCGGAGTGGTTTATCTGAAACTCGACGAGATGATGGGATTGGATGAAGCAGCGCTTCGCCGCCGTCTGGCCAAAGGCGCAGAAGTCGAAATCCTTCCC
>CAYRQB010000410.1:0-4837 GCA_964426025.1 uncultured Heliomicrobium sp.
CCGTCATTTTCCAGCTTTTCATTGCAGGCTTATTCGATGGCCTGAGCAGTTACGATTCAACAAGATCAAAACTTTGGTTGAACCACTTTGAAGCCAATCCTGTCGAATCTTGTAAATCCTGTCTTTCCTTACCTGTCTCTATGTTGTCCAATTCGCCGATTTTGATCAGTTTCATTCTTCAGGCTATTGAGGCCAGACTTCTTTGGCCACCAGCCAGGGGTGAATTTCCACAACCAATCTTCCGGCTTTGATGGCCGGATCGGATTCCGCCCATGCTTTTGCTTCTTCCGCGGATTCGGTTGCGAAGACGAAAATTCCCGCCACTTCTCCGGCATTTTCCAAAGGGCCGGCTGCGGACATCTTGCCTGAATCCAGCATCCGCCGGATGTTCCACAGATGTTCAATCTGCAGCTTCTGCGTTTCGGGCGTTGATTCAGCCGTCCATTTCGGTCCGCGTTTGAGCAGCACGAAATGATGTTTCGTCATCGTCATCGGCATCTTGGGATTCTTTTTGTATTCTTCCATCAGTTTGACGCCGATGCCTTTTGGCGCATACCAGGAAAACAAATCCATCCGCAATCTTCCGGCTTTGATGGCCGGGTCTTCGGCGGCCAGCGCTTTGGCTTCATCCAGCGATGAGGCTTTGAACAAAAAGATGCCGCGCAAATCGCCGTTATCCATCATCGGTCCGGCGGCAACCAGTTTTCCATCCATGGCCATTTTGTTGATGTGAGCCATGTGTCCGGCTTGAATCTTTTCGGCTTCTTCCTTTGTTACGGTTACGCCGGTTGCTCCTTTGCGCAGCAAGCCGATCTGGTATTTGTCCAGATTGAATTGCGGCGGTTTGGATTCATCGGCGGCAGTTTTTTCCTGCCCCGATTCCTTTGGCGCGGGCTTGCCTGATTGCAGGTTGTTTGTTTGTGCCTGCGATGCGCAATTGAACAGCGCCAACAAGATGGACAGCGCGACTGCTTTCATCTGAGTAATTCCTTTATTTGACGGCAAACAGTTTGGGGTCGAGATTGCCGTTGATCACAATTGATTCAATGGAGGTCATAGGGCTTTTGAGCGCCTTGCCATTGAAACTTTCGCTGACGCCGAAGGGCATCACAAGCCCGTCAACTTCGCGGAAATCTGAAAAGCTTTCGACTACGTCGCCGTAAGCTCCCTTGCGGTCGCGATAAGCGATTTGCAGGATTCGCCCTGTCTTCGGATCAATAGCGAGTGTGGAAGTCGCTCCTTTGAAACCGACTTTGAGCAATTCGACATCAGCATCGCCGACTTTGCCGTTTCCGGCGGCGAATGCGACGAAGCCTTTTTCCTTGCGGGCTTTCAATATCGCCAGCGGTTCGCGGTACAACTTGCGTTCAAGCGCTTCTCTGACAGGTTCTTCTCGCTGCCAGGTGTTATTGCCGGATGAGTTTTGGGAAATGCTGGCGGCCTCGCCCGCCGCCAACACGTCTCCGGTTTGCGAAGTTCCCCAGTCATAATCATTGCGGTAACGTCCCGGGAAAATAAAGGTCTTCGTCTGCGGATATTCCAAGACCTTGTCGTCCTGCTTGTAACCGAGTTTGATTTTCACCTGATAGTTTTTGACGCCGTCAACTTTGCCTGTCCCGCCAAAACCTTTCAGCGCCAGCGCGATCAATTCCTGCCCGCGCTTCTTTTCAGCGGCTGATCCCATTGGCATGGCATCGGCGGATTCGATATGAGCTTCAGGATTTTTCTTGAATGAATTGCGGCAGGATTCAGAAGCGAAGATGTAGATGCGTTTGTTGAAAACGTGAAAGCGGTCGGGATTGCCCGCCCCGCTCAGACTACCCATTTGTCCGCAACCTCCGCCAAACTGGATTTGATATTCGTCCGGCGATTTTTCAAAGGCTTTCTTGTTGGCTTCCGAAGCGAACAGGTAACGATAACGGATGCGAACGACAGACAAATTTTCCTGCCCCTGAACTTCATTGCCTTTGACCAGTTCAACCGGGTCCAAGCCTTTCAGCACTGTGACAACCTGCTTAGGCGCTTGCGCCGAGATGCCGATTGACAGACAGATCATTGCGATAAAAATTGACAGCGTGCTTTTCATTTTCTTTCTTCTCCAATTGGTGGGTGAGGACAAGAACAATGGCCTTGCCCTCACCGAAAAACAAGATCACTCCTCTTTGTACAGCCACGCCCCGGCAATTGCGCCGAGAACATATTCAAGCACTCCCCAGGGAAGGCTGATCAGAAACAATCTGGAAGACACTACTCCCAGCGCGGAGTAAACATATCCGGCATAGAGGTAAACGAAAAACCAGGCGATCAGGCCTGCGCAAGCGGCGGCCTTCATTCCTGCTCCGAAGCGCGGTCTGATTGCCGCATACAAATAGACGATGGCGATTCCAAGCAGGAAGGTGATGCCAGTTACCCGGATAATGAACATAGTATCCGGTTGGGGCAGATTGAGCCTGCTGAATTCATCTTTCATTGCCTGTCCCAAAATCACTTCATTCAGGACGAATTCGCCTATGTTCAAAACTACTCCTGCCAACAGACCGCCGAGCAGAACACGTCCCACGTTGATCTTGCCCATAATTTCCTCCAGAAGGTTGGAACTGCTATTGGTCGGAAACCGCAGCGAGCCTGCTTTCAAGAAAGCGCCGCTCCGGTTCAGAACACGGACAACTTAATGCTTGGCGGAAATTATCCGCCGCTTTACGGTTTTCGCCAAGCTCCTGCCACAATTCGCCGAGCGTTGCAGGCAACAGGTAATAATGCTGCAAGGCCGGATGCGAAACGATTTTCTCGATTTCATGCATTGCGGCTTCGGCTCCGCGATGTTTGGCGATGGCGACCGCCCGGTTCAGGGCGATGACCGGCGAAGGGTTCAACTCGGCCAGCAAATCGTAAAGCCTGACGATCTGTTCCCAGTCGGTCAGTTCGTAACTTGTCGCCGCCGCGTGACAGGAAGCAATCGCGGCTTGTAAATGATATTCGCTGAATTCTTCGCCCGCCGCGCTTCGATCAAGTTCGTGAAATCCCATCGCCATCAATCGCCTGTCCCAACGGCTGCGATCCTGTTTGTCCAACAGATTCATTTCGCCGCTTTCGCCGACGCGAGCCGACAGCCTGGCCGCCTGAAAAAACATCAGCGACAACAACGCATGGCATTTGGGCAAATTGGTCGCTCTGTGCTGCACAACCAATGAACAAAGCCGAATTGCTTCGTCGCATAATTCGGCACGGACCAGGTTTTCGCCGCTGTGCGCCGCGTAACCTTCGTTGAACATCAGGTAAATAACCTCCAGAACGGAATCCAATCGCGCAGACATCTCTTTATCCGATGGCAATTCAAACGTGATCGCTTCGTCACGGATCAATCGTTTGGCTCTGACCAAACGTTGGTAGATCGTGGGTTCTTTGGCCAGAAAAGCGCGGGCGATTTCGCCGACTCCGAAACCGCCGACGGTTTTCAACGTCAATGCCACGCGGGCTTCGCGAGAAAGCGCCGGGTGACAAGCCATAAAAACCATTGCCAATGTGTCGTCCAGCAAACCATCAGGAATCTCTGCGCTCCGCTCTTGCCCGGACTTCCGATTGGCGAATGTTTCCTGCGCGGCGAATGCCCGAATGATTTCTTCGGATTTTTGCTGCAACGAAGTTTCCCGACGCAGCAAATCCAGCGCGCGATTTTTCGCAACTTGAATCAGCCAGGCCGAAGGATTGTCGGGAATTCCACGATACGGCCAGAGCTGCAAAGCTTTGACCAGCGCTTCCTGCACTACCTCTTCGGCCAGATCAATATGACGAGGCCCGAAGACTCGAACCAGCGTGGCGATCATCTGTCCTGCCTGATGGCGGAACAGATGATCAACCAAACCGGAAACCTTGTTATCCGAAACATCAATCATCGCGAATTGAAAAACAGACAGGACTTATCAGGATTGATTTCACCTTGCCCAATCATGTCGGAAAGTTTTGGTTTAGCCCGAATATGCCGACAGGTCTTCGACTTCGCGGACTTCGATGCGACTGCCGAATTCCAGACTCGGACAATCGGAGGCCAGTTTGACGGCCTCGTCGTAATTCGCGGCGTTGATGATCCAATAACCGCCGATGATCTCTTTGGTTTCGGCAAAGGGACCATCGGTGACGACCTGATTGGAGCCGAAACCAGAAATGTTCTTTCCTGGGTCTTCACGCAGTTTGTTCAAACTGAGCAGATGGCCGGATCGCTGAAGCTTGTCGGCCCAATCGCTGTATTTCTGAATGATCGCTTGAATCATTTCCGGTGTGATCTCCAGGCCTTCGGGCATTTCCGTCGAATCCTGTGAAATGAGCATAAATTGCGGCATGAGTTTTTCTCCTTTGTTCTGTTGAATTTATTGACGGCTGCAAGCCATCGCGGAAGCGAACAATGTGGGAGCGGTATTGTACGCTCTCAGCCGCTTCCGACCTATAAACGAATCAGAGGATGGGAATTCGACAGTAACTGCAAATATTTTTTCCGAGAGGCCGATTTTTTTCAGCGAGCGAATTCCGGCAAGGTGAGTTGTTCCAGTTTGGTTAGCCGTTCCATCGCTTCCTGATAATTGACGTCGCACATTTCTTCGCTCGGGCTAAGGCTGATGCAGACCGCCGGACGTTCGGGTTTGCCGAATAATTGACACCGATTGTCCGGCGTTAATTGAACGCGACGAACTCCGGCGGGTTTGTCTTCCGGCATTCCAGGAATCAGAGATGTTATCGAAGGCGCGATGCAGCACGCGTCACAGCCAATGCGAGAATCCATTTAATCTATCTTTATTCAGCCGCGTTCGAAGCGACAGTTAGCCCAGTCGTTCGACGGCTGGGA
>CAYRQB010000411.1:0-4762 GCA_964426025.1 uncultured Heliomicrobium sp.
GCGCACGACGGATCGCGTCTGACCAGATATTTGAAACCGTCCTGAATTCCCAGAACTTCAAAACCTTCGTTGATTGCCTTGATCGTCGCCGACCCGATCACCGAGTTGATGCCCGGAGCCGGACCGCCGCCAACCAATATCGCAAGCTTTCCTTTAACCTGGCCTGCTGTTGACATTTTTTATTCTCCTGAAATTTGTGAAACAGAAAGGATGAAGTAAGACGGGATTTTACAGAAGCCAACTTGGTTTGACCAGTTCAGTCGTCATTAGGCGTTGAAATCGCCCGAATCATAAAGAGTAATGACACCGCCCACGAAGCCACACGAAGATAGCACGAAGTTTACTGGCCTCTTCGTGTTTGCTTCGTGTGACTTCGTGGGCGGAAGTCCCTGTTTTCAGATAGCATCACAAGAATAGCCCGCCACCGAAAATCAACTCATCTTGCGCCTTCTTTGCGCACGGGTGTAGGATACCCGCACTTTTCAGCCCTATTGAGCGGGATTGGCTCAATCACAGTAGGGATCATCTATCACGCATTCATTCCATTCTTACTCGTCCTACTTTGACGCGGACAATCTCTCAGGCGAGGTTTAACCGCCCAGCCGGAGAGTCCGATTGACATTTCATGATCAATTCCGAAAGGAGTTTCTTATGACCCCACGCAGAGAAGTCACCATTGGCATAGGCGGAGCCGCAGGCGACGGTCTGGACAAAACCGGCGACACGCTGGCCAAAACATGCAGCCGATTGGGACTTTACCTGTACGCTTACAACAGCTATCAGTCGGTCATTCGCGGCGGGCACATCTGGTTGCGAGTGCGTGTTTCGGAAGAAAAAATCCAAACGCATGGCGATCATCTGAACGTTTTGATTGCGCTCAATCAGGATTCAATTGAACGACACGCGCGCGAAGTCGCTTTCGGCGGCGCAATCATCTACAACTCAGACAAGTTGAAATGCCCGACGGCGCTGGTCGGGGACAACGTGCTGACGGTTCCGCTGCCAATCGCCGAATTGCTGAAACCGTTCGGGCGACTGCCGGCCATCATGCAAAACACTGTGGCGATGGGCGCGCTGCTCTTCCTGCTCAATCTGGATTTCGATATGGCCGCCGAAGTTCTGGCCGACACTTTCAAACACAAGGGACAGGAGATTGTTGATCAGAACGTCGGCCTTGCCCGCGCCGGTTTCGATTACACCAAAGACAATTTCGTTCCGCTCGGTTACGAATGGGATTTCACGCGCGTTCGCCGCCCGTTCGTGACCGGCAATGAATTATTCGCGCTCGGAGCAGTAGCCGCCGGATGCAAGTTCTATTCGGCTTACCCAATGACTCCAGCTTCTTCGATTTTGCACTGGATGGCCAATCACGGCGCGAAGTGCGGCGTGGTCGTCAAACAGTGCGAAGACGAATTGGCCGTAGCCAACATGGCCATCGGCGCAGGTCACGCCGGAGTTCGCGCGATGTGCGGGACCTCGGGCGGCGGCTTCGCCTTGATGACCGAAGCCATAGGCATGGCCGGAATGATCGAAGCTCCGGTCGTCTTCATCGAAGTTCAACGCGGCGGCCCTTCGACAGGCATTCCGACCAAAACCGAACAGGCCGATCTGAATCAGGTTTACGGCGCTTCGCAGGGCGATTACCCGCGCGTCATCATCGCGCCGACCAACACGACCGATTGCTATTACACTGCGGTCGAGGCTCACAACCTGGCCGAAAAATATCAACTGCCGGTGACGATCATTTCCGATTTGCTGTTGTCGGAACATCCCGAAACAATCGAAGCCGACGCGTTACGCCACGATGTGCCAATCGAACGCGGCGAAATAGTCTCTGACTGGCCGGAAGATAACGGCCAATTCAAACGCTACGCTTTCACCAAATCCGGCATTTCGCCTCGCGCGCTGCCCGGCACTGCAGGCGCAATGTTTGTTTCCGCCACCGACGACCACGACGAAGAAGGCGTGACGATCAGCGATGTCTTCACCGTTCCGCCCGTTCGCCGCAAGATTCAGGAAAAACGCATGCGCAAGATGGAAGCCGTGCTGGCCGAACTGCCTCCGCCGCAACTGGAAGGCCCTGCGGACGCCGATCTCACACTGATCGGTTGGGGTTCGACCGAAGGCGTGATACGCGAAGCCATTGTCTTCCTTACCCGGCAAGGCCTGCGCGTCAATCACCTTCAGCTCAAATATCTGCACCCGTTCCACGCGAAGGAAGTCACTGAGATTTTGAGCAAATCGAAACGAACGATTTGCGTCGAGTGCAACTACTCCGGCCAGTTCGCCCGCCACCTGCGCGCCGAAACAGGCTTCAGCGTTACAGGGTTGGTTTTGAAATACGACGGCGAGCCTTTCGAACCGCATCACGTCGTCGAACAGGTAAGAACAATCCTGGAAGGCAAACAGGTCTCAACCGAAGTCACAGAAGACGAAGCGCGAGAGATGGCTTATCACCACATTCGCGTCCATCTGGCCGACAAGCTTCGACCGGCGAAGATTGAACAAGTGAACGGCGACGGCGAGCGCGTCTGGCTGGTGGAAATGATCGGGCGCGAAAACGATCAGCCCGAAGGCGAATTGCGAATCGGCGTGGAAACCGGTTCGATCCATTCGTGATATTCTTTGTGACAACAACGCTTTGAATTTAGATCATAAGGAATGGTTCGATGGATACAAAGACTGATCTCATTCAAATACTGGCACGGCTACGACAGTATCTGCCTTCACTCGTTACAAAATACCGGGTGAAATCGCTGGGCGTGTTCGGATCTTACGTGCGCAGCGAGCAACGACCGGGCAGCGACCTTGATTTGCTGGTGGCATTCGAAGAACCACCCGGACTGTTGAAATTCATCGAGTTGGAAAATCACCTGACTGATCTACTAGGAATTAAAGTTGACCTGGTCATGCAAGACGCGCTGAAACCGGAAATTGGCAAACGAGTGCTGGCTGAGGTGGTGCAGGTATGAGTGCAAAGCGCTCTTACATTGATTTTCTGGCAGACATCCTTGATGCGATAGAAAAGGTTACTCGATTTGTCGCAGGCATGAACTTCGAAGAGTTTTCCAAAGACGACAAAACAGTGTTTGCGGTTGTTCGTGGATTGGAGATCATCGGCGAAGCAACCAAACGAATACCTTTTTCGGTGCGCGATTCTCATCCGGAGATCCCATGGCGAGAAATAACGGGAATGCGAGACAAGCTGACGCATGACTATTTCGGTGTGAATTTGTTGGTGGTATGGAAGACAGCCACCGAGGACTTACCAACTCTGGAACCGGCCATTCGCCGGCTACTGTCTGAAAACTAGAGGAGAACGAAATGGCTGCTGTTCTTGAACTTCCGATTTCAACTTACCAAAGCGTTGTTGATCCCGACTGGTGTCCCGGTTGCGGAGATTTCGGCGTGCTGCAAGCGTTGAAGCTGGCGTCGGGCAAGCTGGGCATTCAGCCTAAAGATTTGATGATCGTTTCCGGCATCGGCTGTTCGTCGAATCTGCCGGGCTTCATTCACGCTTACGGCGTTCACAGTTTGCACGGGCGAGCGGTGGCTGTGGCTTCGGGCGTCAGGCTGGCGAACACTGACTTGCACGTGGTCATCACGGGCGGCGACGGCGACGGTTATGGAATCGGCATCGGCCATTTCATTCACGCCATGCGGCGCAATCTGGACCTTACCTACATCGTGATGAACAACCAGATTTACGGATTAACGACCGGGCAGGCTTCGCCGACGACGATGAAAGAAGTTCGCACCAAATCAACCCCGCTCGGCAACATCGAAACGCCGATCAATCCTGTGGCGCTGGCCCTGGTATCGGGAGCGACTTATGTTTCGCGCGGCTTTTCCGGCGAAAACAAACATCTGGCCGACCTGATTGCCGGAGCCATCGCGCACAAAGGTTTCTCGCTGGTGGATGTCTTCAGCCCATGCGTGACTTATAACAAGATCAACACCTACGATTACTTCCGCAAAAAAGTCTACAAGCTGGAAACCGAAGAAGGTTACGACGCGGCGAATGTAGAGTCGGCTATGACGAAATCTTTCGAATGGGGCGACCGCATCCCCATCGGCGTTTTTTACCAAAGCCAGCAGCCGACTTATGAAGACGGCGAACCGGCGCTGAAAAACGGCCCGCTGGTCAAACAAAAGCTGGAAATGAGCAAGGAACTGTTTGATGAGTTGATGGATGAGTTCATGTGATAGCGGTTACCCCGCCCGGTAAGATTACGACTCGTTATCGCACAAGCCACTTACTTGATTTCTTCGCTCTGCATAAAACTGCGAGCCAGCGCCGGGCCAAGCTGGCAATGCCCGTTTCCGCTGACGAAGCTTTCGGCTTTTACGCCCTTCGTCCTTTGATCGAGCGAGAAGATTCGATTGAGTTCGTTGCCGCGAACTGCCGCGCCGAGTTCCTGCCGCGTCGAGATGGCAAAGCCTTCCGATTCGCCGCGCAGCAAATTTCCATGAGTCGCGCGCATTTCCGCCAGAACGCTCAGCACGGGACTGCCCAGCAAATAACCGTCTTCGTAACTGACGATTACGTCGGCGCGGTTTTGGACGTGACGATTGAAACCGTCGGCCAATCGCCTGAGCGGATCAACATAAAGATGATCGCGCGTCGCCTGCCACCAGGCTTCGGCTGAAGCGAATCCGTTTTCGTCAATCGCTCCGCTCGCTTTCATCGCAGAGATGATCGCGGAAAGTTTCAGCGGGTCGCCGCCCGCTTCTTCGTATTTGAACCTGTCGCCCGATTGCA
>CAYRQB010000412.1:0-4760 GCA_964426025.1 uncultured Heliomicrobium sp.
ATTTCTCCGACATAAGGTTCTGACATGACTTTTCTCCAATGTTCAGCAACTTAGTTGCGTGACGGGAACAGTCCCTGCAAAGCAATGCAGAAATAAAGGGCCAGATAAGGCTGCATATTTTCATGCGCCTGTGATCCGCCGGTATTCATTACGGACGTTCCCATTGCGACAAGCTGGGATGCCGGACCGTAGGCATTGACCGATGCACGGGCAGGCAGATTGTTTGTCGGTTGATCAACTATGCCAGTGGTGGCAACAGAGGCGTTGAGAGTGTGGGTATGCGTTGGTATCTCAGCTACGGATAGTAAATGTGTCGCCTCGCCCGATCTTTGCCCTTGCGGGTGAGGGGCATCGAAGTGTATCGGCGTTCGTCCGCGCAGATCAGGTAGCGCGAATGACGTGCGCCCGTCGCCTCCGTACATTGTGCCAAGCAAGCTGTAAAGCGATTGATTCTGACTGATTGGCAGAATCTGGCCATCGCAAAACGCCCAGCCTCGCGGCGGAAAATTGAATGCCACTATTTTGATTTCACCCAGGAATGGTTCAGGCACTGTTAAGTCTCCTTTCTTAGAATGGAAATAGGCCTCGTTTGTAGCATTGAGGCTTTGTCGAAAAGTGACGATTACTCTTTTAAGATTGCGGGAGCAATCGCCACTTTCAAAATGCTCAAGCAGAATTGCTCAAGTTCGTGGTGGGAAAACTCCCTGAAGCGCAATGCAGAAATTCAGGGTTAAGTATGGTTGCATGTTGTTATGTGGTGCGTCGCCTCCGGCAGGAGGAAGCGCCGTGGGAGCCATCGGCGATCCGGCAGCGCCGGGCGCATACATGTCAGTGCCAGTGCCCAGCAAAGAGCCGACAGCGTTGGTCGTATCGCCTCGTTCATCCGCACCCACCAGTGAGTGAGGGTGAGAGGGAATTTCCGATTCGAGCAAGGTCACGGTTTCACTGCCACCGGTTTCTCCCAGGTCGCGTAACGACAAACCAGGACCTTGACCCGGATGCATTGGCGCTCTGCCTTGCAGGTCGGGCAAGGCGAAATTGCTCTTTCCATTGCCGCCATAAGTCGTGCCAAGCAACGAAAACAAGGCGGTGTTTTGTGAAAGCGGCAATAACTGCCCGTCGCAAAACGCCCAGCCTTTGGGAGCGAAGTTGAACGGAAAGATTCTGATTTCAGCAACAAAAGGATCAGCCATTTTTTCTCCTTAACTTGGCGACGGGAAAATCCCGAACAGTGAAATGATGAAGTTGATGCACAGAAATGGTTGAGTGTTTTCGTGCGGCTGGCTGCCGCCGATTGGCCCGATTGCCTGCGGACTCATGACCGCCTGCGTGAATTGGGTTGTGTAAAGGTCTGTTGATCCTCTTGCGTAAACATTTCCGGCTGGCGTCTGCACTCCAGCGTTTCCTGACGAACCCAATAAAGGATGGGTATGCGCCGGAATCTGTTGAACCGTCAAGGTGACGGTTTCCGTTCCTCCGGATTGGGCCAGGACGAATCCGCTACCCATATGAACCGGGATGCGTCCGCGCAGATCGGGCAATGCGAAAGTGCTTTGACCGTCGCCGCCGTATGTTGTGCCGATAAGCTGAAATAAGGTTTCATTCTCGGAAATCGGAAGCAACTGCCCTTCGCAAAACATCCAACCGGCGGGAGCGAAGTTGCCGGCGAACATTCTGATCTCTCCGACATAAGGTTGTGCCATTGTCTTCTCCTTAGTTTGGTGATGGGAAAATGCCTTGCAGCGCAATGCAGAAATTCAGAGTCAGGAAAGGCTGCATGTTGTTATGCGCCTGTGAGCCTCCGACAGCGCTTACTGATCGTGAATCCATCGCGCCGAGGCTGGTTGCCGGACCATAGGCATTGACACTGGCACGCGAGGGCAGATTTCCGCCGGGCTGATCAACGACTCCGGTGGTTGCATTGGAAGAGAAAAGCGTGTGAGTGTGAGTTGTCAATTCACTAATTGACAGCGTGTGCGCTTGTTCCCCGCCTCGCTCCCCCAAAGTGTGGCTGTTGCCCACGTGGATCGGCGCTCGTGTTCGCAGGTCTGGAAGCGCAAAATTCACGCGCCCATCGCCGCCGTATGTTGTCCCAAGCAGCGAAAAAAGCGCCTGGTTTTGGTTAATGGGGAGTAATTGGCCGTTGCATAACGCCCATCCTTTGGGCGCAAAGTTGAACGACATGATTCTGATTTCAGACAGGAATGGTTCTGCCATTTTTCAATGTCTCCTTGTTGAACGAACTATTCATGGCAAAGTTTGGATAGCTTTGCTGGAAAGAAACATCTTCTGGTGATGATTTCACCAGTTTGTCGGCATGAGCTAATTAGTAAAAAGGCTATGAAATTCCGCCATCATACTCACCGATCAAGCTGACAATGTTATTCGGAAACGTGAATGGGTTGATAAGGATTCCGCAAGACGGACCGCTGTCCAGGGAAAAGGGGCTAACAAAGTGAAACTGCGTTGGTACTAAGTTTGGATCACAGCGTTTGCTGTCAATTGATAAGGCGGGACGATTCTAGGTGTGGGATAAAGCCAAGTCAAGACATAGTTTGCTAATTGTGATGGGGCTGGAATGAAATATGTTCCGGATATGTTGACCAGTGGAAATCTCTTTACTAGACTCGGCCACAAGCAACGGAAATCTTCTTCACAACGCATTCCAAAGATATCGTTGCTCATTTCAATATGGCCTGAAAGCGGGCTAAAGGTAAAAAAATAGAATTTCAAACCAACGGAGAAGAAATGGATACCAATCCAGAATCCAAAGTTCTATCTGCGTCTTCCTTTGAACCCAGGCGTAGATTCCTGGCCACCGGAATCGCAACACTAATGTCAGCGGGTTTTTTGTTTGGCGCTAATCTGACAGCATTGGCTCAGGATGGAAGGCAGAAAAAAATTGGTGGTGAGTTACAAACCCCCAAGCCGATAATCCAACTGACAAGATCGAAATTCTATGACCTACGCAGCGAGGTTTTCACCATTCGCCTGAACGGTGAAGAGTTTTATCTGCAACTGATTGAAGTGGAGACTATGACGCAGCCAAGTGTCAGCGGTTCAGCCCTGCATAAGTTGGACGATCCGGCATTCAAGGCAAAATGGCAGGAAGAAAGCTTCACGATTCTTTTTCGGACCACCAAAGAATTACCGAGGCGACAGGGCACTTTTGAATTGAACCACCAATCGCTTGGCGAATTTGAAATCTTTCTGACTCAGGTTGGCAAACCGGAAGGTCCCTGGCAATTTTATGAGGCAGTTTTCAATCGTATTCAGGAATAGCTTCAATTGTCAGTCCGGTTTCCACACATAAAGAGTGTGGAAATCGGTTTTTTCAGTTGGTTTGAATCCCAATCGCTCAAACAGACGATGTGATGTGCTGAACAAATCCAGATTGATTCCGACATTTTTTTTGACTGTGGCGGCCTCATCCATGAGACGGCGGATGATAGGCGTTCCGATGCCCTTGCCTTTATGCGCTGGCAGCAAAGTAATGTCCAGAATCCGAATCTGTGTATCGCGTCGGTCAATGAACAGCCTGCCGACCGGTTCACCGTTAGCCAGAATGATCGAATGTTCAGCATTCGGGTACTCGGTCTGGTAATGATTTAGCTGTGCATCGTATTGAAATTTGATAAAGGCTTCCCGTTGTTCCTCAGTCCACGGAACCATCGCCAGTTCCCGCTCTCGCGTGCTGCGATAAACTTTGACCAGAAACGCCTCGTCGTCCCCAGTTGCCGGTCGAAGTGAAACGTCGAAAGAATCGCTCATCGCTCAGACTTGCCTCGGACGGTTGAAGACGGCTTCCAGCAGAATTCCACTTTCGTTTTGTCCAACCGGAACCAGGAATATCCATCCTTCGCCGAGCTTTTCGTGACGAACGTTGCAGGTCATTTGAAAACGCGGAGCTTCGGGCGGAGCCTGGAAATGCAGTATGAATTGTTCCTGACTGGGCGAAGGGTCTTTCTCTTCGGCTTCGATCAGAGTGATGTCCATCGTCTGAGTTTCGTTGAGTTGTACGGTGAACTTGCTGTTCAGGTGTGCAGAGTAATCCTGATAATGAAGTGAATCGAGCATCGTTATTTGTCTCCTGAATTTTGAGCGGGTCGCCATTCCATGAAATAGTGAAACCCCAAGTCGTTTGTGATTGTAAATCCCAACCTCTGATAAAGCCTCAACGCGCGATTGTTTTTTTCGACGTGAAGCCGAAGCGGCTTGCCGGATTGCCCGGCTTCAGTTTGTAAATCAGAGATCAACTTCGCGCCGATACTTTTTCCGCGAGCTTCGGTCAACAAAGAAATGTCTGCCAGCCGGATTTCGTTTTCCAGTCTGGAAACCATGATCCGGCCAATTCGATTGCCGTTCTCAAGGATGATTCTGTGATCAAGATTGGGGTATTGATTGTAATGTGCCTGCTGAGCGCGAAACTGCAAATCGAGGAAAACCTGCTGTTGCGTTTCTTCCAAATTCCAGGCGGCCAGTTCTTCAGCGCGCGTGCTGCAATAAAGCTCAAACAGAAAATCCGCGTCTTCCGGCTCAGCAGGGCGCAAGTGAATAGTTTGATCGGTCGTGAAAGTCATCATTGCGAGATTGGATTGAATTCGTCGGGATGATGAAGCAAAGATGATGAGAGGTCAATTGATCGAAAGCGCAATTTGATTTTTGAGAATGCCGCACGTATGATGGCCGCGTTTTTGGCAAGCCTGAACAGGCCAATCGCCGAAAACGACTTTCCGAAAAGCAATAAATCTGATGACCGG
>CAYRQB010000413.1:0-4759 GCA_964426025.1 uncultured Heliomicrobium sp.
TGCTGAAGGTAATCAACACTCAATAAATTCAACATTTATGATGCGATTGCCCTGCCTAAAGACTGGGGGAACTCTATGTTGAAAAACGGAGATGTTTATCGAACATATCCGCGTCGTTCTTTTCTGAAGAACGCTTCACTGGGATTGACCGGCGGTTTGTTGGCTTCGGGAAGCATGATCAACGCGCCGTGGTCGGGATTGGCGGCGGCTCAGGACAGTTCGCTCAAGATCGCCAAAGTCGAGCCTCATTTGCTGACGGGAGTTCGCGGTTACGGCCCCTGGTTGTTCGTTCGCGTGGAAACCGAAGACGGCGTTGTCGGTTGGGGCGAAGGCACGAACTTTCCCGGAGTTCAACCCATCGCGACCGCCGTCAACAACCTGAAGAATTCGGTCATCGGTGAAAGCGCCTGGGACATCGAAAAGCTTTGGAACAAGATGTACCGCTATCTTTACTACAACGGCATGGGCGGAATTGTGCTGGCAGCCATCAGCGGAATTGACACTGCGCTTTACGACATTGTCGGCAAAAAGCTTGGCGTGCCGGTTTACAAACTGTTAGGCGGGTTGGCGCAGCAGAAGTTGAGGATATACGCCAACGGCTGGATCGAAGGAATTCCCAGAACGCCCGAAGCTCTGGCGGCGAAAACAAAAGAACTGGTGGCCAAAGGATATTCCGGTTGCAAATTCGATCCGTTTACCACGACGCCGATGAACCGCGAAGTCACACAGCCGGAATTGCGAAGCGCCGTCGCTCAGGTCAAAGCCGTGCGCGAAGCAGGCGGACCGGATTACGACATCGCGATTGACGTTCACGGACGATGGAACACCAAATCAACGATCGAGATCATTCGCGCGCTGGAACCTTATCGTTTGTTCTTTTACGAAGAAGCCGTTCCGCCGGAAAACATCGCGGCGATGGCCGAAGTTCAGCGTGTGACGAACGTTCCGCTGGCGACGGGCGAACGCATTTTCAGCCGCCATGGTTTCCGCGAACTGCTGGAACGTCAGGCCGTTCGTATCATTCAACCCGACATAGCGCGAACCGGCGGCATCACCGAATTCAGAAAGATCGCTTCGATGGCCGACACTTATTACATCCCGGTCGCCCCGCATAATCCTAACGGGCCGATCTGCACCATCGCTTCGATACACGCCTGTTTGGCGATTCCGAATTTCCTGATTCTGGAATTCTTTGAACCGGACGAAGCGGTCTTTCGCGAAATGGTCATCGGAGGTTTGCGGCGAGACCAGGAAGCGGTTTATCCCACGACTGCGCCGGGATTGGGCATTAACATCACGGATGATTTTTTGCGCAAATATAAGTTTGATGAAAAGAGAACCGAAGAGATGGAGCGAAGAACTTTCGGCACAGTGAAGTAGAAATATCGTAACTCAAGAGGTAATCGGGAGAATACGGAACAAACGGAAATAACGGAAAAGACGGAAGTTTTTTCCATATCCTTTTCCGTTTCTTTCGTTCATTCCGTTTGTTCCGTCACCTCTACAAGCATTTCATAATAAGAACATTTGATGGCGGAGCAGTTACGAAATAATTTGAAACACACTGTTGATGACTGCCGTATTACGTGTGCAACACTGAAACATCCTTTTCCCGCATAAGCAAAACGCAGGTGATGAATATGAATGCGATCAATTATTTGCCGTTGATTACCAAAAACAGTTTTCGCAATCGCCGTCGCAGCCTGTTGACCATCGTCAGCATTGCGGCTTCGTTGTGTTTGCTGGGATTGCTGTTGACGATCTATCACACGTTCTTTTTCACCGAAGTCACCGCAGATCAGGCGCTGCGATTGATCACTCGCAATCGAGTTTCGCTGGCCAATCCGTTGCCGCTTTCTTACCAGGCACAGATCAAACAGGTTCCGGGCGTCAAGGAAGTGATGATCACTCAATGGTTCGGCGGCACTTATAAAGACGCTCGCGATCCGGCGAACTTTTTCGCGCGCTTTGCGGTGGAGGCGGACAAGTTTTTCACGGTCAACCCGGAATACAAGCTAACGGAAAGCGACGAGCAGGCATTCATCAACGACCGCACGGGTTGCATCGTCGGTCGCAAGACGGCCACGCGTCACAACATGAAAATCGGCGACCGCGTAACGATTGTCGGAGACATTTACCCTGTCACGATGGAATTGACCATTCGCGGCATTTACGACGGGACAACGGACAATGAAAGCCTCTTCTTCCACTACAAATATCTGAATGAAAGCCTGAGAACCACGGCGGGGTTCAGCGATGTCGTGGGCACTTTCAGTATTCGCATGGAACGAGCGGAAGATGCCAACACGGTCTCGAAAGCGATTGACGATATGTTCCGCAACTCGCCCGCGCAAACCAAGACCGAAACCGAGCAGGCATTCCAGCTCAGCTTTCTGGCTTTTCTTGGCAATGTGAAACTGATTCTGCTTTCGATCTGCGCGGCGGTGACTTTCACTATTCTGCTGGTTTCCGGCAACACGATGGCAATGGCAGTGCGCGAACGCGTGCGCGAAGTCGGAGTGCTGAAAACTCTTGGATTCACCAACGGCATAGTGCTGTGGTTGATGGTCGGCGAGGCGATGGTCATTTCGCTGATTGGCGGATTGATTGGTCTAGCCTTGGCGTGGGGTTTTTGCATGCTGCTTCGCCAGGCTCCGTCCGCTTTTACCTTCGCCGATTTCAGTCAACTGTCCGTGCCGCCATCGGTGATGCTTATTTGTTTGGCGGTAGCCGGCATGATCGGCCTCGTCAGTTCTTTCATACCAGCCTGGGGAGCGTCCAGACGTTCAATAGTCGAAGCTTTGAAATTCACGGATTGAGACGATTATGAAAATTCCGATCTCATACAACATACGCAACCTGATCGTACGCCGCACGACAACCATTATGACGGCGCTCGGCATTGCGCTGACCGTCGCCGTGCTGCTCAGCGTTTTCGCCCTGGTCGAAGGCCTGCGAACATCGCTCACGGCCACCGGTCATCCGTTGAACATTTTGGTGACGCGCAACGGAGCGACAGCCGAACTGAATTCCTCAATGACTCAGGAACAGTTTCAAACCATCAAGGTCAAACAGGGAATCGCCAGTTTGCCGAACGGCGAACCGATGGCTTCGCTGGAACTGGTGACGGTCATCATTCTTGAAAGCCCTGAAAATCCGTCCGGCATCAACATCAGTTTGCGCGGATTGACGACGACCGGTTTCGCCATGCGCGAATACGTCAGCATCGCCGAAGGTCGAATGTTCCAACCCGGACGGCGCGAACTCGTCGTTGGCAAGGGGCTGGCCAAACGTTATCCGAAAGCCCGGCTTGGATCGAAACTGGATTTCGGGCGCGGCGAATGGGGTATCGTCGGCGTGATGGACGGAGGTCGTTCGGCGGCCAACAGCGAAATATTCTGCGATCTGGCGCAACTGGCATCCGATCAGAATCGCGAAGCGGCATTGAGTTCGGCGCTGATTCGCGCAACCGACCGCGCTTCGATGCAGGCATTGATGAACGACCTTTCTGACGATCAACGTCTGAATGTGGATACCGTCTCGGAAAAATCGTATTACGAATCGCAAACCAGTTCCGCCGCGCCGATTCAATTTCTTGGTATTTTCGTCGCGATCATTATGGCCGTCGGTTCCAGCTTCGCCGCAATGAATACGATGTATGCGGCGGTCGCTCGGCGTTCGGCTGAAATCGGAACCTTGCGCGTGCTGGGTTTTTCCAAAACCGGAATCCTGATCAGCTTTCTGATTGAATCGCTGTTGCTGTGTTTGTTGGGAGGCATCATCGGTTGTCTGATTGTTTTGCCGCTCAACAACTTCACCACCGGAATCGGCAGTTTCGTCACCTTCAGCGAATTCACTTTTAATTTCCGCATCACGCCGGGAATTATGCTGACGGGAATCATATTCGCGTTGGTGATGGGAGCTTTGGGAGGATTGTTTCCCGCCAGTTCGGCTGCGCGAAAAGAAATCCTGACGGCATTGCGAGAAAGTTAAAGCAATATGGCAATCACAGATCAACAAGACGCAATGGATGCGGACATCAAAAGCCTTCGCATTGATCGTTCCGCAAAACAGAAAAACGATTCAGGGCAGAGAAACTGGCGGTGGATTCTGTTCAGCCTCGGCGTGTCGTTATTGGTTGGAGCGGCAATTTTCGCGTACATCAAACTTAATCCGGCGGTCGAAGTCGAAACTGTTCGAGTGCGCGCTGCTTCAACAACATCTTCCGGCGGCGTAACCAGCGCGACGATTTTGAACGCCACCGGTTACATCGTTGCCGCGCACAAGATCGAACTGGCTTCCAAAGTCTCAGGTCGCGTCGCCTGGATCGGCGTCGAAAAAGGCGACAAGGTGAAAAAGGGACAGACGCTGGTCAGGCTGGAAGACGAGGAGTTTCGCGCGCGAGTGGTTGAAGCCACAGGGCAATTGAATTCGCTAAAAGCGGAATTGGCCGCGCTGGAAAACGGATCGCGTCCGGAAGAGAAAGCTCGCAGCCAGGCCGAACTGGAACAGGTTCGCGCCGATTTGGAAAACGCGCGAGTTTCGCTCAACCGCACACGCACGCTGGTCGAGCAGGGAGTTCTGTCGCGGCAAACTCTGGACGACGCTCAGGCTCGTTATGACGCTCAAGCCGCCAGGTTTGCGTCGTTTGAAAAAAGCCTTGCGCTGGTTCGCATAGGCCCTCGTCGCGAAGACATTGACGCTATGCGCGCTCGCGTCCGTCAGGCCGAAGGCTCGCTGGCCTTTGCGCAAACTCAAC
>CAYRQB010000414.1:0-1899 GCA_964426025.1 uncultured Heliomicrobium sp.
TTCTCAGTCTTCCACGAAGTCAGCACGTATTCGTGATCCAGTTCTCCCCAATCGTAACGGAGCAGGATTTTGTCTTCGCCCGCCACCCATAAATGAGCAGTCGGAACTTTGACTGTTTCGGAATCAATCGTGAAGTGAGTCGCCTTGAAAGTTCCGGCGGGGACCGTGATTTCTTCTTCGCCGAGCAGGTTGACGCGGCAGCTTTCCAATCGTCCCAGCGGGCCGTCAGCGCCGTTCCATCTGGTGGAAGTGTTGTAAACGATTCGCGTCTGTTCGCCTCTGACCGCACGGTCGTAATTGAAAACCGTCCATCCTTCCAGC
Source organism: uncultured Heliomicrobium sp. (assembly GCA_964426025.1). Classification (GTDB taxonomy): domain Bacteria; phylum Acidobacteriota; class Blastocatellia; order RBC074; family RBC074; genus RBC074. Next base: position 322 of record CAYRQB010000414.1, read on the forward strand.
ATCACCGAGTGCGTAAGGATTGAAAAAAAGTCCGGCGGAATCGTCAGCGTCTGGATTGTATGGCCGGTCTCTGAACAATCAGCGACGACGCGAAGCTTGTCGGCTTCGACGCGAAAATAACCAATCCCTGTCAGTTGGTTTTCGATCTGCAAGCGTATGAAAGCGTCCGTCGGGTGACCATCTTTACCTCGCGTGTAAACGACATCGCGAACAAAGCGCGAATCGTAAGTCATCGCCAGACAGCGCATAGTCGTGGAGCTATCGCGATTGCGAGTCAACCACCAATCTTCGCGCCCGCGCTCCTGGCCGGTGGATTTCTGCAAATAAGTCAGACGACCGTATTGATATTTGAGATCAGACATATTTGGGAGTTAGACAGGATTTTCAGGATAAATCCAATCGTGAAAATCCTGTCTATGAGTTTAGCGTTTACCGCCGCCCGCCTAGCATTCCGCCGAGCATTCCCATCACATCGTCAACCGCTGAACCGTCACCGTCGCGGTCTAACAGACCGCCGAGCATTCCCATCAAATCGGAGCCTCCGCCCATTTGCTGAGCCGCGCCGCCGAGCAATCCACCAAGATCGGAAGTTCCGACATTGCCCTGTTGCCGCGCGCGTCCGATGGCTCCCATGACGATCGGAGCCAGAATCGCCAGTAGTGGACCGACCTTGCTGGCATCCAACCCGCTGGACTGGCTGACGGCCTGTTCGACCGGAGTCTGGCTGCCGCCGAAGATGTGGCCGAGAATGCCAGCGCCATTGCCGGTGCTGCCACCGACCTGTCCGGCAATCAAACTGCCAATATCATCCAGCACGCTGCCGTCGTGATCGCGATCAATCGCGCCGAGCAATGACGACGCTCCCTGTTCCGAAGTGCTGTTGTTGGCCAATCCGCCAAGCAACATCGGCAAAGCAGTCTGAATCGCGCTGCTGGTCGAGCTTTCGTCGGCGCCAATCGCCTGGCTGATCTGGCTGACAGTGCTTCCGCTCAGCGTGTTGTTAAGTAATCCGGTTAAATCCATTTTGTCCTCCTGAAAGTTCTGGCACACACCAGAATGGCTGTGCAGTTGAAGAGCAGCACAACCGAATGGCAGTGCCGGTGAATAATGATTGCGTGGGGTTGATTGCTTCCCCGCTTTTGCCTACAGGCTTTGACCGGTTGGATTTGAGAAGCGTCGCAACTATAATCCGCGCGCAATTACCTGTAAAACGATTCCAAAATCAAGAACTCATCGAATGTCACAAACCGCGCCGTTCTTAACCGAAGAACCTATAGGGCAACGCTTGTTTCCAAATCACGAATGGGCGTTGCTGATTCTGCTTTTCGCCGAAGCCTTGCTCTTCAGCTTCATCGGCGAAAATTTCTTTTCCCGCGCAAACGGATTCGAAATCATTCGCTTGAGCGTTGAAATCGGATTGCTGGCTTTGGCGTTGACGCCGGTCATCATCACCGGAGGCATTGATCTGTCGGTCGGTTCGATGATGGGTTTGTCGGCCATCGCCTGCGGATGGATGTGGAAAGTCGCCGGTGTGCCAATCTGGCTTGCCGCGCTGTTGACTTTGCTGATCGGCTTGCT
>CAYRQB010000414.1:1999-4713 GCA_964426025.1 uncultured Heliomicrobium sp.
CGAATCGCTCTGGCTTATGTGCTGTCCGGTTTGGCCGCCAGCCTGGCTGCGGTGATTTACATAGCTCATCTTGGCCAGGCCAAATCCGACGCCGGAACCGGTTACGAATTGATCGCCATCACGGCTGTGGTTTTGGGCGGAACTTCCATCTTCGGCGGACGCGGCAGCGTGTGGGGAACAGTGCTCGGATTATTCGCCATCGTCATTCTGCAAAACGGATTGCGGCTGGCGACGCTTCCAACCGAACTGGCTGGGATTTTGACCGGAGCTTTGCTGATCGCGACCATCTGTATTGACAGGTTCGTTACGTGGAACAGACTTCAGTCTGTTCCTGCAATCAAACAGACTGAAGTCTGTTCGACTCCAACCGAGGATTTCGAAGTGAAAAACTCTCAAGTTGCATTTATCTGTGCGGCGATTATAGCCGCAGGTTTGTTGATCGCAGGCAGCAACTGGCTGCTGGTTCGCTCATTGAAAGAAAACGTTGGCGGCGCTGCCACGACTTCAAGTTCGGCGACGGCATCAAAACAAACCGTTGTCGCAATGATGCCTAAAGCCAAAGGCGATCCTTACTTCGTCAGTTGCCGCAAAGGCGCTGAAGAAGCCGCCAAAGAACTCGGCGTCGAATTGATCTGGGACGGCCCAACCGACCTGGACCCGGCCAAACAAAACGAAGTCGTCGAAGGATGGATCACGCGTGGTGTTGATGTCATCGCAGTTTCGGTCGAAAACTCTGCGGGCATTTCAACCGTGCTGCGCAAAGCTCGCGAACGCGGCATCAAGGTCATCACCTGGGACGCGGACGCCGAAGCCGACGCGCGCGATTTCTTCATCAATCAGGCGACGCCGCAGGGAATCGGTTACACATTGATGGACGAGGCCGCGCGAATACTCGGCGGCAAAGGCGAATTCGCCATCATCACCGCCAGTTTGAGCGCCGCCAATCAGAACGAATGGATCAAACACATCAAAGCGCGTCTGGCTGAAAAATATCCGGGTTTGAAACTCGTCGCCATTCAACCCAGCAACGACGACCGCGACCGCGCTTTCGCCGAAGCTCAGAACGTGATGAAAGTTCATCCGAACGTCAAACTGATTATGGGCGTCTCCGCTCCCGCAGTTCCCGGAGCAGCGGAAGCCGTCAAACAATCCGGGCGCGCCGATGTCAAAGTCATAGGCCTTTCGATTCCTAGTCTCTGCAAACAATACGTTCACGACGGAGTGATTGAAAGTTTCGTCCTGTGGAACACGCTCGATCTGGGTTATCTGACTGTTTTTGCGGCGAATGAATTGAGCGCGGGCAGATTGAAAGCGGGCGACAATCTGATCAACGCGGGTAAGTTAGGCAGGATCGAAGTCAAAGGCAGCGACGTAATGCTGGGCGCGCCGTTCATCTTCAATAAATCGAACGTTGATAAATTCGACTTCTAAATTTGCGGCTCCCAGATTTCACGCAAATCAAGTGTGAAACCGGGAAGTTCGGGATCGGCGGAAATTTCAGTGATGTCATTCAACGCTTCAACAGCGATGTTTGGACGGTAAATGTAAACAGTTCTAGTTTCCGGATCAATCAGCCAACCGAGCCGCAATCCGCAGGAGACGTATTCATCCATTTTGGCTTTGATGGTTTCCAGATCGTCGTTTGGCGAACGGAGTTCAATCGCAAAATCCGGGCAAAGCGGTAAAAACCTTTTCTTCTCTTCCAGAGTCAATTGAGCCAGCCGGGATTTTTCAACCCACGACGCATCGGGCGAACGATCAGCGCCGTTGGGAAGCCTGAAGCCGGTTGAAGACTCACCAATTTTACCGTCGGCATTTTGTCTCGCCCAATTTCCTAACTGACGATTTATCTCTGCATTCCTATTGCCAGTTTCCCATCCCGTTGGTGGCATAACGATCACCTCTCCTTTCGCCGTGCGCTCAAGACGCAAATCCGGGTTTTGCCGGCAAAGCTCGTAAAAAAGGTCTTCGGTTGTTTTGAGTTGAACGCCGTATTGACTCATATGATTTCCTCCGTCAGGCGTTTGATTCTACACGCCGATCGTTCAGATTTGCAGCCCCAGCGAAACGTGCTTGGTTTCCAGAAAAGCGTCCAGCCCTTCGCTGCCCAATTCCCTGCCCCAGCCGCTTTGTTTGACTCCGCCGAACGGAGCGTTGCTGGTCGAAGGCACGCCGTCGTTGATGCCGATGGTTCCGGCTTCCAGTTGTTCCATCAATCGAAAAGCTCTATCCAGATTTCCAGTGAAAGCGTAAGCGCTCAATCCGTAAGGAGAATGGTTGGCCATCGCGATTGCCTGCTCTTCGGTGTCGAACGGCGCGATGGCCGCGACAGGAGCGAAGGTTTCTTCCTGCATGCAAAGCGCATCGGCTGCGACATCGGCCAGCACGGTCGGTTCGATGAAATAGCCCCTGTCGCCCAAACGCTTTCCGCCGCACAGCACGCGAGCGCCTCCGGCAACGGCGTTTTCGATGTGAGCCAGAGCTTTTGCCAATCCTGCTTCGTCAATCAGCGGGCCGATGTCAACACCCTGTTCCAAACCGTCGCCGACTTTCATCGCTTTCATCTTCGCAGTGAAAGCTTCAAGGAATTGATCGTAAATGCTTCGCTCGACGTAAATGCGATTGGCCGCAATGCACGATTGGCCGGTGTTGCGAGTCTTGGCGATCAGCGCGCCTTCGACCGCGCGGTCGAGTTCGATGTCAGAGAAAACCAG
>CAYRQB010000415.1:0-4703 GCA_964426025.1 uncultured Heliomicrobium sp.
AGCTCTAACCATTCGCCCTGAAACCAACTTCGTCAACATTGGCGAACGCACCAACGTCACCGGTTCGCCGAAATTCTCCAAGCTGATTTTGAACAATCAGTACGAAGAGGCTCTGGCTGTGGCGCGTCAGCAAGTCGAAAACGGCGCGCAGTTGATTGACGTGAACATGGACGAAGGCATGCTCGATTCGGAAAAGGCGATGGTGCATTTTCTGAACCTGATCGCTTCTGAGCCGGACATCGCTCGCGTGCCGGTCGTGATTGATTCGTCGAAATGGTCTGTCATCGAAGCCGGTTTGAAATGCTCTCAAGGCAAAGCCGTCGTCAATTCCATCTCGATGAAAGAAGGCGAAGAGAAGTTCCGCGAACAAGCTCGGCTGATTCGGCGTTACGGCGCGGCGGTCATCGTCATGGCTTTCGACGAGAAAGGACAGGCAGACAATTACCAGCGCCGCATCGAAATCTGCGAACGCGCTTATCGCATTCTTGTAGATGAAGTGGGATTCCCGCCGCAAGACATCATCTTCGATCCGAACATTCTGACCGTCGCCACAGGCATCGAAGAGCACAACAATTACGCTGTGGACTTCATCGAAGCCACTCGCTGGATCAAACAAAACTTGCCCGGCGCGAAAGTTTCGGGCGGAGTCAGCAACATTTCGTTTTCCTTCCGGGGCAACAACGCCGTCCGCGAAGCGATGCACTCGGCGTTTCTGTATCACGCGATCAAAGCCGGTTTGGATATGGGCATCGTCAACGCCGGACAATTGGCCGTGTACGACGAAATCCCGAAAGACTTGCTGGAACTGGTCGAAGACGTTTTGCTCAATCGGCGACCGGACGCGACCGAACGGCTGGTCACGTTTGCCGAATCGGTCAAACAGCGCGGCAAAGCCGAAGTCGTCGAAGACGAATGGCGCAGCGGAACGGTCGAAGAGCGGCTGTCGCATGCTTTGGTCAAAGGCATTGTGGATTACATAGACGCCGACACCGAAGAGGCTCGGCAAAAATACGGCAAGCCGCTCAACGTCATCGAAGGCCCGTTGATGGCTGGAATGAACGTAGTCGGCGATCTGTTCGGTTCGGGCAAGATGTTTCTGCCGCAAGTCGTCAAATCGGCTCGCGTCATGAAAAAAGCCGTCGCTTACTTGCAGCCTTACCTGGAAGCCGAAAAGACTGCAGAGTCCCAGCCGCAAGGCAAAATCCTGATGGCCACGGTCAAAGGCGACGTTCACGACATCGGCAAAAATATCGTGGGTGTCGTGCTGGGTTGCAACAACTACGAAGTGATTGATCTTGGCGTGATGGTTCCGTGCGAAAAGATTTTGAACGCCGCGCGCGAACACAAAGTAGACATCATCGGGTTAAGCGGTTTGATTACGCCATCGCTAGATGAAATGCAGCACGTCGCCCGCGAAATGCAGCGCGAAGGTTTCACCATCCCGTTGTTGATTGGCGGAGCGACGACTTCGCGGGTTCATACCGCCGTCAAGATTGCTCACCATTACGAACCGCCGGTGATTCATGTGCTGGACGCTTCGCGGGCGGTTCCGGTCGTCGGCGCGCTGATCAACCCCGAAACGCGAGCGACGTTCGCGCTCAACAATCAAAGCCAGCAGCAAAAAGACCGCGAAGCTCACGAAGCCAGTCGCGCAGAGCGAAAGATGCTGACCATCGAACAAGCTCGCGCCAATCGAACGCCGATTGATTGGGCGACAACCGAAATCGCCAAGCCCGAATTCATCGGAACGCGTTTGCTGAAAAATTACCGGCTGGAAGAAATCGTTCCCTTTATTGATTGGTCTCCGTTCTTTCACACCTGGGAACTGGCCGGGGTTTTCCCAAGAATTCTGGACGATCCGAAAGTTGGCGCTCAGGCGCGCAAACTTTACGAAGACGCGCAAAGCCTGCTGGATCAAATTGTCAGCCGCCGTTCGCTGCGTGCAAATGGCATTTACGGATTCTGGCCGGCGAATTCCGTTGGCGAAGACATTGAGCTTTACGCCGACGAATCGCGCTCGCGCGTGCTGACGACTTTTCACACCTTGCGTCAGCAAACCGAAAAGCGCGAAGGACAGTTCAATCAGGCGCTCAGTGATTTCGTCGCGCCGCGCGATTCAGGCCGGATTGATTTCATAGGAGCTTTCGCCGTCACCGCCGGAATCGGTTTGGAAGAGCTTTGCGCCCGGTTTGAGCGCGATCACGACGATTACAGTTCGATTATGGCCAAAGCGCTGGCCGATCGTCTGGCCGAAGCTTTCGCCGAATTGCTGCACCAGCGAGCGCGAGCGGAATGGGGTTACGGCGCAGGCGAAGTCCTGAGTCTGGAAAGTTTGATCAAGGAAAAATATCGCGGCATTCGGCCAGCGCCGGGTTATCCGGCTCAACCCGACCACACCGAAAAACGCGCGCTGTTCGATTTGCTGGAAGCCGAACGCTTCACTGGCATACGACTGACCGAATCGTTTGCGATGTTTCCGGCAAGTTCTGTCAGCGGCTTGTATTTCGCGAATACCGAAGCGAAGTATTTCGCGTTGGGCAAAATCGAACGCGATCAGGTCGCGGATTACGCTCGCCGCAAAGCGATGGAAGTCCGCGATGTCGAACGCTGGCTTGCGCCAAATTTGAACTACGAACCATAGCAAAGCCAACTCAAAGTCTGTTGCAGGCGTCAGATTACCAGTTCTCAAATTCCAACATTTTCAAAATGATGCAAACCGGTAGCGCGAGCTATCAGCCTGCACTGCTGATTTTCCACGAATTTCATTTAATCGTTTTACGATGCCCTGAAACGATGAAAATTGAGATGACAAGCTGGCAGCTTGTCATACTCATATACCGAGGAGGCAGTTATGAAGCGATTTATCGCAAACATTTTCTTTGTCGTGCTGACTGCCGTTGCTTTATCGTTTGTAGCTTCGGCTCAAAATCCGGGTCATTTGGCTTTATCGAAAATCTTCAGCGGGACGGTCACGCGAACATCAGTTGACCTGACGCTGAGATCGAACGCTCAATGCGATCAAACGCAGAGTTTCATTTCCGACGGCAGCCGAATTGTCTCGCAAAGTTTCGAGTTGAATGCCGACAGCAATGGAGTTGGAACTTTTCAAGGCACGGCAGTGATCATCACGCCGGATGGTCGCGCCGTTCTGCAAGGGCAATTGCGCGGGACAGTCGGTTTCAATTCGCGATGCAACACCGGCAGCGATTGCCGCCAGCCTTGGCATCTGGAAGGTTTGTTCGAAACCGTCCCCAGCACATTCGACCGCCTGATTGCCCGTTCGACGACAGACATCAAAGTGGCGATGATGATGCTGAATTTTTCCGCCGATCTGAACACACAAGCCGCCAGTCCTTTGCCAATTTACAATGGCCGGTTGGAAGGTCTGGTTCCTTCCCTGCCCGCGGCAACCAACAGAATCTCAATCGCGCCCGACCGTTCCGGTTATTCCGTCAACGAATTGATCACCGCCGTCGTCACCAATGCTTCCGACGAAAGCATTCAGGCTTACGATCTGAAATCTTTCTGCTCCATCGTCCAGTTGCAGATTCAGGAAGGCAATCAATGGAACGACACGGCGTTCTGTCCGCTCAGGCGAGCGCCGTTGCCGGTCAACGTTCTGCCGAATCAGCGAATGGACGTTCAACTTCTGCCGACAGCCACTATGCCTGCTCCAAAAGCGGGAACTTACAGGCTGGCGCTGACATTCAAGTTTCTGGAAAACAACATTCCGATCAGCGATTCGTTCACGATCTTTTCACAGCCATTCGTAATCGCTGCATTGCCACCAACAAATATGATCACGGTCAAAACAACTCAGAACAGTTATAAGGATGTGGAATCAATCATCGCCCGAGTCAACAACGATACCGAACAGGCAATCGTGACGACGGATCACAAATCGTTTTGCTCGATCCTGAATCTTCAGAAACAGGAAGCGAGCGATTGGGTCAATGTCATGCCCTGCCGATTGCTGACTCCGACGCGAATGTTCAGAGTGAACGCAAGGGAGGAATTGACGCTGAAACTTCCTTCTGAAGACGCTTCGCCGAAACTGACGCCGGGCGCTTACCGTCTGGAATTCAGTTATTCGGCAATGGGCGACAACGGTCAGCCCACAGGAAACGAGGTGAAAGTTTACAGCGCCACATTCACCATCACTCAAAGAGATTGAGCAATGCCTTTATCATTTGCACGCGAGCAAGCAGCGCGCATCCGATGCCCGCTGCTTGCTCAAACTCGCTGATTGTCCGAATCTTCGGGCAAACGAACAACTCTCTTGCCTACCGACTCCGACTGGCATAGCATTGCCCGGCAATCAACTTTAACAGCATTTTTTCCGTCAACTTTAACAGCCGAAAACTATGTCATACGCTTGGATCGCCTGGCTCATCATTGCGGCCATTTTCATCGGCGCGGAAGTTCTGACACCAGGATTTTTTCTGCTCTGGTTCGGAATCGGCGCGCTGGTCGCGGCTTTGCTGGCTTTGCTTGGCATTACCAGCGTCGCCGTTCAAATCGTTTCTTTTCTGGTCGTTTCAGTCCTGCTGCTCATCGCTTCCAGAACAATCCTTGACCGTTTTCTGCCGAAACCGTCTTCGTCAAAGGCGCTGAAGACCGGCGTGGAAACGATGATCGGGCAAATCGGCACTGTCGTCGAACCCAGTCGAGGCGCTCTGAACGAAGCCGCAGTCAAGGCTTAT
>CAYRQB010000416.1:0-4683 GCA_964426025.1 uncultured Heliomicrobium sp.
CCATTTCGACAATCACAGGGCGAATGCCGCTGGTCGAAATGACTATGAAAGCGTCATGCGCGCCGAACTTGAAGCCTTTCAAAATTTCTTCGGCATAGCCTTCGTACTTTTCCAAATGTAGCGGCGCGCGCAATCCGTTCGCGCCAATGATCGCGGCGTGATTCGACAGCGACAATTCCACCAACGCCACGAAGCCGGGAAAACATCCCTGACGCGGAGTCATTTCTTCGCACATCATCCGCGAATGCCCGTTGCCGAACAGAAAGACCAAGCCGGAATTGACGATGGAGTTGGCGCAAATTTCCGCTGCGCGCTCGATGCTGTCGAGTTGCGTTTCGCGCAGGTGATGAAGCAGCGCGAGCGTTTTTTCAAAGTAAGTGATTGATGCGTTCATAAAAAAGAAAACAAACCGTCCACGAAGGCACACGAAGAAAACACGATGAAAACCAGCCAGGCTTCTGTTTCTTGGTGGAACTTCGTGTGCCTTCGTGGAAGAAAATCATTCCTAAAGTTGCCGAACCTGTCCTGGCCGGGCTGGCGTTTTGCTGATCGAACTGGCGACAGCGGCGAAACAAAGTTCCAGGCTGAACAAATTGTCGCGCGCATTGTTCGTGGGTTCGCGCTGCTCTTCAATCGCGCAGAGCAATTCGGCCATCGCGCCGTGGAAGCCATCTGGAAACCAGGTTCCTGCCAATTCCGGTTGAGCAAAACCGTCTGCGGTGAACAGCGTGACTGTTTGATCGGACAAACTCGGCCCGCGGCTGATGATCGTGCCTTCGGTTCCGGCGACGACGGTGCTGTCATCCTGACCGTGAGTAACGTTGGCATTGAAAAACAGCGTAGCCATACCTCCGTCAAATTCAATCGCCGCCTGAGCCAGCATCGGCACTTTCGATTGCTGGCCGACTGTCTTTGTCGCAACAGCAAAAACGTTTTGCCACTTTCGTGCGCCGAAAAAATTCACCGCCAGATCGAACCAGTGGATTCCGAAGTCGGATAAAATCAAATGCTCGATCTTTTCAAACTCAGTGCCGATGATCCAGTTGTGATCCCAGTGCAAGGTGAAACTGACGCTCTGAATTTCACCGATCAGCCCGGCGGCAATCGCCTGGCGAATATAGCTGAAGTGCGGCGCCCAGCGGCCATTTTGATTGACAGCCAGTTTGACGTTCTGAGCTTCAGCCAACGCAACCAATCGCTGACCGATTGCCAGATCGGTGACAAATGGCTTTTGGCTCAACACATGTTTTCCGGCCAGCAAAGCGGCTTCGATGATTTCAACTCGGTCAGCCGGATGCGTCGTCACATCCACCACTTCGATTTCGCCTGTCGCCAGAAGTCCGCGGTAATCGGTGAACACTTTCGCCTGCGGATAAAACTCGTCGCGCCGTGTGACGGCTTTATGATGGTTGCGGTCGCACAACGCCGCAACACGATAACCTGCGCTGCGGTATGCGTTCAGATGTTGAACCGAAATTCCTCCGCAACCGATCAGGCCAATCGCCGGACGATAATCTTTTGGCTCCTCCGGTTGATATGGCAAATCAGGTGCGGCGATTCGCTTCGTCGCGGATAATTTGCTCAATCCATAATCGTCAGCAAAAGTTTCAGCCATAGAAAGTCGAAGGCAATTCAACTACGAATGAACTCGAATTTTCACTAATCAACCAAGAATGCTGATTCGTGGTCATTCGTGACTATTCGTAGTTGTTTGTTTTCTATCCGATCAAAGCGACGGTTCGTCTTTCGCGCGCGCTGATCACAGCCGTATCCACAATTCGCTGTCCCAATCGGCTGGTCGTCAATGACAGCGGCCCGGTGACAGCTTCGCCGATCTCCAAACAATGCAGGAAGTAATTCACTACGTTGTCGAATGGCGGTTGCAGTACATCAATCGGAATGGCTTCACCCGCCGGATTCGCTTTGGTTTGCAATCGCACAGTCGGTTCGTAATCGTAACTGCCAATGGTTCCTTCCGTGCCGACGATGGTGAAGCCGCATTTCGGTTGCGTCTGATGAGTCCACGGATCGGTGAACGTGCCCCAGCGAGTTTCCATCTTCGACAAACCGCAATCGTACCGAGCGACGGTGATGCTGTGTTCGTCCACTTCCAAGCCTGCCGGTTGATCCACGGTCGTCGTGATTTCCAGCGGAGCTTTGTTGTCGTGAAACCAACTGCCGAGCGTTGCGCCGTAACCCAGATAATCCAGCAGCGAACCGCCGCCGCTCGCTGCTTTGTACCACCAGCTTTCGGGTTTCTGCCGAGCGACTTCTTCGGTTCTGACTTCGATCTTGTCAGCGGTGTGATAAAGCGGGCCGCGATTGCCGCCGTAATAATGAACTTCGATCACTTCGCCGATTCGGCCTTCGTCAATCAAACGTTTGGCGGTGCGGTGAGACGCGCTCCAAAACAACGGCCAGTTGATGACCAGCTTTTTGCCGGTGTTTTCAACCGCGCGAATCATTCTGTCTGCTTCGGTCAGCGAAGCCGCCATAGGTTTTTCCATCAGAATGTGAACTCCGAACGGCGCGATTTTTTCGACGTATTCCGCGTGCAGCGAAGTCGCCGGGCAAAGAATCACCAAATCCGGTTTCGTCTGTTCCAAACATTGACGGTAATCAGTGAACTGACACTCGTCAGCGATGTGGAAGTTCGCGGCGGCTTGTTGCAGCCGTTCGGGTCGTTCGTCACAGATGGCTACGATTTCAGCCCGCGGATGATTGAACGCCATCCGCAGCAGATCGCCCATGTGCATGTGATCGAAATTGATTCCGGCAATTTTCCAGTTTTGCATTATGTTGTGATGGAATTTGATGCGGTACGGGGAGCGTAAGCGACCTGCACTTTTCTCAAAATGCCTCTCCCATGAGACTCAGATCGCTTATGCTTCCCGTACTGCAAAAGAGCGGCAAACTTATTGCCTGAAGTCGCCAAATGCAACTGGCAAGTTCATTTGTTATCATCGCTGCCAGAGGATTTTTGATGAAGACAAAAGTGATCAACGTAATTGGTGGCGGTTTGGCAGGTTCTGAAGCCGCTTGGCAAGCTGCGCGACGCGGCGTTCAGGTTCGGTTGTTTGAAATGCGTCCGGTTCGTTCGACCGGCGCACATCAAACCGGCAACCTGGCCGAACTGGTTTGCAGCAATTCGCTGAAATCCGAACAGGAACATAGCGCGCCGCGATTGTTGAAAGACGAATTGCGCGCAGGCGGTTCGCTGTTGATCGAACTCGCTCGCGAAACTTCCGTTCCGGCGGGTGGAGCTTTGGCGGTTGATCGCGATAAATTCTCGCAACTGGTCACCGAACGCCTGTCAAATCATCCGAACATAGAATTGCGCCGCGAAGAAGTCACAGAAATCAATCCCGACGAAATCACAGTCATTGCCGCGGGGCCGCTGGCTTCGTCGTCGCTCACTTCAGCGATTGGCAAACTGACGGGCGAACAAGACCTGTATTTTTTCGACGCCATCTCGCCAATCGTTGACGGCGAAACCATCAATTACGACATCGCGTTCAAAGCAGCCCGTTACGGCAAAGGCGGCGACGATTACGTCAATTGCCCAATGTCGAAAGAAGAATACCTGCGATTTTACGAAGCGCTTTCGACAGCGGAAACCGTCAAGCCTCACGCGGGGATGGAAAACGAAGAGAAATTCTTTGAAGGTTGTTTACCAATTGAAGAACTGGCCCGGCGTGGAGTTGACACTTTGCGTTTCGGCCCGATGAAACCCGTTGGATTGCCCGATCCGCGAACCGGGCGCGAAGCTTACGCCTGCGTGCAGTTGCGGCTGGAAAACCTGATGGCCGACGCTTACAACATCGTCGGCTTTCAATGTCATATCAAATACGGCGAACAAAAACGTGTGCTGCAATTGATTCCGGGTTTGGAAAACGCTGAGTTCATACGCTTCGGCCAGATGCACCGCAACACTTACATCTGTTCGCCGCGTTTGCTGAAAGAAACCTTGCAAATGCGCGCGCATCCGCGCGTTCCTGCAGCACGGCGGCCTCCGACGGCGTTCGACTTGGGGGAAGGCGGAACATAGCGCCGGGCGCGGCCGGGGGCAAGTCGGCGCGACCGCGGGCGCAAGGGCGTCGGGTGGCGGCCCCGTCGGAGTGGCGCACCGGGGGCTTGTGGAATGCATACAAAATATATATTATCGGACGGTGCGGTACCTGTACGACCCTGCGAAGGCCGCGACGAACCTCGCGAAGCACCGGGTCTCGTTCGCCGACGCCGAAGGCGTCTTCCAGGACCCGCTCGCGGTTACCGTCGAGGACCCGGACGCCGAGGGCGAGCAGCGCTTCGTCGCAATCGGGCTCGGCAGTGCAGGCGAGTTGCTGGTGGTCGTCTACACGGAGCACGAGGACACCTGCCGGCTGATCTCGGCGCGCCGCGCGACGCGAAAGGAACGGAAACAGTATGAGAGCTGAATACGACTTCTCCAAGGGCAAGCGCGGCGCGGTTCTCCCGCAGAAGGGAAAGACGCGTATCTCGATCTTCATCGACAACGCCGTGCTCGACGCGTTTCGCGCGCGAGCGGAGCGGGCCGGGACCGGATACCAGACCATGATGAACGACGCGCTCCGGAAGTATCTTTCCGAGACCGATCAACCGGTAACGGAAACCGTGCTGCGCCAGGTCTTGCGGCAGGAGATGCCCGAGTACTTGCGCGGCCTG
>CAYRQB010000417.1:0-3164 GCA_964426025.1 uncultured Heliomicrobium sp.
TGTAGAATAGCCTTTTCCAAAGTATCTGCGTTAATTCGCGTCATCCGCGGGAAAACATTTTCTTGAATTCTATATTACCCCTTTCAAAATTCGTTGTCCGAAAACCGTTGACCGTCAATTCCCGCGCGCTCATTCAGCTTTGAGCCTGAAGCCCGCGGCGACATCGCTCTCGAATCGCGTTCAATTCATCTCACCCTGAACGCGTCAATCAATCCAACAGCATCCCGAAAATCCGGCTCAGGCATTGGGCAGGGAAAGGTCTGCCACCAGGCAGACGGAGCAAGTGTTTATGGTGCCAAACAAAAACAAATTTATGTTCATTCGTTCGAGTTTCGCTTTTCTGATTCTACTGATTTTTTCGCTGACGATTTTCGGGCAAACACCTGCGCTGGACGCCGAAGAGCAGGCGGCGTTGAAATTGATCAACGATTACCGCGCTCAGTACGGATTGAGTCCTTTGCGAGTTTCGATTGCACTGACGCGCGCGGCTGACTGGTTGAGCGCGGATATGGCTGGCAGAAATTATTTCAGCCACACAGACAGCCAGGGGCGCGATCCGTTCCAGCGCATGACCGCTTTCGGATACAACTACACCGGTTATCGCGGAGAAAACATCGCCGCCGGTTATGGCGACGCCGCGCGCACGTTCAACCTGTGGCGAAATTCATCTGGTCACAACGCGGCGATGCTCAACGCGAATTTCAAGGTCATAGGCATCAGCCGCGTGTACAACGCTTCGTCAACTTACAAATGGTATTGGACTACGGATTTCGGCAGCTTCGTTGATGCGACGCTGGATGGCGGGGGTGGGACAACGCAGAGCGTGAAAACCGTCAACGCCGCCAACTACGTTCAATCCATCGCGCCTGATTCTCTGGCGGCGACCTTCGGCAATCAGCTTGGACATTCGAACGCCAGCGCCAATTCGTTCCCATTGCCGTTGACGATGGCCGGAATGACCGTCATGGTCAACGATATTTCGGCTTCGTTGTTGTACGTGTCGCCGGGTCAGATCAATTACGTAGTTCCCGCCAACGTTGATCCGGGAACGGCTATGGTCAAAGTGATGAACGGCGGCAATCTGATCGCCAGCGGAAGCGTGGCGGTTGAAAACACTACGCCAAGCATTTTCACCCTGTCGGCCAATGGCCGCGGAGTGCCTGCGGCGCAGACAACCTTCGACGGAGTTTCATTTCAATCGGTGGCGAACGCCGACGGCTCAGTCCGCGCCATCAGCGTAGGCACTGCCAGCCGTCCGAACTTTCTGGTGCTTTACGGCACTGGATTTCGCCGCCGCAGCAGCTTAAGCAACGTCCGAGTAACGATTGGCGGCATTCAGGCTGAAGTTACTTTTCTGGGCGCGCATTCGCGCCTGGCGGGACTGGATCAAATGAACATCAAACTTCCGCTGGAACTTCGCGGGCGCGGCAACGTGGATGTCGTGGTGACGATAGACGGCAAGACCGCCAACACCGTGACGATCAACATCGGCAATTGATTGACGAGGCAGCTTATTGCGTGTACTCCGCCAGATGATCAGGGCAGAGCCACAAATGATGGCCTTCGGCTTTGACGTACTTTCGTTGCAATCCGCCCCAAATCTGGTCTTTGTCTTTTTCCAGCAACAGCCGTCGCAATTGCCGCAACAGCGCGCCGCGAGCTTCCGTCGGATTGGCGGCGTCGCCAAGCCCGCGCGTCATCTTGGCTTCAGGCGAATCTTCCAACCCGCGAAGTTGTTTGGTCAGGTCTTCCGGCGAAGGCAGATTTTTGACCAGACGTTCCATCAATCCGTGGTCGCCTTCGATCAGTACTTTCAATCCTTCCACTTCATCGGCAATCGGCGGCAATCCGGCCATCGCTTTGGCCGCCTGCACAAATGGCTTGGCGTATTTCAACAGCTTGGTCAGTTTGGGCAGGTAAGGCGCCAGCAACAGCAACAACTCGCCGTTTACTTCGACTTGATACAAACCGGTTGCCGGATCGTCTTTGCCACGGTTGTAACCCAGCGGATGCCATTCGCCCGGATGTTGGCAATACAACTGCAACTCCATCTTTTCTTTCCACAGACGATGGCGCATTTCGCTCAGCGCGTTTCCGCGTAGCCCAGTGCCGTGAAACAGGCCGGTCAGGTCGCTGTCATAAGCGCCGGTTCGCAAAACGAAAACATAAGGCGATTGCATTTCTTCGATGTGCTGAAAGGCGTTGAACAATTCGGCATGGCCGCCCTGAAGCGTGCTGACCAGACTGTGAATTTCCTCGACCCGTTCGCGCGTATCGAGCAAGTCGGCGTGAATTGCTTCCAGCTTTTCGTAAGTCGGTTCAAAGCGAATGCCGAGCAGCAGTTCTGGAATGTTCAGCTTGGTGCGACATCGAATGCAGGGATACTGATGAATCGGCGGATCGCCGCTCAAAAGATCGCTGAGATCGGTGACTTCAAATTCATTCGTGCAAGGTTTCTCGTCACGTTGGCCAGAGCAGGGAACGGTTTCGACCACGCGGAATTTGCCTTCGCGCAACCCTTCGTATCGGTTGAAGGTTTCCCACAGTCCGCGCCGCATTCTTGAGAAAAAGTCGTGAGGCACGGGGCCGCGCACGGTCAGGCGAACCAGACTTCTTTCGGGATAGGCTTCGATCCATGCCCAGTGTTTGGGATTCTGGCGATCATCGGCAAAGACCGCTCCGCGCCGCCAGTGAGTGTTGCGAGTGTACTGATGCTGGCGCGCGATAAACCACGAAGGAATGCCGGGCGGCAGATCGGTTTCCAGTTTGAATTCCATCGTGATTTCTTTGGATGGCGCTGGCACCGCATTCCATTCTTTGTCCCAATCTTCGGGCGGGTCTTGCTGCAATCGTTCGACGACGATGCTGATTTCGCGGTCGTCCAGCGTGCGATAAGACAAGTCGAACTCTTCCATCAGGTTCAACATGCGTTCGGGCATTCCCAAATCCAGATGCCGCCAAATTCTGCTCATCGTTTCGCGGCGAAAATATCCCAGGCCGCGTTTCACTTCTTCGTCATCCAGCACAAAGCTGATGGTTTGCGACACCCATTCCGGATCGAGCAAGACCGTATCGCGCAAAACCGGGTTGTCCGGGTAATGAATGATTTCGCCCAATTCGTTGAGGAAGCGCATCAGCCGTTTTTGCGAAGCCGGAGCCGTAAT
>CAYRQB010000417.1:3264-4669 GCA_964426025.1 uncultured Heliomicrobium sp.
GTCAATTGAGCAAACGGCGGGTCAGCAGGTCGTCCGCCTTTGGGGCAATGCGTGGCAACCAAAATCACCGGAGCGTTTGGCGCGCGCAAAGCCAACGATTCCAGCCAGGCTTCGATCTTGCATTCTTCCCAGCGCCGCTGCCCGTCCCACACCAACACGTAAAGCGAACGGTCGGTCAAAAAGAACTGGTGCATGGTGTGGTAAATCTGCTGGCCGCCGAAATCCCAGGTGCTCAATTCCATTTCGATCCCGTTGCGGCGCGGATGCGGCAACGGCAATCGGCCAATCAGCATTCCGTGCGTCGAATCCAAATTGGGATCGAACTCTTCACCGCGCAATGCTCGCAGCAGCGAGCTTTTTCCGTGTCGCCCTTCACCCACCAGCATCATCTTTGACGCCCAATGCGGTTGCGGCCCCTGCCCGATGAAATCCAACAGCGCTTTTGTGCCTTCGCCAACAACTTCCGGCGGAATCTTCAAATCGGGGTTGCCGCCTAGTTTGAATTCCCGCAAATTGCTCAACTGCGCGAACTCGACCGGGACGGAACTCAACTGATTGTTGTCCAGCCACAGAAACCGCAACTGGCTCAACTGAGAGAACTCGACGGGAACCGCCGTCAACTGATTGTTATCCAGATACAGATGTTCCAAATTCACTAACGCGCACAGCTCGCGCGGTACTTTCGTCAATTGATTGTTGTGCAGATTCAGAAACCACAAATTCACCAACGCGCACAGTTCGCGCGGTACTTCCGTCAATTGATTATTGTGCAGATTCAGAGACTGCAAATTCACCAGCGCGCTCAGTTCGCGCGGCACTTCCGTTAATTGATTATTAGACAGACCCAGAGACCGCAAATTCACCAACGCGCTCAGTTCATGCGGCACTTCCGTCAATTGATTGTGGTCCAGAGACAGAGACTGCAAATTCACCAACGCGCTCAGTTCACGCGGCACTTCCGTCAACTGATTCTCTCTATCTGAGTTATTGGTCCGGAACCACCTGCCAAGACTCAACAGTTCTAATTCTTGCAACCGTGCGATAGTAGCGGGCAGTTCGGTCAGACGATTGCCTCTGAGCACTAGCTGTCGCAAATACGTCAATTGCCAGAACTCATCGGGCAGACGTTCCAGTTGATTATCGTGCAGCCAGAGTTCGCGCAACTCTGTCAGTTCCCCAAACTCCGGCGGCAAGACGGCGAGTTGGTTCCTGTTCAACCGCAAACGAACCAATTGGCGAAATGCCCCGATCTCCGGCGGCAAGCTTTGGAGTTGATTGTCGCTCAGCCACAGGACGCGCAGGTTGGTCAGTTCAAAAAGCTCTGGTGGCAATTCCGTCAGGCTGAGGTTGGACAGATTCAGGCGCGGCGAATTGGTGCGGCGCGCGGCGGCGATGCGTTGTTGGG
>CAYRQB010000418.1:0-4647 GCA_964426025.1 uncultured Heliomicrobium sp.
CGGAGAAAAAGATCGAACTGATCAACGCGCTGATTGCTGCGGGCGTTCAGCACATTGAAGCGACTTCGTTCGTTTCGCCAAAATGGGTTCCTCAAATGGCCGACGCCGAACAGGTTCTGGCCTCTGTCAGCGCCAACGCCGAAGCTCACGGCGTTACGCTGGAAGCTTTGATCCCGAACGAAAAAGGTTATGACAGGGCGAAAGCCACAGGCTTATTGAAAGAAATCGGCTTTGTCGTCGCCGCCACCGAATCCATGAATCAAAAGAACGTCGGCATGAGCATCGCCGATTCGATCAAGCATTTCGCCGCAATCGCCGAAAAAGCTAAAACTGACGGCGTTCAGATTCGCGGAACCATCGCCGTCGCTTTTGTTTGCCCGTACGAAGGCCGAATCGCAAATGAACAAACTCTTGATCTTGCCAATCAGCTATTCAAACTCGGCGCTGACGAAGTTTGCCTGGGCGATACGGTCGGACGCGCTACGCCGGATCAGGTTTACGACTTGTTTACAGTTCTGAAAGATCGCTGGCCGGATAAAGCCCTGGCCGGACATTTCCACGACACGCATGGAATGGCGCTGGCCAACATCTTCGCGGCAATGCAGTCGGGTGTGAACATCTTCGATTCCGCCGTCGGCAATCTGGGCGGATGCCAGTTTGCTCAAGGCTCGACCGGAAATGTTTCCACCGAAAGCGTGATCTACATGCTGAACGGCATAGGCATCGAAACCGGTATTGATTTCGAGAAAATCACCCTCGCCGCCAAGACCGCCAAAAATCTGATCTCAGGACTTTAGCGTTCCGGCCTTAATCAAATTTCTTGATAACACGATATTCAACATTTTTATCCGCTCATTCGTCCGGCTCAGTTTTGGCGATTGGCTTGACACTTTTTCCGGCGCGGTGCTAATTTCCGGTTCGATAAATATTGGTAATAAATCAAAGACGCAGGTTCTGGACTTAAACCTATGATCAGAAGCAGTTTGGACATACTGGATGAACGAAGCCGGGAAATGCTGGCGTTGTTGATCAAGGCGCATATAGCAACCGGCGAACCGGTCGGCTCTCGCGCTATTTCCAAACTTACGCGCGAAGGGTTGTCATCGGCCACGGTTCGCAACGTCATTTCAGAACTCGAAGACGCAGGTTACCTGGTGCAACCACACACTTCCGCCGGGCGAGTTCCCAGCGACAAAGGCTACAGGTTTTATGTTGACCACATCCTTCAGCAAACCGGGCTGTCCGAATCCGACGAAACGGCAATTCAAATCGGCATGCGCGGCGATTCGCCCGAAGCCGAATGGGCCAGCGCGGATCAGGTGATGTCGCGAGCTTCGCATCTGCTTTCGCGATTTTCAGAAAGCGTCGGCATAGTCGTTTCGCCCAGCATCGCGCACGATGTCATCAAACATATTGATTTTGTTCGGCTGAGCGATGGCCGGATTCTGGTCATCACGGTTTCCCGCGCGGGTCTGGTACAGGATCGCGTGGTTCGCATTGACGAAGACCTGACCCAGGACGAATTGAACCGCACGGCCAATTTCGTCAACGCCAATTTTTCGGGATTGAGTTTGTCGGCCATCCGCGCCGAATTGCTGAAAAGATTGTCCGAAGAAAAAGCTCTGTACGACCGTCTGCTGCAAAACACGATCATGATTTGCAACAGCGGATTGACCGACAACCCGGAAGATTCGCCGGATGTTTTCATCGAAGGCGCTTCGAACATCGTTTCAAAACCTGATTTTTCCGACACCGACCGCATGCGCGAACTGTTGCGAGTGTTTGAAGAAAAAAGCCGCCTGATAAAAATCCTCACCGAATGTCTGAGCGGCCACAACAACCCACAGCCGGTTTCCATTCGCATCGGAGCGGAAAACAGTCTGCCCAGCTTGAGAAGTTGCGCAGTCATCACTTCGTATTATGGATACGGCGATCAAGTTGTCGGAACCATTGGCGTAGTCGGCCCGGTCAGAATGGAATACGCGCGAATGATCGGAATAGTGAATTACATAGCTCGAACGCTGGAACAGGCTCTGGCCGATGCGCCCGACAAAGCAGCCGGATAAAGCTCTCTGACTCAGCTATTGCATTGACTCGTTTCCCCAAGACAACAAATTGACAGTGTTTTAGAAATAACGGACAGATGATTTCTTTCCGACTCAGCTCCGAAGGAGCGCAAGATAATAGCTCCGTGCTTAATGTATAGAAGACTTCTTTCCGACTTAGCTACGAAGGAGCGCAAGATGATAGCCCCGTGCGGAGCGGGGGTGTGGACGATAGATTCGTATCAAGCCCCGTGAGGGGCGACAGACCTGCTTTGTACAGGTTACGATAACGATTGAATTTAGCCCGACTGTATCAACACCGGGTAGTTTGAGGAAAACAAACTTGAGCAAACGAGATTATTACGAAGTACTCGGCGTCAGCCGCAACGCAAACGATCAGGAACTGAAAAGCGCTTACCGCAAATTGGCGATGCAGCACCACCCTGACCGCAACCCCGGCAATCACGAAGCCGAAGAGAAGTTCAAGGAATTGAACGAAGCTTACGGCGTGTTATCGAACGCCGACAGCCGCGCGCGTTATGACCGCTTCGGCCACGCCGGAGTCGGAAGTTCTGCGGCATCGGCTCCGTGGACGAGCGCGGATTTCGGCGGATTCGAAGATATTCTGGGAGACATTTTCGGCGATCTGTTCGGCGGCGGACGCAGCCAACGCCGTGGCGGAGCGCAGCGCGGTTCAGACCTTCGCTACGATCTGGAAATCAGTCTGGAACAGGCCGCAGCCGGGTACAAAACCAAAATCTCCATTCCCCGCCTGGAAAATTGCGAAGATTGCAACGGATCGGGCGCGGCGGCTGGAACCTCGCCAGTCACTTGCAACGCCTGCGCTGGCAGCGGACAGATTCGATTCCAACAGGGCTTTTTCTCAGTCAGCCGCACTTGCGATCAATGCCGTGGAACTGGCCGCATGATCGTCAACAAATGCAAAACCTGTTTCGGCCAGGGACGCGTTGAAAACGAGCAGGAAATTGAAATCAAGATTCCGGCGGGCGTGGACACAGGCGCTCGTTTGCGATTGGCTGGCGAAGGCGAAGCCGGACGCAACGGCGGCGGACACGGCGACCTTTACGTAGTCATTCACGTCAAAGAGCACGAACTGTTTGAACGCCAGGGCAACAATCTGTACGTCAGCGTTCCCATTACTTTCAGCCAGGCCGCGCTGGGCGCGGAAATCAAAGTTCCCACTTTGGATGGCGAAGAAGAATTGACCATCCCCGAAGCCACTCAAACCGGCTCGATCTTCCGCCTGAAAGGCAAAGGCATAGTCTCTCTGCAAGGCCACGGGCGCGGCGATCTGTTCGTAGTGACGACTATTGTTACTCCAACCCGCCTGACCCGCGAACAACGCAAACTGCTGGAACAATTCGCGGCGATTGAAGAGAAACAACAGGAAAGCGCCGCGCGCAGATTTGGAAGTAAGGTCAAAGATATTTTTGGGTAGAAAATGGCAAAACCATTCCACGAATTACGAATGAGAATGCCGCCTGAAAATCAGGCGCAAGCCAAAGCTCGAACTGATGAAATGTTGGCCGAACTCGCCATACAGGATTTGTGTCGGGCGCTCAATCTAACTCGGGAACAGTTGAAGGAGACAATGCAAACAAATCAAAGCACGGTTTCCAAAATGGAACACCAAAGCGACATCTACGTCAGCACGCTGAGAAAATATGTTTCCGCTATGGGAGGCCATTTGAAACTCGTCGCAAGCTTTCCTGATCGTGAGGTTGTCATTAGCCAATTCGACTGAAAGAGAGTGTCACACGAAGATTCGAAAGTAAGGTCAAGGATGTTTTGGGATAGAAAATGGCAAAGTCATTTCTCGATTTACGGAAAAGAATACCGCATGAAAATCCGGCGTAAGCCAATGCTCGAACATAAAAGATGCTGGCCGAGTTAGCCATCCAAGAGTTATGCCGAACTTTCAATCTAACGCGTGATCAATTGGTCTGATTTCGATAATTTATTGGATCTGCTTGATGAGTTCTGCAATGATTTCTTCATCGCTCCCAACGCCACTATCCCATACTGCCAACTTTTCTGTGCCGTTGGCAAATATAAAGTTGAACACAAATCTATCACTATCAATTACCTGATTCACAACGCATGTTTTGATTTGTCCGCTTGAGGCCTGCGGCAATTGCCTCCATTCGTTTTTCTGCGTCAGTTCTGAAACTATCAATTTCGGATTTTGCCATGTTTACCCCTATGAGTTTTATATTGAGATTAGTATCGTCAATTTTTACTGCGATCTACTAATTTTACAGGAAAATAAGAGTTCTTCACGCGGATGAATTTGACCTTGTTTGCAAGTAACGATTTCGGGAATTCCCTCTGGGTAAGTACCTATGTAAGCTCGATCATGTGGGCAATAAATATCAATAGTAATGGTTATCCAGCTTGGCTCTTCTCTGCTCAATTTGGCGAGAGCGATAAAAACCTTCATCTGATCAGCTTTTACAACCTCAGCGACATCTTGCAGCGTGGCAGAGATTCCTAAATCCATCATAAACTTGCAAGTCTTTCTTACTGATTCTAATAACTCTTTCTCTTTTGCCTTATCCTTTTCGGCTTTTTGTGTTTGGTC
>CAYRQB010000419.1:0-4627 GCA_964426025.1 uncultured Heliomicrobium sp.
AGCTTCGCATGTAATCGTAGGCCGCTTTCTCGTTTGGGTTACCCCATTCCAGGTATTCGCCAACGGTCAGTGGCAGGGAAGCGTCAAGCATGGTGTTCATCACGTCTACGAAGGGAACGTAAGAAACTACGGCTTTGAACAGGTCGGGACGCATGTTGGTTACTGCTCCCATCAACAATCCCCCGGCGCTGCCGCCGGTAATAACCAATCGGTCAGAAGAGGTATATTTGGTTTTGACCAGATGTTCGGCGCAAGCGATGAAATCGGTGAAGGTATTTTTCTTGACCATCATCTTGCCTTGATCGTGCCATTCCTTGCCCAGGTCGCCGCCTCCGCGGATATGCGCCGTAGCATAAATTACCCCTCGATTGAGCAGGCTCAATCGGTTTGATGAAAAATCCACGTCGTAGGGATAACCATACGATCCGTATGCTTCCAACAGCAGCGGACGTTTGCCGTCAAGTTTCAAATCTTTTTTGTAAACCAGCGAGACAGGTATTTTCGTACCGTCCGATGCAGTAGCATAAATGCGCTCGGAGTTATACAACTTCGGATCGTAACCGCCCAGCACAGGATTTTGTTTCTTCAACTCGCGCTTTTGAGTTTTAACGTCGTAATCGAAGACTGAGTCCGGAGTGATGAAGGATTCGTAATTGAAGCGGTAAGAGGTTGTTTTGAATTCCAGATTCTGACCCGGATAAGCGACGTAAACCGGTTCGGGGAATTCCAGGTAATGGCTTTTGCCGCTATTCAAATCGGTGATGCGCAT
This sequence comes from uncultured Heliomicrobium sp., assembly GCA_964426025.1. Taxonomy (GTDB): domain Bacteria; phylum Acidobacteriota; class Blastocatellia; order RBC074; family RBC074; genus RBC074. Next base: position 770 of record CAYRQB010000419.1, read on the forward strand.
TTTGGGCAGACCGTTTTCGCGTTCGTTGACTATGTAATGATCGGCGAAACAATCAATGTCTTCCATCATCACAGCTTTGTTATGCGGAATCAGTTCTTTCCAGTTCGCCGGCGAAGGATCGCTTACCGGCGCATTCACCAAACGGAAATTCTTGCCCTGATCGTTAGTGCGTATGTAGAAACTGTTGCCGATGTGGTCAATGTAATATTCGTGGTTTTCCTTGCGCGGCAAGAGTAGCTTCAGATCGGCGGTCGGATTGTTTGCGGGCAGGTAACGCATCTCGCTGGTCGTCGAACTGACAGAGCCGACGACGATGAAAGCCTTGCTGCGTGTGCGGTCTGCGTCTATGCGGTAAAGCTCGTCCTTCTCTTCGTAAAGCAAATCATGTTTGTCGCTGCCCAGCGCGTGCCGGAAGAATTTATTTGACCGTTTGGTGACATCATCTTCCTGCACATAAAAAAGCGTTTTGTTGTCGTTAGCCCAGTTTACAGAAGTAACTCTTTCCGCGATCTTTTCGCTGATCTTGCCTGTGGTCAGGTCTTTGACAAACAGGTTGTATTGGCGAAAGCCCGTTGTGTCAGTCGAAAACGCCAGCAGGTTGCCGTCATCACTGATCTTGTAAGCGCCGATGTTGAAATAGGCCAGACCTTTGGCCATCTGGTTCATGTCAATTGTTACTTCTTCCGGCGCGGTCAGCGAAGCTTTCTTGCGGCAAAAGATCGGATACTGTTTGCCCTTCTCGGTTCGCGAGTAATAAAAGTAATCGCCGAATTTGTAAGGAACGTTTTCGTCAGTCTCTTTGATTCGCGCCAGCATTTCCTTGTACAGCGAATCCTGAAAGTCTTTCGTCCCAGCCATCATCGCTTCGGCGTAATCGTTTTCGGCTTTCAGATAAGCCAGCACTTCGGGGTCTTTCTTTTCCTTGTCCACCATCCAGGCGTAATCGTCCGTGAGGGTGTAACCGTGAATCTGTGTTGTCTTGGGAATTTTTTTGGCGACGGGCGGTTTCGGCATGTGTTGTTGTGCAGTCATTTTTCTTCCATCAATAAAAGCCATCATGGCGATTGTCACCAGCGCAATTGCGGCTGGCAAAATTAAAGTTCGAAACTTCATTCGTTTGCCTCCGGGGTTTGTATTGTTCAGGAGATCGCGCGGATTGTAACTCACGAAATGGCCAAGTCAGAAAGCGTTGAGTCAATTACGGCTCGGCGGAATCGAGTAGGTCAAAGTTGCCTGCGCGACCGGATCATCTTCGCCATCGGAAAACATCAGCACGTCTCCGACAGCCAGACGCGAACCGAGTTTCAACAATTTGCATTCGGCGATCACATCCCGCTGAGACGGTTTGCGCAGGAAGTTTATGTTCAGGTTTGTCGTCACCGCCAAAGCGACGGGGCCGATCATTGCCAGCACCGCCAGATACATTGCCGTGTCGGCCAAAGTCATCAGTGTCGGACCGGAAATCGTTCCGCCAGGCCTGAGATGACGCGAATCGTAATTCAGCCGCAGGCGGACGAACTTTTCTTCGACCAGTTCAACACGGAAATTGAAACTGTCCTTTTTGGGGAAGTGCGCTTCGATGAACGATTCAAGTTCGTCAGCGGTCATCATCGGCATAAGCGTGACTCCTGTGGAATGCTCCGGGACAAGCTGGCAGCTCGCCCCGCAATCTGAAAGTAATCCTTATCCGGCTTTCTTTCTGAAACGGACAGCCGCCACGGTGATCATCAGGATGCTCATTCCGGTCAGAATCAATCCCTGTTTCCACAAATCCTGCAACTCGGCTCCGCGCAATATCACTCCGCGAAAAATCTGAATCAGGTAAGTCGTCGGAATGATGCTGCTGATCCATTGAAAGAATGGCGGCATGGTGTCTATCGGAAAGATGTAACCCGACAGAAAGATCGAAGGCATCATCGTGCCGAAAGCCATTTGCGTCGCTTCCTGATAAGTTTGCGCGCGAGTCGAAACCAGCAAACCGAAACCGAGCATGGTCAGAATAAACGGCGCGACCAACAACATCAGCAGCGGGATGCTGCCGCGAATCGGCACGCCGAACGCCCAGCGCATGAAAAACAGCAGCAGGCAAAGTTCGGCGTAAGCTACAACTGCGTACGGCACGACTTTGCCGACCATCAACCCGAGCGGTTTGACCGGCGTCATGTACAATTGATCCAGCGTGCCGCGTTCGCGTTCGCGAACAATGGTGATGGCGGTCATCAGCACGGTCATCATCTGCATCAGCACGGCGATCATGCCGGGAATCAAAAAGTTTGCCGATTTCGAATCGGGATTGAACAACACTTTCGGGCGCGCTTCGATGGGCAGAGTTTGTCTGACTGCTGTAATGCTTTGCGAACGTTCCAACGATTCGCGTAACGCAATGGCGTTTGAAACATTCAACGCTTCGCCAGCGACGGTCGAATCCGATCCATCCACCAGAACCAGATAACTGGCTGTTTGCCCGGCCAGCAATTGCCGCGAATAATCCGGCGGAATTTTGATGCCGACGCGAGCGCGACCGGAAATCACTTCGCGGTTCAACTCGTCTTCGGAAAAAACATACTTCACGATTTTGAAATCGTCGGAGTTGACGAAGCGATTGAGCAGGCGACGACTTTCCTGAGTCTGAGCCGCGTCATAAACCGCAGTCGGAATGTCGCGGACGTTGGTGTTGATGGCGAAACCGATCATGAACATTTGAATCATCGGCATCACCACCGTGAAAAACAACGCCGTCGCATCGCGGCGAATGTGAATCGCTTCCTTGCGCAAAACTGGAACCAATCCGCTGAAGGGATTGGCGCGGTTCGGCAGTTTATGTGTTCCGGTTGGCGGTTGATCGAATGCTTTCATCGGCTACTCTTTCAGCGAATTCGTCAGCGTGACGAAAACGTCTTCCAACGATGGTTTGATCGGCAACAGATCGGCGTCCGGAAAACCATCGGCGGCCAGATCGGCTTTGACCTGATCCAGCGAGACTTGATTGTCCATCAGCAGATGAATTGACTGGCCGAAAATCGTCGCTCCGCGAACGTATGGTTTGTCCTTCATTGCCATCAAAGCGTTTGAAGTGCGATCGGTGTTGATTTCAATGCGCTGAGTCCCTGGCGGCGTGACCTGCGGAATTTCTTTCAACTCGTCCGGCGTTCCGTAAGCAATCAGTTTGGACAGGTAAATGTAACCGACTCGCCCGCAACGTTCGGCTTCATCCATGTAATGAGTGGTGACGAAAAAGGTCACTCCCTGACCCGAAAGATGAAAGAGCAAATCCCAAAGATCGCGTCTGGCCACAGGGTCAATGCCTGCTGTGGGTTCGTCCAAAAACATCAGCTTCGGTTCGTGTATGAAGGCGCAAGCCAGCGCCAGCCTCTGTTTCCATCCGCCAGACAATTTGCCCGCCCGCCGATTCAGATAAGGTTCCAGATGAGTCATGGCAATCGCGTCGTTCTTTCGTCGCCGCAGGTATTCGCCACGCAAACCATAAACGCCTGCGTAAAACTCTATGTTTTCGATGACGGTCAGGTCTTCGTACAAGCTGAATTTCTGCGACATATAACCGACCTGTTGGCGAATCTCGTCGGCTTGGGTGACGCAATCAAGTCCTAAAACCGAGCCGCTGCCTTCAGCCGGAGTCAGCAATCCGCACAGAGCTTTGATCAAAGTCGTTTTGCCCGAACCGTTCGGCCCCAGAAAACCGAAAATCTCTCCCGGTTCGACTGAGATCGAAACCCGATCCACCGCCGTGAAATTGCCGAATCGAACTGTCAGGTCCTTGGTCGAAATCGCCTTCATATCACCTCTCCAAAGTAACGTCTGCGGCCATTCCCGATTTCAATTTGCCTTCGCGGTTGTCAA
>CAYRQB010000420.1:0-4583 GCA_964426025.1 uncultured Heliomicrobium sp.
TCAATGTCGTCGCTCATCCGTTGGTAAATGTTCAGCGATTCGGTTTGATTGGCTTCCAGAATTTTCAGGCGATCTTTTTCCGCCCTGACATTTTGCAGCCGAATTTCGTGTTGATAGCGCAATTGGTTCATCGTCGCTTCGCGATTGATCGTGGACATGTTCGCCGTTTGCGCCAGCAGCGATTCGCGCGACAACATTTGCTGCAAGGTTTGCTCTTCGGCTTCCAGCGCGGCAATGCGTTCGCGAATCGGGCGAAGTTCGCTTTCGTAAGTGGCGATGCGTTGTTCTACTCGCGACATTCTCAGCAATTCGATCTCGACCTGCTGCCGCAAATTCATCGCTTTGACTTCCTGCGACAGGCTTTTCAATTCTTCGGCGATGATCGTGAACGCCTTGGTCAAAGCATCAGGATCAACCGTCATGGCGGCTTGTTTATCATCCTGCTTCAATTCTTCGGGCTGAGCCGGTTTACGATCCTTGTTATCCAGGTCAATGATGTTCGGATATTGCGGCGGATTTTTGACCGGACGCTTCGGCTTCGATTGCTGAGCCAAGGCCGAACCGACGCTGAAGATCAGCAGAAAAAACAACAGGTAAAAATTGCGATACTTCATAAAACCCCTCTGACAATTTCAAGAGTTCAATTATTTCAGCTTGACCGAATACGCTTTGACACAAAAAGCGCGACACCAGCTCCAACCAGTGCCGATACGACAACCACCCCCAATGAACTACCGACCAATTCTCTTAAAACCGCCAGAATGAAAACAGCGGCAGATGTCAGCGCCACTCCCAAAGCCATGTCTTTCAAAATTCCAAAGCCGCCCGGTCGCAATCGCGGTCCGATAATCCAGCCGATCAATGCTCCAACAACTATGATCAGAATCGGAATCGCCATCTCAAAACCTCTCATTAATGGGTTATCGCGCTCCCTGTCCCGAACGCGGGAAAGCGGGAACGCTGGCATTGCCGTCTTTGTCAATTGCCTGCACGGCGAAAAAGAAATCGTCTTTCGATAATCCCTTCATCACAAATTCGGTGACGTTGCCGAATTCAACGCTGCGCTGCCAGAACGGCTGATAAGTTTCGCGCCAGACGATGCGATAACCGGCGATGTCCGGTTCCTTGTTCGGCTGCCACGATAAAGTCGTGTCGTATTCCTGCCTGCCGGTTCTGAACCTGACGCCGGTTGGCGAAGCCGGGGCCAGCGCCATGCTCGCCATCGCCGAAGCGTTGATGCGCGCGACCTGAGCGACGTAGGCCGGATCAACCATCTCTAAAACGTCGCCGTATTTGATGCCGTTTTCTTCGCGGACTCGTTGATGTTGGCGGGTGAAATCTTCGTTCGGTTCGGTGAAACGTACCGCCGGAAACCCGCGCTGCACAAACGCGTTGTGATCGCCGCCGCGTCCGTATCGGTCACGTCGAAAGATCAGCGTCACTTCAAAATTGTTCAAATACCGTTCGCCGACTTCTTTGATGTAACGCGCCAGTTGCCGAGAAGGCCCGTCGTTTTCGCCGCCGACCGATTGGCGGGCGCGCGCTTCGGCTTCGGTTTCGGTCGTCGGCACGCCTTCGGAAAAGACGCGGACTCGCCGGTTGTCACGGACGCCGTTGCCGCCGAAGGTATTGCCGATGATGTCGTTGGTGAACATGGCGGCAATGTTCAAATTTTTTTTCTTCGCTTCTTCAGCCCAATGCGTTGCGCCCAACAATCCCTGCTCTTCGCCGGGAACAGTCATAAAAACCAGCGTCGCATCGAATTCATATCTCGACATCACGCGAGCCATTTCCATCACCGCCGCAGTTCCCGAAGCGTCGTCGCTGGCTCCCGGCGCGTCGCATTCGGTGTCGCTTTGCGGCGAACAGATGGAATCGTAATGACCGCTGACGACGTAAATCCGATCCTTCGATTCGGCCTGAACGCCCGGCAATGTGGCGACGATGTTGATCAGTTTGGCTTCACGCGGAAAACGCTGAGTGACGGGTTGGATGAATTCGTCGTTGACGACCTGCAACCGTCCGCCGGATTCGCGGCTGTAACGATCCATCTCCGACTTGATCCATCTGGCCGCCGCGCCGATTCCCCGATTCGGATCGTCCTGCGTCGAAAGCGTGTGACGCGTGCCGAAGCCGACCAGTTTGCGAATGATGGCTTCGATGTTTTGAGCGGAAATCTCGCTGACGATTTTTTCAATCTGCGGATTGAGTTTGGCGGTGGTTTGAGCTTGCTGAGCTTTTGACGCAGAAAAAAGGAAACTCGGCAAAAGCATGAATGATAAAAAGAGGGCGGCGATGCGCTTCACAGACATTGCTCCTTGAGAATGATTTGAACTCCGATTGCGTGAAGAATAACTTTGACAGGCGCGGCGATTATAGAAGCTGATTCGTCCGATGAAAAGAAATCGCGAAAAAAAGAAAAAGCCAGAAGCCATTTAACGACCTCTGACTTTTTCATTGCCGATAAACCGGAAACTACTTGTTGACGACTTTGTAGATTTTGTTTTTCCAGATGATGATGATCGAACCTCGATCAAAATATTCTTTCAGTTGAGGCTCAGCGGCCAGAACCTGATTGTACTCTTCGCTGTCGCGAACCAGTTTGGTCACGCGCCAGGCCATTTCCGGTTTGTAGGCGGAATCAATCCACATGCCGCTTTGATAGCTCAAAACCTTGTCGCGAACGCGAATGGTCAACAGCTTCGGCGCATCGGGTTCGATTTCCTTTTCTTCAAGCTTTGCCCCGTCTTTGGAATCGCGAGTCGGCAAAAAGCTCAAGGCTTTGTCGAGCACGCCTCGCGTCTGAGTTTCCTTGCTGTCCCGGTTATCTTTTTTACTCTTCCGCACCATCGGATTGTCGCTGGGCGAAGGATTGATTCGCGCCGCAACTGCGCTTTCACCGGCTGTTTCCGCAGACATCGCAGAAGGTTCAGCAGACGGGGGCGCAACAGAGCCTGCGCGATTTGGGAAGCCGACTGACATTGCTCCACCCGGAACATTTGAAGTCAGATTGCCCGCAACCATCTGCGGTTGGGGCGGAGTTGCCGGCTGAAATCGCATGTAGTTCGGCCCGGTTGCGTCCGAAATACTGAACGATGAATTCAAGGCAATCTGCCGATTCCTCATCTCGACAGCGCCGGGCGGCAGTGTTGCAATCGAATCCGCTCCGCCTTGAACTGGTCCGACCAGCGGTCTGGGAATTTGCGTAGTCTGATCGGTTGACGATTGAGCTACGCTCGAACCGCCAAAAAATGGCGTTGTAGTCAATTGTTCGACAGAGTTGCCGGATGAATTAAAAGGCTGCGGAGTTTCGCCAACCAACCCTCCGGCCACTGCCGCATGGTCTGCCGAACTGGTGATTGATCGTTGCTGCCGCCAGGTTTGAACAGAAATAGCGCCGATCAATACTGCGGCGGCGGCTCCGGCGGTCGCCCATCCCCACTTCGAAGTCGAAAAATCCCATCCGCCAAACCATCCGGCGACTGCGGCTCTGAGTCTTTCCCAAACGCCAACCGGCGCGAAGATAGTAGAAGGCTGTGGTTGAGTTTGTGGAATTTCCTGTGGGTTATTGATCAGACGCGACAATTCGATGACGTGCCGACGGCAGGACGGGCATCCGGCCAGATGCGCATCGAAACGCATGCGAACCGATGCGCCCAGCGCGTTTTCCAGATATGCGCTGGCCAAATCAGCGTCGAATCCGGCGCAGGCTTCAACCATTGATCCGCCTCGCGACAGATGACGTCTGAGCATCGCGTCAAATTCCAATGCCGTATTGTTATGTTCGAGTGCCACTGCTTTATGTTCTGAGTTTGTGGTTCCGGGTTCAGAGATTTGAGGCCCGGAACATTGAACTGATTTTCATCGGCTCGCACATTGAACGCGCGAGCCGGATTTCCTTGCGCGATGTCGGTAAATCGCTTCGCTCACGGTGTCCCGCAAAAAAATCAGGGAGCGCGCTCGGCGGCGACGCTTTTGCCGATCAGTTTGCGTACATCCATTTCGGTTCGCGCGGCAATTTGCAGACATTCCATCACTTCGGCTCGGCGCAAACCGTAACTGCGCTGCAAAATCTCTTCGGTCTTGCGTTTGATTTCGCGCTGAGCTTTGGCCAGCCAGCGGCTGATCGTCGCTTCGTGAACATTCATCAGCAATCCGATTTCGCGCAGGGTCAGATCGTCGAAGTAATAGTAATTAAGCATCAGCCGGTCGCGCGGATCCATTTCGGCAAAAGCTTGCGTCATTGCCTCTTCCGTCGCCTGTCGCAATCGCGTGTCTTCGACATCGTCCGGCGACGGCAGTTGAACCTGAAGCGAAACGTGTCCGTTTTGCGCGGCGTTATTCGCCAGACGTTCAAATTCCGACGCCTCTTCAACCTGTTCCAGCTTTGCAGTCTGACGTTTGCGGTCAATGAAGCACTGATAAACCACCGCCCGCAACCATCCGCCCAAACTGCCTCGACCGGAATAATGCGCCAGCTTGCTGATGCGTTTGTCGCCTTCGGTCTTCAAACCGAAAAGCTCGCCGTAAACGAATTGAACCAGGTCTTCGCCTTCGGCTTCGTCCTTTGTTAAAGACCGCGC
>CAYRQB010000421.1:0-4500 GCA_964426025.1 uncultured Heliomicrobium sp.
GGTTAAAATGCCAATTTACCTGAAATGATATTCTGAAGCTTTTTTATCAATGCCCTTTTCATTGCAGAGGCAGATCTCCTCTTTATCTTCATCACTTCTGCTATCCGCTCTATGTTCTGCCCCTTTTGCAAAAGACCAAACAACTCCAACTCTCTCTCGGTCAGTTTGCTTTCCAATAATTGCAGAATCTCTTGTCTTTCCTTTGCAAGCAATGTCTCTTCAACATCCGACAGAACAACCAAAGCATCCGGTGGCAACTCTTCCAACGGCAACTCCCTTTTCCGCTTTTGAAGCACGCGTAGAATGTAACGCCTTGCAATCGTGAACAGCCAGGTCTGCGGTTTGGACTGATTGGCGAATGAGCGCAACGTGTGAAAGTCGTTGTCCATCAGCAACAACAAAATTCGCTGGACTAGGCCGTCGAATTCCATTTGATCTGGACGATAGTTCAGGTTTTGGCAGGCTTGGCGGACAACTATGGGAATTTCGGGCAGGATGTCCAGAAATAGTTTTTCCATATTATTGCTGGCTGGCACTTGCGAATCTGATTTGGGCATGCAGTTCTCCTTCGGCTTGCGGACGGCTCAGACTTCACCGCTCACGAACGACAAAGGGGGTTGCAACGAGATTCAAAACTGGATTCAAAATGAAATTAGCTTAGCCAAGGCTGCTAAGGCAGGCGGATACTAGCATGTAAAAAAACTTGGAAAAGGATTTATCGAATTTTACAGACTACAGTTCTAGATGGAGAGGTTAGTGTAAGATTTTCGACATCCTTGCCCATTACTGTTCGTAACGTGTCCTACGGAAAACTGTTTAGTACCACATTCGGTGCTCGCCCGGCTGAATCACTCTGATTGTAATGAAGAAGATAAAGGAGAGTTCTGATTCGCGCGTCGAAGGAATGTTTTGGCCAGACGGTCGAATCAGCCAGACATTTGGCGGAGGCGTGTGGGAATCGAACCCGACCGGCGCATGCTCACGCACACGTCCAACGGTTTTGAAGACCGCGCCAGTCACCAGACCAGATGCGCCTCCGCATAACGTGCCAGCTTTTTATTATACCGGCGATGATCGGTCAACCGCGTGATTTGATATATTCGTCCGCGAAAGTTGTCAGACAGTCCAACTGGAGGTTGCCGATACATTGAGCAAACTCGATTCATTCCTAACCGATTTGAATAAAGCCGAACGAACGCTGGCGCGCCGCGACAAACGCCTGCGCGAATTCATCAAACGATACGGCCCTTGCCGGATTCGCCCGCATACTCGTTACTTCCAAACGCTGGTCGGCTCCGTCATCTCGCAGCAGCTTTCAACCAAAGCCGCCGACACAATTCAAAAACGCTTTCTGGCTCTTTACGCGCCGACTCGTTCGCCACGACCGTCGCAGATTCTGTTGACGCCGGACGAAGACCTTCGCGCCTGTGGCATGTCGTTTCAAAAAATCTCGTACATCAAAGACATCGCCGCCAAAACCGAAGAAGGCGCTCTGAAACTTTCAAAGCTTTCGCGGCTGAGCGATGAAGAGATCATCGAAATGCTCACTCAGGTCAAAGGCATAGGCGTTTGGACCGTGCATATGTTTTTGATTTTCTCGCTCGGCAGGTTTGATGTGCTGCCGGTCGGCGATCTGGGCATTCGCCGCGCGATTCAACTGGCTTACGGTTTCGATCAATTGCCGACCGCCGATGAAATCGAACGAGTGGCGGATGAAAATGGCTGGCGGCCTTATTGTTCAGTGGCTTCGTGGTATTTGTGGCGCAGTCTGGAAAACAAGGCGGAATGAAAATGTTGTCGTTGGTGGTATTCCCAACTGAACCCTAACTACAGGACAAAAGCTTGATAACCTTTCGCCAGGCAACGAGATCGAAGGACTCGAGGTTGGTGACCAGGCGGCACAACAGATTGAGTCCGAGGCGAAAGATGCTTTTTGGCTTGTAGCCATCGCTTGCCACTGGCTGCCCAGAAAGGCCAAAGTGAAAGACAGCGCCAGCAAGGCCAGCAATCGGGAGATTCCGTTCAGGTTCTTTCAAGTGTGTGTCTTACAGGTTGAAGCCGCGCAATTTCAACGCTCCGAATAAGGTTCGGAGTTGCCTGTTTTGGGCAGGACCAGCCAGACAACCGGAAACCCGATCCCGCGATGGACAATCGAGAACATCAGAATGTTGATGTCAACGACGCCGACTTTCCAGTTCGTCCGATCCAGCGCCAGCGTGTAAGGGCCTTCGACCCGTAGCAGCTTGACGATGAAAGCGGCGAGTTCGGCGTAAGGCAACTCGAACTCGCGCCTGAATCGTTGCAGCCGTTTGTAATTCGAATCCTCTTTGGCGCGTCCGGAAAACGCCGTCGCCAGCATCGAAAGATTGACCGTCTGCACGGCGTAAAGCGCCAACAAAAGCGGGCGATAAATTTGATCCTGGCTTTGTTCCAAGGTAGATTTTTCGGTTCTTTGGGAATCGCTGTCCGACACCGCAAAATATGGTGGTCGTATTCAAATCCCAGGTTGAAGGAATTACCTCGTGTTAGTTTCATTCGATGATCTGTTGAATCTGCCGCAAGTGCGTGTCATAGACGCTCAACTCACGGAAACCGAAATCACGCTGCAGATCGAGCACTCGCAGCGCTTCACCTCCCAAAGAACCCGAATTTTATCTGCCCGTCGCGCCCTATCAGATTCCTTACGGCGTCATCGTGCCGCAGAAAACCACCAACCTGCTGGTTCCCGTTGCCTGTTCCGCCAGTCACTTCGGATTCAGCGCCCTGCGGCTGGAACCCATCTGGTACTCGCTCGGACAAGCGGCAGGCTGGGCGGCGGCGCTGGCATTGCGTGATAAGACCTCGGTGCAGAACGTAGCCGTCCCCACCTTGCAGGCGCGTCTGCACGCCGACCGCAGCGCAACGATCTATGTCAGCGATGTCCTGCTCGATGCGCCGGATTTTGCTGCTGTGCAATGGTTCGCGCTGCGTGGCGGCTTGCACGGATTGAAGGCGAACAATCAACCCAAAGCGGAATTCATCACCGGCCAGTATTCCCAGGCGCATCCCGGCCACGAAGCCCAGATTGATCAACCACTGGATGATGCGTTGCGCGCGCACTGGCAAAAGCTCGCGCCGCTGCCAGATGCGGCGAAACCGCAAACGCGGCGTGGTTGGGTTGTGGCCGCGTGGCGCTTGCACGGCGCGAAATAATATTGCTGATGACACGGCGCGATTTTCTCAGAGACAACAGCGCGGTAGAATTTGCCTTGTCGCTTTGGCAGCGGAGAAGATAATACTGTCGAAAGGACGCTATGAAAGCAGCTTTTACTGTCCGGTCATTCATCAGCATCACAGGGATGCTTTGCCTGCTGGTCCTACCGCTCGTGGCGCAAACGACTGCGCCTGCCAATACAACCGTTCCCAGCCGGGATTACATCACGGCGCGCCTGACCGAGTTGCGCAGAATTCACACGCCCGAAGGAATAGAGGCGCTTGAAGAGGTTTCTATTGGCGGCGTGCGCCAGTGGGTTTCGATTCGCGGACGGAATCGCGCCAATCCGGTGTTGCTGTTTATTCACGGTGGCCCCGGCACGCCGATGATGCCGATGACCTGGGCTTATCAAACGCCGTGGGAAGATTTCTTCACCGTCGTGCAATGGGATCAGCGCGGCGTCGGTAAAAACGCCAGCACCGCCGACCGCGAAACGCTCGCGCCGACGATGACGACGGAACGCATCATCGCCGATGCCGAAGAGATGACGGCCTGGGTGCGCAAGCGGTTGGGCAAGGAAAAGATTGTCGTGATGGGCTATTCCTATGGAACGACGGTAGCGCTGGCGCTGGCGCAGCGGCGGCCCGAATGGCTGCACGCTTATGTCGGCACAGGCCAGATGGCAGGCGGGGGCAATAGCGAAGAACACATTTACAAACGGCTGATTGAACTGGCGACCAAAGCGGGCAACGAAGAAGCGTTGCGCGAGCTGAAAGCGATTGCGCCTTACTCTGGCCCGAATCGCAGGATGGCCGACATATTGCTGGTGCGCAAATGGGCGCGACACTTCAACGGCGGCTGGTACGGCAAGCCGAATTTTGATTTGTTGTTTTCGCTGCCCAATTGGGCACCCGAATACACACAGACTGACGTAGACGCGCAGGAGAAAGCTTCGCAATGGTTTTCGCGGACAGTGATGGGAAATGCGCGCACGCAAACCGATAACACCTCACGAGATAATACCAGTGGTAACGAACACAAAACCTTCAAAGTGCCCGTCATCGTGATTATGGGACGAAACGATTTGCACACGCCGTATGAACCCGCGAAAGCCTTTTTCGACACGTTGGAAGCGCCGCACAAACGCTTTATTACGCTGGAACGCTCGGCGCACGTCCCAATGCTGGAAGAACCCGGACTGTTTTTGCTGACGCTGATTCAGGAAGTGCTGCCACTGACGGAAGGCCGCGCCTCGTATACTTCGGTGCGATAATCAGAGTTTATGAGAGTCCTTGATATGTTCATTC
>CAYRQB010000422.1:0-4488 GCA_964426025.1 uncultured Heliomicrobium sp.
GCCTTTCCATCGTCATCAACTCAGCCAATCCGAACGCCGACCGTTACCGCGAACTCGCGGCAAAATGGAACGCCCGCCTGCTTTATGATCTGCACGACCACAAAGGTCCGCTCGGCGGCATTCACACTGCGCTGAAAAACTGCGGTAAAGGTGAAGCTGCGCTGATCCTCGCCTGCGACCTTCCATTCCTGACCACGGAGTTTCTGAACTTCCTCTGCCAAAAACATCTCGGCAGCAATGCATCAATCACTGTCCCAGTGGATCAGGAAAATCGCCTTCAACCGCTCACGGCGATTTACGATTCGGCTTGTCTGCCAGCGATTGAAAAGATGATTGCGGAAGAACAGTTGAGGGTTGATCGGCTGTTTGAGATGGTTTCATCACAGTTCATCAATTTTGAAGACCTTGCTCATTTGTCAGCCAGCGACAAGCTGTTCTCCAATCTGAATTCTCATCGCGAATATCAAGGCGCAACCGATCTTCTGACACATTGACATCCGGCAATCACAAGTTTACACAAGGCTCATTCCTAGTCTGAAAGGAAGCCAAAATGATTGCCAATTCAATTCGATGTCAAATCACCAGAGAGCAAGCTGAAAAGTTCCGGCGCGCGCTAGAAGAATTCAATGATCGTCCGGAGGCGCATCCTGGCATTCACCCGAAGCTTATCAAAGCTCAACGCAACGCCATCGCCAGTCAGCTTGAAAGCCTTGAACAGGAAATCAAATCATATGAGCCAGATGAAAACCGTGTGGACATTCCGGCTTGAAACTCAGCGTCTGAACCTGATTCCCTTCTCGCTGGCCGACGCCGATCAGTTGTATAAATTGTGGAATGAACCCGGCGTGCGCAAATATCTGTGGGATGACGAAACCGTTCCGATGGAAACCGTCCTCGAAGTGATTGGTTCAAGCATCGCCAGTTTTGCAGATCACGGGTTTGGTTTTTGGACCATGCAATTGAAGAAGGAATCTGAGGTCATTGGCTTTTGCGGTTTTCGCCACTTCAAATTCGATGATGAAAATTCCGGCCAAGCTGAAGTTGAAATACTGTACGGGCTTTCGACAAAGCATTGGGGCAAGGGCTTTGCAAGAGAAGCTTCATTGGCAATGCTGAGATTCGGATTTGAAGAGGCCGGACTTGAACACATTTATGCCGGAGCCGATCCGCCCAACAAGGCATCGTTTCGTGTGATGGAAAGCTTGGGCATGCATTCTCCTCAACGCGTGACTGTCGGCGGACTTGAGGCCATTTATTACATAATCCATCGCGAAGAATTTCGGGCATCGCGAAGAATTTCCGGCCAATGAATCGTTTTACTGTTCTGATCGCCAAGCATTGACATGATTCGAGCCAGAGAGTTGATGATAAAAGATTTGCCGAACCTTAGCTGAAATTCATTTTGAACCTTGACAGTAAAAAGGGTGTTAAGTAGTATGCCCGCCGTGTTTGTCATCGCGTCAAAAATCTGACGTAACCCTATGCAAAATCAGTAGCAGTTTCAGAATAACAGTAGTTTTGTTGTGTCAACCACCGAAGCAATACAGAGTTGAGGCCGCTGTTGGAACAAAAGACAAGTGTCTTTCAGTTTCCATAGCGGCTTTTCGCTTTGTGGATAGGTTTGCCCCGCCAGACCCAGGTATCAGCATCACCCCTGTAGCTTGGTTGAAGCTTAGGAAACGAGCGTTGAACGCCGAAGCAAGCGGGCTGTAAGTAATCCGATGATTGATCGTTGCCACGATCAATTCATTTTTCCGTTAAATCTCAGGAGGTACTATTCACCATGGCAGAAAAGAAACAAGGCAAAGTCAAATGGTTCAATAACGCAAAAGGTTATGGCTTTATTGAACAACCGGATGGCACAGGCGATGTCTTCGTCCATTATTCGGCGATAGACATGGATGGCTTCAAAACGCTCGACGAGGGTATGTGGGTCGAATACGAGTTGGTTCAAGGGCCAAAAGGCAAACAAGCCGAAAAGGTCACAAGGGTTCAATAACTCTTCTTTTTCCGAACCTACTATTTAGGCCAATGCCCTGCCCGTCATTTCCGACGGGCAGGGCATTTTTTCTGAATTGAGCCTTAATTGACAACCGCGCAACCGCTTCAATAAACTGACTTCTCGGTTTCAAACGTTTATTTCGCCTGTTGAAAACATCATCAAATGCTGAAGCTATACAACACACTGACCAGACAGACAGAAGAATTCATCCCGTTGGAAGACAACAAAGTCCGCATGTACGTTTGCGGACCGACTGTTCACGATTTCGCTCACATCGGCAACTTTCGCACTTTTCTTTTCTCCGACCTGCTGCGGCGATATTTGAAATACAAGGGCTATCGGGTTCATCACGTCATGAACATCACAGACGTTGATGACAAGATCATCAGAAAATCGGTTGAAAGCGGCAAAAGCTTGCGCGATTACACTGACATTTACACGCAATACTTCTTTGAGGATTTTGACGCGCTTGGCGCTGAAAGACCGGAAGAAGTGTTACGCGCAACCGATCACATTCCGGAAATGGTCGAGATCATCAAACGGCTGGATGCCAATGGACATACTTACGAATCCGAAGGCTCGACTTATTTCCGCATCAATACTTTCGACGATTACGGCAAACTATCAAAAGTGAAGTTCGAGGGAAACGTCGTCGGGGCCAGCGAACGAGTGGATTCCGATGAATACGAAGCCAAAGAAAATGCTCGTGACTTCGTGTTGTGGAAAGCTGCCAAACCCGGCGAACCGTTGTGGGAAACGGAACTTGGTCAGGGTCGCCCGGGCTGGCACATCGAATGTTCGGCGATGTCCATGAAAGCCCTGGGCGAAACCTTCGACATTCACGCCGGAGGAATTGATCTGGTCTTTCCGCATCACGAAAATGAAATTGCTCAATCGGAAGGCGCGACCGGCAAACCATTCGTTCGTTACTGGGTTCACGCCGAATTCCTGATGGTCGAAGGCCAGAAGATGTCAAAATCGCTCGGCAACTTTTTCACCTTCCGCGATCTGGTTGAAAAAGGTTATTCGCCGCGAGCGATTCGTTATCTGCTGCTGTCGGCTCCGCATCACAAACAACTGAACTTCACGCTTGAAGGTTTGCGCGGCGCTGAAAGCACCGTCGCCAGATTGAACGATTTCAAACAACGGTTGACTGAAGTTCAACCTGCCGAAGGTTCGACTCCGCCAATTGCGCGAATGGTTGAACTCTCGCTGAAACGTTTTGAAGATTCGATGGACGACGATTTGAACACCGCCGAAGCTTTGGCAGCCGTTCACGATTTCGTCCGCGAAACCAATGCCGCCATCGCGCGCGGAGAAATCAAAGCCGATGACAAAACGGCTCTGCTGGCGGCGATTGACCGATTCGATTCCGTCTTTGGCATTTTCGGCGAAGCCAAAAAGGAAATGCTCGATTCCGAAATTCAAGCTTTGATTGACGAACGACTTGCGGCGCGAAAGGCAAAAAACTTCGCCCGCTCCGATGAAATTCGCGATCAATTGACTGCGATGGGAATCATTCTGGAAGACACCAAAGACAGCGTGCGTTGGAAAAGGAAGTGAGTTGTAAGTGACTTTTGAAATCGGTAAATATCTGAAACAGCTACGCGAGCATTGCGAACGGTATGGCGTTGTGCGTTTGGATTTGTTTGGCTCGGCTGCGCGAGATGATTTCAATGAAGAGAGCGACCTGGACTTTCTAGTGACTTTCGAGGAGCCACCCAAAATGGATTATGCTGATCGGTATTTTGGATTTCTGGAAGACCTGGAAAAATTGTTCAATCGCAAAGTAGATCTGGTTGAAGAAAAAGCGATCAGGAATCCTTACTTCCGCAGAGTAGTCAATCGGGAGAGAAAAGATGTCTTTGCGCGATGAAGATTTGAAATTGCTCTACGATATCGAGCACGCTGCAAAGCTGGTGCTTGAGTTTGTGGCATGTAAGACAGAACAAGATTACCAAACGAATGTCTTATTGCGATCCGCAGTTGAAAGGCAGTTTGAGATCATCGGCGAAGCAATAAACCGATTGTCAAAAGCCAATCCGACATTGGCTGCCCGGATCAACCACTATCCGAAAATAATCGCTTTTCGCAATCAGTTGATTCACGGTTACGACACCATTTCAGACAACGTAGTTTGGAGGATCATCCAAAATGATCTTCCCGCATTGCGAAAAGATTTGCTAAGCATTTATGACTTTGAACAGGATGCGAATGAATAACCCGCCATTACCAATGACACAGACCCTTCCTCTTGCGATCCGCAGCAACCTCTTCGCGGACTAACCGCTCTTCGCATTACTCTGCCCCTCAACCGTCAATCATAACCCGCACAAGCCACCGGTTTTCGTTGGCTGTGCAAACTCGTTTTCCTTGGAGTCAAAAAATCATGCAAGCAAAAGCAGAACTGAAAACCGCGAAGCTCCCCGCAATCAAAACCGCATTGCCAGGCCCGGTCGCAGAGCAGGTCGTCGCTCACGATTCGC
>CAYRQB010000423.1:0-4481 GCA_964426025.1 uncultured Heliomicrobium sp.
TCATTATCAGGGCGCTTGATAGGCTGAGCAGTTACCAAACAATGATCAAAAGTTGGCATTTCCTTTGTTGGTTCAACAATTTGGATCGGATATTATAGCCGTTCCCGAAGAAGGCGAAGGTTTTTCAGCAACATTACTTTGAGGCGGATCAGTGGCAGAAATTCACATTGGCGCTCAGGGATGGAATTATGAAGACTGGGTCGGGGCATTTTACCCGCGAGGCAGCAGATCGTCTGAGTTTCTGGATTTGTATGTCAAAGCTTTCGATACGGTGGAGATTGATTCGACTTTTTACGCGATTCCCTCCGAAGCTTCGATCATATCCTGGGCGAAACGCGTGCCTGACGAATTCAGGTTTTCGTTGAAACTGCCGCAACAGATCACTCACGAAAACCGTTTGCACAATTGCGATGAGTTGCTGGAACAATTTTGTCAGCGCGTTCGCGGACTTGGAAACAAGCTGGCGACTGTGCTGATTCAATTGCCGCCGGATTTTTCGCCGAGATCGTGGCTGGCGTTTGAAAGATTCATCCCGATGTTGCCTTCGGACATTTGCTTCGCCGTTGAATTTCGCGACCGCAACTGGGTCAGCGAACCGATGGTTGAAAAGCTGCTGGATTTACTTGCCGCGCATAACGTCGCGCTGGCGCTGGTTGACAGCAAATGGATTGCGCGCGATTTATCGTTTCGATTGATTGATCGCCCGACAGCGAAATTCAGTTATCTGCGTTGGATGGGACCGCGCGAATTGACACGGTTCACACATGTGCAAATCAACCGCGAACGCGAATTGAAAGAATGGGCTGAAGCGATGACAATTTTGCGCGAACGGGTTGAAGTTGTTTACGGATACTTCAATAATCATTATCAGGGTCATTCGCCCGCCTCCTGCAATCAATTCAAAAAGCTGATTGGGCAAGCGGTTGTCGAACCTGACGCGCTGATTTCTCAGCCGTCCTTATTTTGAGCTTGTCGAGTTTTTTGTCATGAAGTGGTCTGTTCATAATTTGGGTAAAGAGAAAAACGGTCGGTTGACCGTACTGGCCGTGGCGGTGTTGGTTATTGCCTTGAGCGCAACGGCGGGGGTTTTCTACGGAGACGCGCCCGAACCAAGCGTTCCCAGCAAGGAGATGGCCGACGAGCCGATTGTTCAATCTTATGTTCAGGCGATGGATTTGATCGAAGAAAATTACGTCACCACGCCGGACAAATACCGTTTGATGCGCGGAGCCGTTCTGGAAATGCTGCACACGCTCGATCCGCATTCCGGATTTTTCGACCGCCGCGAATTCAGCGAAATGCAGGACGAACAGAGCAGCCGGTTTTACGGCATAGGCGTGACTGTCAACCACCGCAATGGACGAATTTATGTGCTGGGCGTCAGTCCCGGCAGGCCGGCGGAAAAAGCCGGATTGCGTTACGGCGACGCGATCATCGCCGTCAACGGGAAATCGGCGAAGGATTGGGATCAATCCGACGCGTTGAAACATGTTCGCGGCGAACCGGGCACAAACGTAGAGTTGACAATCGAACGAGCCGGAGAACCAAACCCGATCACAGTCAAACTGGAACGCGACGAAGTTCCTTTTCCCTCCGTCCGCAACAGCTTCATGCTCAGGCCTGATGTCGGATATGTCGGCCTGACCGGGGGATTCAATCAGGACACGACTGACGAATTGCGCGCAGCTATCGAACGATTGAAGAAAGACGGGATGTCAGGCCTGGTGCTTGATCTTCGCGACAACCCCGGAGGATTGCTGCGTCAGGCGATTCAGGTTGCCGAAATGTTTTTGCCCAGCGGTTTGGAAATCGTTTCCGTTCGTGGCCGCGAAGATCGTTACTCGCCGCAAATCTACCGCTCGGACAATTCCGAACCTGAAACCATGCCGATGGTCGTGCTGATCAATGAAGAAACTGCATCGGCATCGGAAATCGTTGCCGGAGCAATGCAGGATCGTGGCCGAGCCTGGATCGTCGGCGAAGAAAGTTTCGGCAAAGGTCTGGTTCAAACCGTTTTCCGTTTGCGAATGGGAACGGGATTGACTTTGACGACGGGGAAGTATTTCACCCCCAGCGGACGTTTGATCCAACGGCCATACGACAATCTGGGAATTTACGATTACTTTTACTCGCGCCGCGAACGCGCTCAAGGCGGCAAATCCACAGGCAAACAAACCAAACCGACTGCCAAACCGACCGCCACGCCGAACAACGGCGACAAATTTTATACCTCGACCGGCCACGAAGTTTATGGCGGAGGCGGCATCAAACCCGACACCACCGTTCCATCCCAACCTGAAAACATTCGTTTGCGCGACGCCTGCTTTGAATTCACACGACTGCTGGTCGCCGGAGCAATTCCGTATTTTCCGGAATACAGGATCAAAAAGACCGAATCCGATCATCGTTTGCGCGGCAACGAATTTCCCGTGACCGATCAGGTCATTGCCACCTTCCGCGAATTTTTGCGCGTCCGCCCGGAACTTCAAATCAAAGAGAACCAGGTCGGCAAGCACATGGATTACATCCGCCTCCGCATCCGAGCCGAAATTATCACGGCAGCATACGGAACCGAAGTAGCGGAACAATTCCTGCTGGAAAGCGACGAACAAACCATTCGCGCTCTGACCGAACTGCCAAAAGCCAAACAACTTAGCGATCAGGCACGATTGTTTCCGGCGACCTCGGCATCGAAACAGTAGGTGTCAATCAACCGCATTGCAAAATCTCCGGCTTGAATTAATTCGACGGCTTTCCCCTCGCGGCTATGGTCACACAGGCCGGAAAAGCATAAACTGCCATTGATTCACATTTGAACCTCCCATCAAACAGAAAGAAAGGCACATTTGAAAATACTCCTGTATAACCCTGACAACGGGGTGACGCGCAACTTTATGCCGCACCTCTGGATGTTCCTATTGCAATCACTTACGCCGCCCGAACACGAGGTCATTTTGATTGACGGCAATGCGCAGGCTATGGACGAAGCCGGATTGGCGCGTTTCGTCCGCGAAAATGACATTGGATTGGTCGGCATCGGAGCGATGACTCGTATGATCGCCAAGGCTTACCGCATGGCCGACGCTGTGCGCGCCGTTGGCGTTCCGGTGGTGATGGGCGGGCCTCATGTGACCGAAGTGCCGGACGAACCGTTGGGACGCGACGGCGGACCACGTCACGCCGATGCCGTTGCTCTGGGTGAAGCCGATGAAACCTGGGCGCAGATTGTGGCCGATGCCGCGCGCGGCGAATTGAAAGACATTTACAAGCCCGTTGACGCCAACGGCAAAGAGCGCAAGCCGAGTTTGCAGCCTTACCCCAGGATTCCGTGGGAATCCATGAACCTGGAACAGTTCGACATCATTCCCAAATTCCTGAGTCCGGTGTTGAGCAAGATCGGCGGCGGATGGGGCACGTTCCGCATCATCCCGTTGGAATCGGGACGCGGTTGTCCTTATGGTTGTGAGTTCTGCACAGTGACGGGCTTTTTCGGCGATTCGATCCGCTTCCGCAGCAATGAATGCGTCGTCAACGAATTGTTGCGGCTGAAAACCAGATCGAAAAACGAGAACGGCCAGGTCGCGGTGTTTTTCATTGACGACAACTTCGCCATCAATATCAAACGGACGAAATCGCTGTTGCGCGACATCATTGCCGCCGACGCGCAGGTTTTCTGGACGGCGCAGATCAGCGCCAATCTGCTCAAAGACGAAGAACTGGTTGACCTGATTGCCGCCGCCGGAGGCAAATGGATTTTCATCGGCATGGAATCGCTTGACCCGGCGAATCTGGCCGACGTGAACAAGAACTTCAACAAGCCCGCCGATTATGCCGCCGTGCTGAACCGGCTGGCTGCGCGCAACATCGTGGCGATCACTTCGTTTATTTTCGGACTGGACAACGACACCGTTGGCGTGGCCGACCGCACGCTGGCACAAATGCGCGATTGGCCGCCGGGTTTGCCGGTCTTCGGCCAATTGACGCCTTTTCCTTCAACGCCGCTCTATGCCCGCTTGCTGGCGGCTGGACGTTTGACGCGGCCCAAACACTGGCTGGATTTTGCGCCGTACAAGATGGCGCACACTCCGTTGAAAATTTCGATTGACGATGCTCAGACCGAAGTCCGCCAGGCGTGGACGGATTCATACAGCGCGGCGGCGATTGAACGTGCGGTGGATGCGCTGGCGGACAAACCCATTTGGTTGCAAATCAGCATGTTCATCGGGCGGCTCAGCTTTCGCGGAATTTATTTCCCGCAGATGGGACGATGGGCATGGTTGAAAGTTGCGCTGCAAAATCGGCGAACGATCTACAAACTGGCCAAGGCTGGATTCAGCCAGGCATACCAGGCTCGACAGAAACCCGGCGTTATCAAACCCGGTGTCGAGTTGGCAGCCAAGGCGGATTAGATAACCGTTTGCGACGTTGCCATCGGTCTTCAGCCGGTTGGCTCCGTCGTACGTGAAGCTCTGCCCCATTCC
>CAYRQB010000424.1:0-4467 GCA_964426025.1 uncultured Heliomicrobium sp.
AGCGACGGTAATCAGTTTTTGGGCGATCGCTTCTCAATCTTTTACCTGCCGAGCGCCAGCACACTGAAATTCGTTCAACAGAAACGAAAGCCGGGCATCCCGAGTTTGCTGGCCTTGGGGCAAGGGCGCGCGGCAGGGCTGCCTCCGCTGAGATACGCCGAAAAGGAAGCTCAGGAGATTGCGACTTTGTACGGAACGCGGGCGTTTGTCGGTTCCGACGCTAAAGAGTCCATCCTCCGCGCCGAAGCGCCAAAGTTCAGCCTCTTACATTTCGCCACGCATGGGGAATTGAATCGCGGCAATCCACTCTTCTCACGTATCGTTCTGGCGCCCGATCGAGAGGTCAAAAGCGCAGAGACGGATGGTTTTTTAGAAGTTCACGAAGTTTATGATCTGCAGTTAACCAAGGCGAACCTGGTCATCTTGAGCGCCTGCCAAACTCAGTTGGGAGCTCACAGCAGAGGCGATGACGTGGTCGGTTTAAACCGCGCTTTTCTCTACGCTGGCTCACCGACGATTGTCTCAAGTCTGTGGAAGGTTGACGATGAAGCCACAGGAATACTAATGAAAGCCTTCTATTCACAATTGCAGCAAGGAGTAGGCAAAGCAGAAGCGCTTCGTAACGCGCAAATCGAGACACGGAAGCGCTTTCCCAATCCTTACTTCTGGGCAGCATTTATTTTGACAGGGGATCCAGGAAAGCTTTTTGTTCCCTAACTCCGTAATGGGCTGAATAACGTGAATCACTAACCCACTCCTGCCATAAAGGTGAAATGTGTCAATGAATCACAACCCACTGGACGAAAGGAGGAAAATTGATTACACGGAATTACATGGAAACGATAATCTTGGCTCAGCATCCTGACAAGACCAAAAAGGGCGTCAACATCAGCAAAGCAAAGTACGACGCTGTCCGCGCGGAAATCATTGCCGCGCTGCAAAACGGAGCCGAATTGACCTTGAAAGAACTTTTCGCCGCTGTCGGTAAAAAGCTGAAGGGAAAATTTGACGGTTCGATTTCCTGGTACACGACGGTCATCAAACTGGACCTGGAAGCGCGCAAAATGATCGAGCGTGTTCCGAAAACCAAACCGCATCGAGTTCGATTGAAATAAATGAAATCGGTAGGGCAATCTGCCAGATTGCCCCTACCTGGATTTTAGCAGTTGGAGCAAACGGACAAGCTGGCAGCTTGTCCGACTAATTTCATTTCATTGGACTAAAGCCCGCTCTACTTTTCAGAGGAGTAATTGTATGAATCGTTTATTCGTTCTACTCGCATTCATTTGTTTGTTGTCTGTTGTGGCTTTCGCACAAGACCCGCTGAAAGTCCTGCCTCAGAATTACAAGATGGAATTTGAAAACGAATGGGTCAAAGTCGTTCGCGTGCATTACGCCGCGAAGGAAAAACTTCCGCCGCACTTTCACACCGAAACCGCTGCGGCTTATGTTTATCTGAACGACAGCGGGCCGGTGGTCTTCAAACATCACAACCTCAGCTACGGAGCAGTCACGCGTCCGCCGGTCAAAGCCGGTAGCTTCAGGCTGTACAAATCGGTCAAGGAAGTTCACGAAGTGGAAAGCCTGAGCGATTCGCCGAGCGATTTTTTGCGCGTCGAATTCAAAACCGAGCCAGTCGGCGACAAGAATTTGCGCGGCAAGTTTTACCGCGAAGATTATCCGGCGGGCGAAAATTTCCAGAAGATTCAATTTGAGAACGAGCAAGTCAGAATCACCAGAATCGTCTGCGCCGTCGGGAAAAGCGTGGACGTGGCGACCAGCGTCAGCGAACCCTCGCTGTTGATCGCTTTGACTCCGGCTCAATTCAAAGTGACGAACACGAAAGGCAAGACGGCGAATTTGAAGTTGATCGTTGGCAAGGCAGGTTGGATTCCGTCGGGAGACAAACAGCAATTCCAGAATGTTGGTGATTCTGCGGTGGAGTTGTTACGATTCAACCTGAAGACAAAACCCATGAAGCAAAATCCCAACGAGAAGGAGAAGCCTCACTCGCATCCGCACGATTGAGGCAAATCAGATGAAGCCACAAAAATATCGCCTCGCAATATTCTCACTATCCTTATGTTTCGCATTCGTTGTCGTTGGCTGTTCGGTGGCAAGAGCGCAAGTTGCAACCGAAGCCTCATTGAGCGGACGCGTCACAGACATTCGCGGAAGCGCAATCAGCGACGCTCAAATCATCATCACATCAAAAAACCAGCCGGTCGGTTCGACCACAACCGATGCCGATGGCAAATTCACAATCAAACTCGCGCCAGGCAATTACGAACTTCAGGCGAAAGCCGCTGGCTTCGGCAGACAAACACATTCAATCGCGATCAACGCCGGTCAGGCTCAGGTTGAATTGAACATCTCGCTGGAACCGGCTTCGTTGAGCGAGACTGTGACGATTACTCCGGCGCGCGCGGAGATTCGATTGAGCGATGCTCCGACCAGCGTGTCAGTGCTTGATGCCAATGATTTGAGCAATGCGGCGGCGCAAACACTGGATGATTTGCTGCGACAGATTCCCGGCTTCAGCATCTTCCGCCGATCTAGCAGCATCGTCGCCAATCCGACGACTCAGGGCGTCAGTCTGCGCGGAGCGGGCGCTACCGGCGCCAGCCGCACTTTGGTTTTGGCTGATGGCGTTCCGCTGAACGACGCTTTCGGCGGATGGGTTTATTGGGATCGAGTTCCGCGCGCATCTGTTGATCGCATTGAGATCGTTCGCGGCGGTTCGTCAGATTTGTACGGCTCAGACGCGCTGAGCGGCGTGATTAACGTGCTGACTCGTCCTACGTCCAATCGCCTGGTCAGCGTGGATGCAAGTTACGGCAACCGGGACACAGTTGATTTTTCAACATTCGCGGCAGGCAAATGGGACGGGTTTTCAGTGGCCCTATCCGGCGAGATATTCAGCACGGACGGTTACTTTATTGTCGCGCCGGAAATTCGAGGAATGGCGGACGACAAAGCCGGATCGCAACATCAGGTTCTAACGCTGCGACTCGGTTACGATTGGAACGCTGAAAACGCCGTCTTCGCGCGCGGTGCGCTGTTTGATGAAGACCGCCGCAACGGCACAAAGCTGCAAAACAACGACACGACGACTGAATCGTTGGCCGTTGGCGGACGCTTCAAAACAGGAGACGGCAGCAATTGGAATTTGACCGTGTTCGCCAATCAACAGCGTTACCATCAAAGCTTCACCGCCGTCGCCGCCGGTCGAAATTCCGAAGCCCTGAATCGTTTGCAGTTCGTTCCTTCGCGCGACGCAGGAGTTTCGTTGAGCTGGTCGCGATTGAGTTTTGAAAAACATCTGCTGGTTGCGGGATTGGATGTGCGAGGCGTGCGCGGCACAAGCGACGAAACCGCCTTCGCCAACAATCGCGCGACAACTTACCTGAGCACAGGAGGCCGTCAACGTCGCGCGGGTTTCTTCATACAGGATTTGATCAACATCACTTCGCGCTGGCAATTGAGCGTCAACGGTCGTTATGACAATTGGCGGGATTCTTCTGCGGCTTCGGTGACGCGTTCGCTGACAACCGGAGCCGTCACGCCGCGATTCTTCCCTGCTCGCTCGCTGGACGCTTTCAGTCCTCGCTTGTCGTTGATCTATCGCCCGAAAGAAGAGCTTTCGCTTCGCGCTTCGGCATACAGGGCTTTCCGCGCGCCGACGCTGAACGAACTTTATCGCGGGTTCCGAGTCGGCGACACACAAACGCTGGCGAATGAAAATCTGGTCGCCGAAAGATTGAGCGGCGGCGAAGTTGGCGCAAGCTGGACGCCGACGGAAAAATTCACAACACGTTTGACTGGTTATTGGACTGAAACCATCAATCCGGTTTCAAACTTCACTCTTTCTGTCACGCCTGCCCTGATCACGCGACAGCGACGCAATCTTGGCCGCACGCGTTCGAGCGGTATTGAAGCCGAAACCGAAATGCGATTCGCGCGTTACTGGCAGATCACCGCCGGTTATCTTTTCGCCGATGCAACCGTGCGCCGCGCTCCGCAGGATGTCAGCCTGGAAGGAAATCTGATTCCACAAGTTCCGCGCCATCAATTCACGCTGCAAACCGTTTATTCGCATCCGCGCTTTGTCACCGCCGCGATGCAATTCAGAGCGACCGGCAGTCAATTCGACGACGATCAAAATCGGTTGCCGCTTGGAAGCTTTGCACTGATTGACGTATCGGTGGCCAAACCGTTCGCCAGATACTTTGAAGTTTTCGTGGCCGTGCAGAATCTGCTGGACGAACGATTCGCCGTCGGTCGCACGCCGATTGAAACCCTGGGAATGCCGCGAATGCTGCGCGGCGGGTTTAGGCTGAGATTCGAATAATTGGTAATGAGATCGAGTGGATGCGGTACGGGGAGCGTAAGCGACCTGAGTTTCCAACAAAGTATAGCTTTTAAGAAAATAACTTCCCGCGAATCACGCGGATTACGCGAATGAAA
>CAYRQB010000425.1:0-4461 GCA_964426025.1 uncultured Heliomicrobium sp.
TCTGGAGCTTCAACGATGCAGGCACGCTCGAAGCTAAAACCAGGGCAAAAAGGAATTCATGAAAGTTTTTATAAGTTGGAGTGGAGAACGTAGTCAAGCATTGGCACAAGCTCTTAGAGAATGGTTGCCCCTTGTGCTTCATTACGTTGAACCTTGGCTGTCAGAAGCAGACATTGCTGCGGGGGAACGATGGGCAGAGGCTGTCGCTAAAGAGCTAGAAGCCTCCAATTTCGGCATCATCTGCGTTACACATGAGAATGTCGGTTCTCAATGGGTTCTCTTTGAGGCAGGAGCGCTAGCAAAATCAATGCAAGGCAGTAAAGTAATTCCGCTGCTACTTGATTTAGACTTTCGCGACATTACTGGCCCGCTCGCACAATTTCAAGCAAAGAAAGTTGAAAAGTCTGGTTTGAGTGAGGTCATTCATTCTATCAATCAAGCGGCAAACCAAGCTGTTCCTGAGGCTCGTGAAAAACAACTTTTTGATGCACTTTGGCCTGAATTTGAAAAAGCAGTGACGGCAATCCCGAAACAAGCAGCAGCAACAAAACATACGAGGCCTCAACATGAAGTTTTAGAAGAACTTGTTGCAAGCGTTCGATCTCTTGATTCTCGCTTTCGCGAGGTCTCGGATGAGTCGCCTCGACAAATACGATCTCGACGATATAGGTTCCATCCATTTATGTTCCGCGAACTTGCCGAAATGATGGGTGAAAAACCTGGCGACCCAATAACATTGCTTTTTGTGTCTAGTATGTTTCGTGACGACATGCCTTGGCTATACGAACTTGGCGTTGAAGCATACAGAGCAGCTAAAAGTGGATTACCTGACGAATACGAACGGGCAATACGACGCTTTCAACGTGCGGCAGAGCTAATGGAAAAAGGGCCTTTTCCTGTTGAAGAGATGGGGCTTGATCCCAAGTCAATGCACATGATGATGCGAGAGATAAGACACTTACGCATGTTTGAACTTGATATTGATAAAGAACCAATTAGGCTTAAAAGTAAACGCCTGAAAGCAGAGAAAGATGAAAATGAAGAATAGCGTGGTAACACAAAACACGCCCAACATCCATTGCACTCGGAGCGGCTTCTCGTAGCCGATGGGCTTGGTAGCGAAGGCCGCCGCCCGGTGAACGTGGCGTTAGGCTACTTACAAGCTTAGATGAACGTAGGAGAAGTTGATGAGCAATACAACAACCTTAATAACTGCCTTAGAAAACGCCCCTGGCGTTATAATTCCACTGATTCGCGAGGTGCCGCCCCAGTACCTGAAGCGTCGCCCCAGCCCAACGAAATGGTCTGCTTATGAACACGCCTGTCATCTCTCTACTACGGATAGACCATTCCGGGCACGGTTGGACTTGATATTATCTGCTCCAGAACCTTACATAAAGTCCATAGTTAATTCTCCAGAGGAGGAATCGGGAGCGCTACTGAGCGTTGATTTAGACGAAGCACTCGACCGGTATGTGAGAGAGCGAGCCAGTCTGGTCAAGAGGCTGAAGGAGTTATCGGCGGAGGACTGGCAGCGAACAGCAGTGCATGAGGCATTCCGTCAGTATTCGGTTTGGATCATGTTCCGGCATGTGCTCAATCACGAGATGTTGCATGCCTACAGGATTGAAGAATTGCTACTAAAGAAGGACTGGGAATAGGATAGATGCTACAGCGAGCCACCGCCTATAATCCATCGCACCGGAGCGTGGCCGTCGAGGCGTCCGTAATCAAGCGTCACACGGCCACGCCCGGTGAACGAGTTGTTAAGGGCTGACGAAGGTGTTTCTCAGCGTACCAACCTTTTCAATCACGACATCAAACACGTCGCCGTCTTGCAGCAGGCGAGGCGGTTTGCGGAAGACGCCGACGCCTTCGGGAGTGCCGGTGGCGATCACGTCGCCCGGTTCCAGCGTGATTGCTTGCGTCAGGTAATGAATCAGGTAAGCCACTTTGAAGATCATCTTGTCGGTGTTCGATGATTGCATGACTTCGCCATTCAGTATGCCTTCG
Source organism: uncultured Heliomicrobium sp. (assembly GCA_964426025.1). Classification (GTDB taxonomy): domain Bacteria; phylum Acidobacteriota; class Blastocatellia; order RBC074; family RBC074; genus RBC074. The sequence continues at coordinate 2,014 of CAYRQB010000425.1, forward strand.
ATTTTCAGCGATTGCGGATCGGCGATTTCGTCTTTCGTCACCACAAACGGGCCAATCGGACAGAATCCATCCAGGCCTTTGCCGCGAACCCACTGGCCGTCGGCGAATTGCAGATCGCGCGCCGACACGTCATTCAGACAGGAATATCCAAACACATAATCCAGCGCGTCGGCTTCGCTGACTTTGCTGGCGCGTTTGCCGATGACGACGGCCAGTTCGGCTTCAAAGTCAATCTGCTCGCTGATTTCGTGCAGCGTGACTTTGGCGTTGTGAGCGTTCAGCGAGTTGAGGAACTTGGTGAAGATCAGCGGCGATTTCGGCGGCTCGTCTCCGCCTTCGATGGCGTGGTCGTAATAATTACGACCGATGGCGATAATCTTGCCTGGGGTCACTGCCGGAAGATATTCAACCGCGTCCAGCGCGTAGGCAGTCTTGGCGTTGAAGTTCTTCGCCGCATGCAGCGCCGCAGCGCCTTTGTTGATGAAATCCAGCGCGGTCGAAGCGATTTCGCTGATGTCTACGATAACGTCGCCTGTGAGCATACCCAGTCGGGCGTCGTCTGATGTTTTGGTTTTGAATTGTGCGAGTTTCATAAACTACCTTTCAATCAAATTTCAGAATTAGTTTTTGCCTTTTCTATCAGCTTGCCGATACCTGTGATAAAAGCTTTGAGACTGGGTGATTTGGGATCATCCAAATCAAGGTGCGGAGCAATTTTATTGGCCCATTCAGTTTTATCCGCCCGGCTACAGTTTTCAGCTTTTTGCCCGATTGCTTTCGCCAATAACTCCCAAGCCCCTACGACGCTGTCCGGCTGCACTCTGGCAAGGTCAGAAATTTTCGCCTTTGGGTATGCCTTTCTCACTGCATCATGGTCAGCAACAAACCAGGATTCAGTTTCTTCAACGGCAATGCGAAACAACGCGCAGGATGGGCGGAATTTCAGTTTGCGGTGGAGTTCAATTAGCTCGGCTTTCAATTCTTTGCATGGTGTGTCATCTGCATCAACGAGAACGACAACGCAGCGATCCTTCGGAAAACTTCCATAAGCCTTGAGCTTGGCGGGAAGCAGGTCAAGCAATCCACGATGCTTCGGGTCAGTTTTTTGGTGAGGGTTCTTCGATAGATTCCCTCGCCCCTGATGCGGGTAAATGCGGAAATGCTGGTTTTCAACCAACCGAAAACGCTTTTCCAGGATGACACGAACAGTCGGGTGATCTGAAGCGCCTTCCACCAAAACTTCCAGAAACTTCACGGATTTCCCCTCCCAAAATGATTGCTGTACCAAAGACTGCCCAGCGGGATTCCTTGATCGAAAAGCTCCTTGATGGTTGGAAGCTCAGCGGCGCAAGCGACTGTGCTGAAACCATCTTGCTCCTTCTCAATCACCCACACCTCTCGCGGAGTCAAAGCATCAACAAAGTAAGGAGAATGAGTTGTGACGACGATTTGGGGCCCTTTGTCACGTTCCGTGTAACGCTTCATTTCCATCGCCAGAGGCTCCAATAACTGATGATGCAAACCGTTCTCCGGCTCCTCAATCCCGATTAGCGGTGGTGGCTCAGGGTCTTCAAGCAAAAGAAGATAAGCCAACATTTTTAGGGTGCCGTCAGACATATCACCAGCATAGAAGGGATCAACATAAGCGGACTCGTTAAAAAGCAGCAAGAGTCGGCCATCTTTCTGTCTTTCAGTCTTAATCCCGTGTGTACCAGGTATCTTTCTGGAGATTTGTTTTAGGACATCAGCAAGGCGCTTTTTATATTGGCGCTCCATAAACTCCAAATAATTAGCTAGATTGCTGCCTTCCTGATTCAGGTGTTTTTGCGCGCCAGCCATAGGAATTCCCCTTGCGTCTCCAGGAACAAAGTAAGATAGATACCAACCTTCAAGGAACTCTCGAAAAGCTACGATGCGAGGATGTGCCGCCAAATTTCCTAAAGTTGTAATTCCCAGTCGCTGACGATCTTCCAGCTTTACTTCTATTTTTTCATTGCCTTCCTGCCGCGCAGTAGCTTGTCCTGCCCAAGCATACCCGCGTCCATTCTTAAGTTCTAAAAATGAGAATGGCTGTCCTTGCTTTAAACCCTTACGTCGCTGGCGCAATCGTTCGTAAGCAACAAACGGGCGATTGTTTTCCGCGTCAATATGAAGGGAGTAACTGAACGGGGAACTTTTCTTATCTTGACGATAGTAGACTTCAAATTGAATAACCCCTTTTTGCCCTCGTGTTCGCAATCGGTCAAAACCACCCCGATGCGGGCGATCACAAGCTTCTTCTACGCCCACACGCAAACAATCGCCAAGAAACCCAAGTGCATCCATCAATGAAGACTTGCCGCTACCATTTGGCCCTATGACCGTCATTAAACGCTGCAAGGGATCACCTTCGCGGTTTTCAATCGTCCGGCCGATCTTCACGTCCTTTAACGCCCGATAATTCTGGAT
>CAYRQB010000426.1:0-4455 GCA_964426025.1 uncultured Heliomicrobium sp.
ACCGAGTGGTGCTGATTTACAAAGCGAATTTCGAGGGAGTTGTTTCTCACGCGCTGATCGCCAGTCTGCTCATTAAAACAGACGAAACCGGAATCAAACTTCCACGTGACATCCAGATCGAGAAAAAATGAAGACAACAGCCAACAAGCTTTTCATTCTCAGCCTGCGACCCACCGTTGCCGCGCTTTTGTCCGCGCTGTGCCTGCTGACTGCTGAGGCGCAATTGCCAAACTTCGGAGACATATCGGTTGAAGTCGTGCTGCAACAGGACACCTCTGTGGGTTCGGGTTATGGCGAATATCGCGCTGCGATCACTAACCATTCACCAAACAAATCCCATCGAGTTGCGGTTGTTCTGATATTTGGCGAATACGGCGCTGGTAACGTGAAAGATGTAAGGCGCGAAATTGAAGTTGCGCCGCTGGCAAAGGCGACCCTATCGCTGTTCGTGCCAATACTTGAAGTCGCTTTTGGTGCGGAAGTCATCATTGACGGCCAGCGGCAACGCGAACGAGTAGAGATCATCAGCAAACCGGGTGTTCTGGATTCGGATGGTCGCAATTTCGGCCTTTTGCTCAGCCCCGGAGTTCACAAAAACAGCCTTGTCGCAGGCAAAAACTTTGAAGAAGGTTTCAAGAATTCCGACGGCGATAAGATCGTCGCAACTCAATCGCTGGAATTGCCAATAACCGAATGGAGCGGCAACTGGCTCTCATACGCACGATACGACGGAATAATGATAGCCGCTGAAGAATTGGACTCAGCGCCGGAATCCGTCAGATCGGCGCTGATGCGTTACGTCGAACGCGGAGGCGCGATGATGGTCATCGGCAACTGGCAGGCTCCGCCGCAATGGCAGACGCGACAGGGATTCATTACGAATGATTCTCCAGTCACTGAAGAAACTGATCAGACATCCAAAGGCTCGGCTGCAAGCACGCCACACGGAGGAAAACCTGCGGTTGGCGCGCACGTCCCTCCTCCGCAAGAAGACAAGAATCCGTTTCTTTCAATGGCAACTCAATCAACTTCCCCGACTGACCTTCGCATCTTTTTCATCGGATTCGGGACGCTGACCGTCACAGGCGCGATTGATGCAAATCAAATCTCCGTCAATCAGTGGAAATGGGCCAGCCGAAACTTCAACGCTTCAAGACCGGTCGAGCAAAACTATTACAATCTGGCCGACCTCAATCAGCTTTTCAGCGTGGTGGAAAGATTCGGCGTTCCTGTTCGCGGACTGTTTCTGTTGATGCTGGCGTTCGTGTTGATCATCGGGCCGTTCAATCTTTTCTGGCTGGCAAAACGCAGACGAAAAATCTGGATGCTGTGGACTGTCCCGGCAATTTCTCTGTTGACCTGTTTGATCGTAGCCGGTTTTGCCATGTTCGGCGAAGGTTGGAGCGCGACAGCCAAAACAGAAGCTCTGACCATTCTGGACGAAACCTCGCATCGAGCTACGACCATCGGCTGGACGGCGTTTTATTCGCCAATCACTCCCAGCGAGGGTTTGCATTTCAGTTACGACGCGGAACTTGATCCGCTGATTCCCGGCGATTGGCGGTACACTCAGCGCAATACATTGAACCGAACGATTGATTGGTCGAACGATCAGCATTTGGATTCGGGATGGATTTCAGCGCGCGTTCCGGCTTTCTTCAAACTGCGAAAGAGCGAAGTCAGGCGCGAGCGATTGAACATCAGGCGTGAAGCAAACGGCGCTGTGACAGTGGTCAACGGTTTGGGCGCGGAAATCAGCGATGTCTGGTGGGCTGACAATGACGGCAAGATTCACTCTGCGTCCGGAATTCCCGCCGGAACGCAAGCGACAATGAAAGCGACGAGCTTGAATGCCTCTGCTTCGCCCGCCAGATTGCGCGAAGCTTTCAGCGAAGTCTGGCTAACGCAATTTGAAATCTTCGCCAAAGAGCCGCAGACGGTTTTGATGCCCAACAGCTATCTGGCTGTGCTGAATGCCTGCCCGTTCGTCGAAGAAGGATTGAAGAATGTCGAAACGCGCAAGGCTCGCAATCTGGTTTACGGCATTGCAGGCTCGGACCAGAACCGCGCGCGGTAGCAAGCGGATAATCACTTCGCATCAAAGGCTGAACTATGAAAGTCGAAGTTCTCAATCTGAAAAAGCATTTTGGCCGAACACGAGCGGTTGACGATGTCAGCTTTGCGTTCGCGTCCGGTCAGGTCGTCGGATTCGTCGGCCCGAACGGCGCTGGCAAAACCACTACTATGCGAATTCTGGCAACGCTGGACGAACCGACTTCGGGTGAGGCTTTGATTGACGGAGTTTCCGTGATTGAAGAACCTGAGCGCGCTCGGCATCTGGTCGGTTATGTGCCCGATTCCCTGCCCACGCATCGAGACATCTCGGTTCACGAATATCTGGATTTTTTCGCGCGAGCTTACGGATTGAAAGGATCGAAGCGCAATCAAACAGTCGAAAGCATAGAAGATTTCACCAACCTGACGGGCATTCGCGACAAGATGCTGGTCGCGCTTTCAAAAGGCATGAAGCAGCGAGTGACGCTCGCTCGCGCTTTGCTGCACGATCCGCCGGTTTTGATTCTGGACGAACCGGCGGCTGGACTCGATCCGCGAGCGCGGATTGAATTGCGCGAATTGCTGCGCGCGCTGTCTTTGCAGGGCAAAGCGATTTTGATCAGTTCGCACATCCTGACTGAATTGGCCGAAATCTGTCACGCCGCTGTCATCATCGAACACGGCCAGATTTTGATGGCCGGTGGAATCGCCGATCTGCTGTCCGACAATGTGCCACGCCGGACTGTGATGATTCGCGTGCTTGATCGTCAGCAGGAACTTTACAAAGACCTGCTGCAAATGCCGCACATCGAAACCGCGCGAATTGTCGGTCAGGAAGTGGCGGCGGAAGTCAGCGGCACGGACGAAGCCTGCTCGGATTTGCTGGCGGCGGTCGTGGCTCGCGGTTATCGCGTGGTTGAATTCAAACAGCAGCGCGCCAACCTGGAAGAGATATTCATGAACGTGACGAAGGGAGCCGTGCAATGACAGCCGAAGAAATCGTCAACGAAAAATCCGCCACGAAGGAAAGCATCACCGCACGATTCAGCGACTGGCTCAATCCGATTGTCATCAAGGAACTTCGTCAGGCGGTGCAAAGCCGTTTCGTCGTCGCGGCGCTGTTGGTTTTGCTGGCAATTCAGATCGTCGCGGTCGGCATTTACCTGATCACCGCCAGCGATCCGTCGTTCAACTTCGACGCCGGTCGTCAGGTGTTCATGCTTCTGTTCGGCATTCTGCTTGGGGTCAGCATGTTGTTCGTTCCGCTTTATACCGGCGTGCGTCTGGTGTCTGAACGTTCTGAAACAAACCTCGACCTGCTGTTCATCACTACCATCAAACCGCGCAACATCATCGGCGGAAAGCTGATGGCCGCCGTCACGCTGACAGTGTTGATCTTCAGCGCTTGTCTGCCGTTTATGACCTTCACATATTTTTTGCGCGGGATTGATCTGCCTTCGATGCTGGTGGCGTTGATGCTCGGCTTCATCGTTGTCATCCTCTGTTCGCAAACCGCCATCTTCGTCGCCTGTTTGCCGGTCAATCGAGCGTTCAAATTCATCATCGGATTGGTCATGCTGGTTTTATTTTTGATTGCTTACACCGGCACGATGGCGGGTTCAAGCCAGATGATTTCGTTTGGCGTCGGCAGCAGATTGAACGAAGCGGATTTCTGGCAATGGTTTGGAATTTTCGCGTTGAATTTTATCTGCCTGCTCGGATTGTTTTTTGTGCTGTCGGTGGCGCTGATTATGCCGCTGTCCGCAAACAGAGCCTTGCCCGTTCGACTTTATCTGACAGTTGTCTGGATGATCGGCGGCGCGGCGGCGCTGATCGGAAGCCGGATTGAAGCCACTCACGATCCGCTTGCATTTTGGCAGGGAGCTTTCAACGTCATCTTCGCCATATCGCTTTTCACTGCGGTCAGCGAACGCGACACGGCTGGTCGCAGAGTGCTGCGAAACATCCCCCAGTCCGGCCTCAAACGATTTTCTTCATTCTTTCTGTTCAGCGGTTCAGCCAGCGGATTGGCCTGGACTACCGCGATGATTGCCGCGACTTATGCTGTGTGCTGGGCGTGGTGGCGATTGTTTCCGGCTTTTTCAAATCTGAATACTCTGGTCGAAGCGACTCGCTGGTTTACGGTGATGAATCTTTTCCTGTTCTGTTATGCAATGACCGGAGCTTTGTTGAGACGCCATCTGCTGACCAAAGTGGGAACTGATTTAACCTGGCTGATTGGCGTGACGTTGACGGCAATCGGCAGTTGCGTCCCGTTTCTGATCGGGATGCTGTTTTTCATCAACGACCTGAACTGGTGGCAAGCGGCTTATGGCCGCTGGCTGGTCGGCAATCCTTTCGTTTGGGACATCGAAGCTCAACGTGAATTGTACTTGAGCG
>CAYRQB010000427.1:0-4449 GCA_964426025.1 uncultured Heliomicrobium sp.
TCAAATCAGTGCAGTCAATGCCGATGACGCGACGGTCAGGAAAACATTCCTGCAATATGGCGCAGGCTTTCGCGTCATTCGCATGGCGATAAGTCGGAACCAGCACTGATTTGTTGGCGATGTAAAAATTGGCGTAACTCATCGGCACTCGCTGGTCGTCAATGTAACGTTCGCCGGGCATCGGCAATGTGACAACCCGCAGCGGGTTGTCGTCCTGATCCGTCATCGTCATCAACCGTTCGTAGTTCTCTTTCAACGGTTGGAAGTTTTCATCCTGCGGATCGTCTTCGATGACGGTGACGACGGTGTCGGGCGAAACGAAGCGCGTCAGATCGTCAACGTGACCGTCTGTGTCGTCTCCGGCAATGCCGTCGCCCAACCACAGAATTTTCGTCACGCCCAGATAATCTTTCAGGTATTGTTCGATCTGATGACGATTCAGTTGCGGATTACGATTGGGATTGAGCAGGCAGGCTTCCGTTGTCAGCAAAGTGCCAAATCCATTCACGTCAATCGAACCGCCTTCCATGACGATTCCGGGTTTGAACAGAACTTCGCCCATCTCTTCGGCAATGCGCGTAGGAACTACGTCGTCGTTGTCACAGGGCAGATATTTCCCGCCCCAGGCGTTGTAATCCCAATCGTTGATCGCTCGTTCTAGCTTGCCGTCGCGTTCGCGAACGACGTAAATCGGTCCATGATCGCGACACCACGCGTCGTCTGTCGGATTCAGATGAAAACGCACTCGTTCGAGATTCACGCCACCGGCTTTCAGCAACGCGCGAGCGCCTTCAGCGAAATCTTCATCGGCAACGTTGATGCGAACCAGTTCCGATTCGCTCAGATGACGGGTAAGTTCTACGAAAACGGCTGGCACAGGTTCAAAACGTCCCGGCCAGCTTGCTTCCTTGTGCGGCCACGACAGCCAGGTTGCTTCGTGCGGTTCCCATTCGGCTGGCATGTGATAACCAAGTTCGCGCGGAGTTTGATTCGTCATATTCAAATCAAATTCCACAAAGTCACACGAAGTTTCACGCAGAGGCTTTGCCAATCGTTCGTGTTTTTTGGTGTGACTTCGTGGAAGAAATCAGTCAATGAATCGTTTGGTGATGTCCTGGTATGCGTCAATGCGGCGGTCGCGCAAAAACGGCCAATGAGTTCGCTGCACGTCAAGCTTACGGAAATCCACTTCGGCCATCAGAATTTCTTCTTTGGCGACGGAGGCTTTGGCAATCAATTGCCCCGAAGGATCGGCGATGAAACTCTGCCCCCAGAATTCAATGCCTTCACCGGGATGCCCCGTCGGAGTCGCTTCGTGGCCGACGCGATTGGCGACGGCGACGTATACTCCGTTGGCGATGGCGTGCGCGCGTTGAATGGTTTCCCACGAAGAATGTTGGCGTTCGCCGTATTCCGCTTTTTCAGGCGGTTGCCAGCCGATGGCCGTCGGATAAAACAGAATCTGAGCGCCGCGCAGAGCCGTCAGCCGAGCGCCTTCGGGATACCATTGATCCCAGCAAATCAGCACTCCGACTTTGCCGTAACGAGTGTCGAAGGATTTGAATCCCAAATCGCCCGGCGTGAAGTAAAACTTTTCGTAAAACAGCGGATCGTCCGGAATGTGCATCTTGCGATAACTGCCGAGCAATTGGCCGTCAGCGTCAATCACGACAGCCGTGTTGTGATAAACGCCCGGCGCGCGGCGTTCAAACAGCGAACCGACGATGACAATCTGTTTGTCTCTAGCCAGTTTTGATAATGCTTCTGTGCTTGGCCCCGGAATCGCTTCGGCCAGTCCAAAATTGTCGTGATTTTCAGTCTGGCAAAAATACCTGGAGCGAAACAGTTCCTGCGTCGAAACAATCTGCGCGCCTTGTCTGGCGGCTTCTTCAATTCTGGCCAGACACTTTGCCAGATTCTCCTTCGGATCGGCGCTGCAACTCATTTGAATCAGCGCGACGTTTGCTTTGTCTTTGTTATTTCCTGATGCGTTCATGGCTTGGCGATTATAACGGCTTCTTGCCCGGCTTCAACTTGCTGAGCTACACTTCCGCGCGTCAAATCTCGACTCAATCAACTTCACCTGAAAGCAGTAATGAAAAAGACTTTTAGCCTTCGCTCACCGCTTCGGATCACGGCCATTCACTTGCTGATTTTCGGCCTTGCGCTACTCGTTTCTGCCTGTAGTTCGCCTGAAAAAGAAAAGCTCGCTCACGTTGCGCGCGGCAAAGATTACCTGGCCAAAAAACAATTTGCCGAAGCCCGCATCGAATTCCGCAGCGCGCTGAAAATTGACAAGAAACTGGCCGAGGCGCAGTTCGGTTTGGGCGAAGCGGCGCTTTCGCTGGGATACGTTCAGGAAGCCGCCGAAGCCTATTACGAAGCGATGCGCCTGGACGCCAATAACCTTGACGCTCGCGTGCGCGTAGGCGGTTTGCTGGTTCAATACGAATCGGATGAAGGCGTCAAAGAAGCCGAGCGTTTGGCGAACGAGGTTTTGCAGAAGAATCCAGATCACGTCGAAGGAAGAGTTTTAATCGCCGATATCCGCGCGGCTCAGAAACGATGGAGCGACGCCGAAGCGGCATTTCAAAAAGCCATTTCGCTTGATCCGAACCGAATCGAAACTGACCTGCACCTGGCCAGGTATTACGAACGCCGAGCCAAAAGCGACGAAGCGCAGGCTCAATCTTTTCATTCAAAAGCCGAAGAAGTCTTTCGGCGGTTGATCGCAAAGAATCCGAAATCGGTCAACGCTCGGCTGTCGTTCGGCGATTTCCTGTTTGCCAACAAACGCGAGGCCGAAGCCGAGCAGCAACTGCTGGCCGCCAATCAGGCCGATCCGACGGACAAGCTGGTTCTGGTTGCGCTGCGCCGATATTACGAAACTCAACAGCGGTATGACGAAGCCGAAAAGTATCTGACCCGTTTGGTCGAACTTGATCCGGACAAAACCGCCGGTCGAGCGCAGATCATTGACCTGCACGCGCGAACCGGACGCGTTTATCAGGCGGTCACCGAATACCAGCAACTGCTGAAAGACGATCCGAAATATCTGCGCGGATATTCTCGGCTGGCCGAATTGCTGCTGGAACTTGGCGATGTGAACGGCGCGACGAAGCACGTCGAAGCGGCTCTGAAACAGAATTCTCAGGACACCGACGCGCTGTTGATGCGCGGGCGATTGCGTTCGCTGAACGGCCAACATCGCGAAGCCATTGGCGATCTGGATCAGGTTCTGCGACTGGAACCGGCGATGCCCGCCGCGCTTTATTACGCCGCCGACGCGCATCTGCAAAACAACGACGCCACGCAGGCGCGATTGTTCGTCAATCGTTTGCTGAGTTTTTACCCGCGTAATCCGATGGGATTGCTGATGCAGGTCAGAATCAATCTGGCTGAAAACAAAGCCGACGCCGCCGAAAAGACTTCGACGCAAATCATCGAAAGCATCGCCGAACTGAAATCGAATCAGACCGCGCTGAAAGCGGCCCGCATTCCGGAAGACACTTTGCCCGATTGGGAAAGCAAGGCATATCTTTCGCGCGCGGTTGCCCGCATTCAATTGCGCGATCTGGCCAACGCGCAAACCGACCTGGAGCGCGCCGCGCAAATTGATCGGCGAAGTCCAGAACCGCACGTCAATCTGGCGGCGGTTCATATGCTGCGTGGCGATCTGGCTTCGGCGCAGCGCGCAGCCGAACGCGCGGTTGATCTGGCGCCGAGCAGTTTGTCTGCGGCAACGACGGCCATCAACGTTTACCTGCGGCAGAAGAATTATCAAACGGCGCATTCGCGATTGAACCAATTGATCAACGAACAACCGAATCGTTTGCAATTACAGGAACTGAAAGCGCGCGTTTATGTCGCGCAGGGCGACGCGGCGAATGCCGAAAGCATTTTGCGCGAAATACTGAAAACCGATCCGAACTACCTGAACGCCTATTTCATCCTCAGCGATTTTTACCAAAGCTCGCAGCAACAGACCGAACGAGCCATCGCCGAATTGAATCAATTGATACGGCTGCGTCCGGCCAATACGCAACAAATCGCGCAGGCTCATTTGTTCATCGGAATGTTGGAAGAAGCGCGCGGGAATTTTGACGCGGCGGTCGCCAATTACGAACAGATGCTGAGCTTTGACAAACGCTCGATCGGCGCAGCCATAGGCCTGAACAATCTGGCCTGGCTTTACGCCGACAAAGGCAAAGGCAATCTGGACAAAGCCACCGATCACGCCCGCAGCGCCATCACAATTGCGCCGCAGGCCAGTTTCTTCGACACGCTCGGATACGCTTATTACAAAAAGCGTCAATACGACGTAGCCATTGATCAATTCCGCCGCGCGATTGACCGCAGGCCTGACAGCCCGGCTTATCATCTGCATCTGGCTCGCGCGTTGCGCGACAACGGCAACACGCAACAGGCCAGACAATCTTACGAACGCGC
>CAYRQB010000428.1:0-4230 GCA_964426025.1 uncultured Heliomicrobium sp.
ATCTGGTCACCGAAGCCGATCTGGCCAGCGAACGGCACATCAAAGAACTGATCTCATCTCATTATCCCAACCATCGAATACTTGCCGAAGAAAGCGGCGCCAGCGCGCACGCTTCCGACGAATACACCTGGGTCATTGATCCGCTGGATGGGACGACGAATTTTTCGCATGGCTTTCCGTGTTATGCGGTTTCAATCGGCGTTGAATACAAAGGCCAATCGGTAGCCGGAGTGATTTACGATCCCAGTCGCGATGAAATGTTCGCCGCCGAACGCGGAGCCGGCGCAACCTGCAACGGTCAGAAAATTCGAGTTTCGGAGATCGAAAAGCTGGAACGCGCTCTGGTGGTTTCCGGCTTTCCTTATGACGTTCGCGAAAAGATGGACGAATATTTGCCAGCCTGGCGCGCGTTCCTGAACCACGCGCAAGGCGTCCGCCGACTTGGAGCCGCAGCAATTGACATGGCCTGCGTTGCTAACGGGAGCATGGACGGTTTCTGGGAAGCGGGTTTGAACGCCTGGGATGTCGCCGCCGGTTGGGTCATCATCGAAGAAGCCGGTGGACGCGTGACGAAGCTCGACGGCTCGGCCTTCGACAATCACTCCGCCAGTTTGCTCTGCACAAACGGCAAAGTTCACGACGAGATGTTGGCGGTTTTACGAAGCATCAAATAACGATTTTATTTGCCCACGAAATCACACGAAGAAACACGAAGATGAGCGTTTCTTCTTCGTGAAACTTCGTGTGCCTTCGTGGGAAAAAGAAAATGTCATCTCACTTCGCCCGCAAGCTGAACCTGTTTGACGCGACGATGATTGTCATCAGCGGGATCATTGGTGCGGGAATTTTCATCAATCCGTACATTGTCGCGCAGAAAGTCGGAACGCCTTTTCTGATCATCGCCGTCTGGGTCGCAGGCGGAGCGTTCGCGCTGGCTGGAGCTTTCGTCTTTGCCGAACTCAGCACGGTCATGCCGAAAGTCGGCGGCCAGTACGCTTTTTTTCGCGAAGCCTTTCATCCGTTGGTGGCGTTTCTGCACGGATGGTCGTTGCTGTTCATCATTCAATCCGGCGCTACGGCAGGCGTGGCCGTGGCTTTCGCAAAGTATATGCAGCCGCTGATCGGATTCGACGACAAGCTGGTGGTTCCGCTGGCGATTGCGATTCTGCTCGGCCTGGCTTCATTTCACGCGCTGGGCATCAAACCCGGAGCGATTCTGATCAACGTCATCACCTTCGGCAAAACTCTGGCGATTGCCGCGCTGATCGTCGGAGCTTTTCTGCTGAGCAAAGAATCGGGCATCACGTTTGAACCGATGACTTCGCCGGACGTGAAAAACTTTGGCCCACTAAGTTTTGAAATGCTTTCGGCTTTCTTTGCCGCGCTTGTGCCGACAATGTTTTCATACGGCGGCTGGCAGAACCTGAACTTCGTTTCTGAAGAAGTGCGCGACCCGTTGCGCAATCTGCCGCGAGCGATTTTGATCGGCGTAATTTGCGTGATCGCGGTTTATGTCAGCGCGAACATCGCTTACGTTCATGTGCTGGGAGCTTCGGCGCTTGCAGCGACTGAAACTCCTGCGGCGGATGTAGCGGCAAAGCTGGCCGGGTCGTTCGGAGCAAAAGCCATCAGCTTTCTGATCGTAGTTTCGACCTTCGGTTTTATGAACCTGGCGCTGCTCTCGGCTCCGCGAGTTTATTACGCGATGGGAGCCGACGGCGTCTTTTTCAAGTTCATAGGAAAACTAAACCCGCGATTTCAAACTCCGACGGCGGCGATTTTGCTTCAGGGCGTGCTGGCTTCAGGATTCGCCATCTCGAACCGTTACGATGAACTGGTCGGGTACGCGGTTTTTGCCGACTGGATTTTCTTCGCGCTGGCGGGAGCAGCTCTGATCGTCTTTCGTCGCACGATGCCGGAAGCGCCTCGTCCGCAACCGGTCCCGCTTTACCCGCTGATTCCGATTCTTTTCATCCTGTTCGGACTCGGCATCGTCATTAACACTTTTATCACCGACTGGAAGAACGCTCGCATCGGAGCTTTGATCATTGCGGCAGGAGTTCCGGTCTTTTTCTTGTGGAAGCGATTTGGATCAGCGCCACGACCGGTAAGAAGTGAGAAGTAAGAATGAAAAACAGCGTTTACATGACTTGGGCGAAATATCACGCTTCGGCTCGATACAACCTGGCGAACAGCGGCATTCTCGGATGCGACTTGAACGATTTGACGATCACGCTTGATGACGTTTTCATCAACGGCTCCAATCACGAAGGTTACGCTCCGTTGAAAGAATCCATCGCGGGAAAGTACGGCGTGACGGCTGACAACGTTGTTACAGCGCAGGGAACTTCGATGGCGAACTTTCTGGCGATGGCGACGGTCATCGAACGCGGCGATGAAGTTCTGATCGAACATCCGGTTTACGATCCGATTCTGTCGGCGGCAGTTTATCTGGGCGCGAAGGTCAAAAGGTTTTCTCGCCGATTCGAGAACGATTACCGGATTGATACGAACGAATTGCGGCAGTTGATTTCGCCCCGAACCAGATTGATCGTCATCACCAGTCCGCACAACCCCAGCGGAGTCGCGGTCAGCAACGACACTTTGAAACAAATTGGCGAACTTGCTTCTGCCGTTGGCGCTCGCGTGATGGTTGATGAAGTTTACCGCGACATTCTGTTTGAAGATGCGGAATCTTGCGCCGCTACGCTCGGCGATCAATTCATCACCACCAGCAGTCTGACCAAAAGCTACGGTCTGAGCGGACTGCGTTGCGGATGGATTTTGTGCCAGCCCGAATTGGCCGAACGAATGCGGCGATTGAACGATCTGTTCGGAGCCGTCGGTTCAATGCCGAGCGATACGCTGGCGGTTGCGGCTTTCAGGCAATTGGAAAAGCTGGAATCGCGGACGCGTTCGATTATGGAGCCGAACATCGCAATGGTTCGACGGTTTCTTAGCGAACACGAAGATCATCTGGAATGCGTGATTCCGAAAAGTTCGATGACAGTCTTTCCTCGATTGAAGCGTCACGCGGACAGCCAGCCGCTTCACGATCTGTTGCGCCAATATGAAACTTCCATCGTGCCGGGAAAGTATTTTGAAGAGCCGCGCCATTTCCGTTTGGGTTTCGCCGTCAAGCCAGAAGATGTGGAAAAAGGATTGCGCAATTTGTCCACGGCATTGCGGTCAATGGCTTGAATACTCTGTTGGCTGGTTTTTTCTTTCGATCTATACAATGCTTTGCGTCGTAATCGAAGACGCATAAAGGCAGACGGATAAACTGATGCCAAAACACCAACAAAAAACCGTAGGGGTCGTCGTCGGGCCTCAAAAAAACAACGCTGATGAAATCGTCGTGGCGTTATCAGCGTGGTGCGAAACTCAGGGTATTGAATTGAAAGCCCGCTGGGTTGAAGGCGCGACCGCTTTACCGAAAATCAATTCGCTGGCGGAGAAAGACGGCGAATTGAGTGAAGACATAAATCTGATCGTCGCTTTGGGCGGTGACGGCACAATGCTGGGCGTAGCCAGATTCATCGGTGGACGGCAGATTTCTGTACTGGGAATCAATCTCGGCTCGCTGGGTTATTTGACCGAATTCACCAGCGATGAATTATCCAAGGCGTTGGACGCGTGGCTTGAAGGGCGATTCATTATTGATCAGCGAATGATGCTGGATGTGAAATCGCTACGCGACGGCAAAGTCATTGCCGAACATCGCGCGTTGAACGAAGCGGTTCTTAACATCGGTTCGCGAGTGCGAATGATTGAAATCGAATGCCGGATCAACAAAATGTTCGTCAACAGTTTTCGCGCTGACGGAATGATCGTGGCTACGCCGACAGGTTCGACCGCGTATTCGCTGTCGGCGGGCGGGCCGATTGTTCATCCCAGCATGTCCGCGATCCTGTTGACGCCGATTTGTCCTCATACGCTGTCGAATCGCCCGGTCATCGTGCCGGGCGACAGCATTGTTGATCTGCTTTTTCAGCAGAGCGAGGAAGATGTGTTGCTGACGATTGACGGGCAAGTGGCGATTGAATTGAAACCGGGCGATCAGGTTTCGGTTTCCCGCAGTCTGGCGACTTTCGATTTGATTCGACCGACCAACCGAAACTACTTTGAAGTGTTGCGAACAAAGCTGAAATGGGGAACCCGTTGATATCGGATTGCGGATTGCGGATTGCGGATTGCGGATTGCGGATTGCGGATTGCGGATTGCGGATT
>CAYRQB010000428.1:4330-4428 GCA_964426025.1 uncultured Heliomicrobium sp.
GTCTGCCGGATAGAAACTCCGCGCAAGATGGCGCGAAACGCATTTGGAGGATAGATGCTTTTTCCGATTGGCGATGACAATACAGGACGACGAATCAC
>CAYRQB010000429.1:0-4373 GCA_964426025.1 uncultured Heliomicrobium sp.
AGTTAAAGGTGCGGAGTATACACAACGAATTGCGGTTTGCCAAACTACTCACACAAGCGGTTATAATCGCGCCGAAGCGTACTCGCAAGCCCGCAAACTTGGAGGACTAATGAGATGGCCAATAGCAATAACCAACAAGGCCGATTCAAGGATTTGGCTGCGGCAATCGGCGCGACTTCAGAGGAAATAGCCTTTGCCTGGCAGGAGTTGCAGCGACGCGGCCTGATTTCCGATGACGGCAAAACGGTTTCTCCGCTGGCAATGCGGCGAGCGTCTACCGATAACGAACGGCGATTGGCATCGCATCTGTCAGGTTATTTGCTGACCGAAAACTCGTTCATCGTCCGTAGGGCAGGATCAGCACTCGGCTTGCCGACAATTCTGAACACGCGCATCTCAGTCGAACAAATTGCCAGCTACTTCAAAGAAGGATGGGGCGTAGCTGAAATTGAACGCGACCTGCCAATCCTGACTCGCGCCGAAATCGAAGCCGCCATTCAGTTTTACCTGAATCACCGAGCAGAAATTGAGCGCGACCTGCAACACAGCCAGGAAATTTACGAAGTGAATGCGCCAAAACCTGAGATGATTACTGCTTGAACGGATTTGCGTATGCCCGACGCTGATCAAATCTTTGCCCGCTTGTTGTGCGACATAATGATCCCGCCTGAGTTTTCCGCAGCTATCCGCGCACAAGGTTATGATGTCATTGAAGCTCGCTCGCTGCCTGTTGAAATCCAGCAAGACGACTGGGCAATTCTGGACGAAGCTGCCCGTCAACAACGTCTTGTCATCACCTGTAATTACAGCGACCCTGCAAGCAACTTCTGCCTGATCCACGCTAAGTGGCTGAAACAAAGCAAAACTCACTTCGGCATCGTTCTCATCCCGCAATTCCAAATCAGCAGCCGATTGCGCCGCTGGGAAGCGCGCGACCGCTTGCTTCACTTTTTGAATCAGCACACTGCCGAAGAACTGCGAAACCAACTCCTATGGCTGCCACAGTAATGATCCAATTACACCCCACCGCCGGAAACTTTCGCCGCCAGCAAATTCCGCAACATTACGTATCCAGCTTCGCGCTTGCTGTCGTTCTTTTCGCCTCGCCGTTTGTTGCGCGCCAGCGGCAAAGCCATTTCGATGATCTTCGGTTTGGCGTCTTCACTGACAAGCTTCGATAAATTATCGAGCGCGCTCGCCGCCGCAGACCGGACAATCCATTCAGAGTCAGCCAGAAGCTTGATCAAAGAGGAGATGAATTGATCGCTCGCCGCCTTCTCTCCCATCGCCCCGAGCGCGCTCGCCGCCGCAGACCGGACAGACCCTGAGGCGTCGCCAATACGTTCAAGTAGAATCTCTGACAGGTCGTCAGCCGCATTGGAACCGGCAATCAACGCGAAGCTCTGGCGGATGTCATTCATTAGCGGGCTTGGGCTTAGCGGATTGAAGTAAAGCTCGCAAAGTCGGTTGACAATTTGGCGGTGCAGTTCCGGGTAAACCGGGACATCGTCGGCCAGACAGCGCGCCGCCAGAAACAGGTCGCGATGCAAAATGTCTTCGTATTCGCTGGGCTTGAAACCTGACTGTTCGGCAAAATCGCCTTCGGCCAGAATGGCTGCGCGAACCAGTAAGTCGGCGTCGTCGGGACTCTGACGCGAAGCGATGGCAAGCAGGATAGGTTCTTCCCAGCGAGGTTTGTGGCGGACTTCGTGAATTCGCCGCGCCATTTGCAAACTGTTTCGAGTCAATTCCAGCGCGGCAAAGTATTCCTGAAAAGTCAGGTGCAGAAATCCGTACTGTTTAGGAGCGCGTTCGAGAAAGATGCCTGTGAAGCGGCGGGCGCGGTCGAGAAAATCATCCACGGCGGCGATGACTTCGGGATGATCGGGCGCTTTGCCTATGTCGCGCGAACGGAATTCGCGCAGCTTCGTTTCGACTTCCTGTTCGTAAGCCAGACCGCGCGGACGTTCGGAGTGCATCCAGTAAGCCAACGGCCACAGGAATTGCGCCGCATCGGTTTTGCTGATCAGCTTTGAATCGTCCATTCCTTTCGCCGCCTGCCAATCGGACAGCAAAGTGTTGGCCGCCAGTTCGTAAAGCTCAACTCGGCGGTTTGGAAGACGCGAACCGGCTCGATGAATCAACGCCAGAATCGTCAGCAGCAACGGATTCGTCGCCAGATTTTTAACACCTGTGTTGCCGTCAACGGATTCCAGAATGCCGTCAATTTCGACTTGCGCACGGCGGGCGATTTCTTCGCCGGAAGTATCAGGACTGAGGAAGCGTTCGACCGCCGGACACCAGCCATTCAGGAATTTTTCGATCTGCTCGCGTTCCATTTCCAACAGGGTGAAGTGCTGGTAATCGCTGCCGAGCGGAGCCTGCCTGTAACCGACGATGCGGCTGGTGACGATGACGCGGTTGTCAGCGTGAATGTTGCGGACGAATTCTTCGATCTGGTTGGCGATGATGACTCGGTCGCGGGGTTCAGTGACTTCGTCCAGCCCGTCTAGCAGCAATAAGGCTTCGCCGCGCCGAAGCTTTTCTTCCAGCAAGCGGGTCAGTTCGCCGTCGGAATTGTGTTCGACATTGCCAAAAGGAATAGCCAGACAATCGCGCAACTTGGCATTTCGATTCAGCCGCAAAGCCTCGGCGTAATCGGCCACACGCATCAAAATCGGCAATCGAGTTTTTCCATAATCGTTGCCGTCTTTGTCGCTGACCGATTCCAAACCATCGCGCCAAGCCCTGGCGAAGTGCAAAGCCAGAAACCGCATCAACGTAGTCTTGCCCGCTCCCGGATCACCCAGAATGACTACGCGGTTGTGTTGACGAACGGCCTCGGCCAGATCAACTTTCTCAGTGCGAGTTTCCGTCGCGCGTTCAAGCCAGCGCACTCGGCTGCCGGGGATGGGAACTGATTCATCAAAACCTTCATCTTCTAACATTTCACTGATAGCCTTTTTCCAATCCTCACCCGCGTGAATTTTCGATGCCCGGCGACGAACTTCGCGCTCGGTTTTCAGTGAAACGTAAACTTCATCGAGTTTGACCGCGACTTGCCGTTCGGTCTGCATCACTCCGCGCAAACTGATTTCGGAATTGGTTTCGATGGTGTGTTTCAGAAACCTGCTGAGCGATGCCTGCCGAAGTTCTTCCTGCCATTTCAGAATCGCTTTCGTGATTTGATTGGCCAATTGGTGAGGGTCGGAGAATTCCGCCCAAATGCGCTCTTTGCTGACACATTCCTTGAAAGCCTTTCGCTTCGACAGATCATCAACAGGAAGCGAATCCATCAATTCAAGATCAGGTTTGAACTTGCCGGAAGCGACAAAAACGATCCTGTCCTTATCAAGCTCAACGGCTTTCAGGTATTCAAGCTCGGTGAATGATTTGTCGGAACCGGGCGGGCAATCTCCGTAAATCGCTCCGATCAGCAAAACGAATAGATCGCATTCGGCGACTTTTGCGTCGCAGTAATCGGCTGGCGAAGCGCTCACTGCGCCCCAATCTTCCATTTGAATGCATTCAAAATCCGGCAGGCCGTTGATGGCTTTGGCGACTTCGGCGCGATATTCACGCAAATCTTTCGAGGTCGAGCTGAGGAAAACTTTGACCATTGCGTTTCTCCTTTTAATCACTCGGTGATTCTGCGGTTTTTCCTGCTCGCGGGGACGAGAGCGTTTCCAGGCTCAGAAAAACTTCTTGCCCATGATGACCAGCGGCAGGACTTCGCCTTCCGGCATTGGCTCTTCGACTTGTTCGATTGGCTGATAACCCAGCGCCGCGTAAAGCGGAACTCCCGGCAGAGTCGCGCCAAGTTGAAGATGCGTGAAGCCAGCCGCTCGCGCCGCCTCCTCGCAGGCTTCGATCAATCGCCGCCCGATTCCTCGACGGGCGAAATCAGGATCAACGAAAAAGGCTCTGATGCGCGCGGGTTCCGTCGCCGGGTCGAGCAAATTGTCTTCGCCGTGTTTCGTCTGATCTCCGCCGTAAAGCGTGCGTCGTTTGCTCCAACCGCCGCAACCAGCCAATCGGCTTCCCGATTCGACGGCTTCGGCAATGAAGTAAGTTCCGTCGGCGATCAATTGAGTGTCTATGCCGAAAACGTGAACCAGCGAAATTTCAATTTGCCGTTCGGTGTAATACCCGGCGCTCAATGCGCGGACAGACTTGCGCATCAGTTGATCGAGCGCCGGAATGTCTTCGAATCGAGCTAAACGAAGCTGAATATCCATAAAGTGAACAAGCCCCGAAAAGCGATAGAGCAAGACGCTCTGTCGTCCTTTCAGGGCTTTTCTTTGAGGCTGTCGTTACCTGCTATAGAGTTCAAGAAAATGTTTTTCCCGCGGATGACGCGAATGAGCGCAGAT
>CAYRQB010000430.1:0-4367 GCA_964426025.1 uncultured Heliomicrobium sp.
GGCAAAAAAGATATGGGAACGATGGAATTTCCGCCGATTGAAACCGGCTTGATGGCGGGCGACGTGGCTTTTCGCCAACACAGCGGCGGCCATACGCCGGGACCGAACTGGCCGACATTTTTGGAATTCGCCAGCCGCTACTTCAAAACGAGTTCCGGCAAGTGACTAAATCAAACCACAAAACTTTGAGACAGGATTTACATGATTCAACAAGATGAAAACTGTGATTGATGCGATTTGATGACAATCCTCTTCAATCTTGTCAATCCTGTCTACTCTCTCTTTCCCAATATTGAGTGTTCTGACTTCGGCCTATTATTTCTTCTTCTTTTTGGCCGCCGCCTTGTCCAGATTTTGAGCGACGCGGAACTTCACGATCCTGGTGATCAGGCCGTAAGGAATGCGTTTGTCCAGCGGGAACTGCACTGTGCCTTTTGAAGTTTCGTAATCGGCCAATTCCTCCTTGAAGGCTTCGATTCCCACCGAGCCGGGAAACAGACTGATGTGATTTTTGAAGGCGGCGAAATGAACCAGATTCCCGTGCAGCTTGAAGGTCGGAATCATATAACTGATGGCTTCTTCAGCCTTCGGCGCGGCCTTTCTGATCGTCGCCCTGATCTTATCCAGCTTTTCCTGAACCTCAGGCGGGAAGGCGGCGATGTATTCGTCAATGTTTCTGGGTGCAGGTTGATTGGGTTTCATGTTTCCCTTCTCTGATTCCGAGTTGAAATTCGCAACTTTTGGCAAACAATAGGGCTTTGCCTTACGGGTAAGTCTGTAAATTCAAACCGGTAAGAAAGCGAAAATCGCGCTGATTTTTGGTGACGAAGGGCTGATTGTGTTCCATCGCTGTTGCTGCGATCAGCGCATCCGCAATCAGCAAGTCGTGACTCAGGCGATACTGCTGCAACAGGTCAATAGCCCGATCCGAAATCGGCTCAGTTATTTTCAATAGCTGAAATCGGCGCAGGAAGATTTCCAGATTGTGCAGTTCCGATTTATTGCGGCAGCCCACGATCAATTCCATTTGAGTTACAGCGCTGACAGCCAAGGAAGTTTGCCGGGTGAGGTGTTGCAGACAATCAATGGCTTCCTGAACTCCACGTCCGGCGTCAATCAGAATGTCCGTGTCAACAATCGTGAACGCCACGTTATTGCCCCCATTCCGATTCACGTATACCGCGAAGCCAGGCAGCGCTATCTGTCAGTTCTTCTCGATCTCGCCACATCCCAATGAAATTTTCGTCCTGTAAAGGAACGTCATTTGATTGTGCGACAGGGCTGGCATAGCGTTGTCGTAAATAAGCCAGGAAGTTTTCTACAAGTCGCTGCGCTTCCGGTGGCAACGAATCAATTTCCTGAAGGAGTTCTTCGTTAGTCATAATTTCCCCCAGCAGTAGTTTTCTCTCCGCAAAAGCAGATGTCAATGATGAGATTTAGCGGGGCAACAACATTATCCGCTTTGCCGCCGCCTGACGAATGTGGCCATAGGCTGTCGCCAATTTGCGATTCAGGCTGTGGCCATCACAACTACTGTTGCCTCAGTTTCTGCGCCAATGCCCACCTAACCTAATTCTTCTTCGTCGCCGGTTGGCGGAAAGCTCGTTCGACCATGTCGTTCACGTCCGTTGAAACCGGCCCATCGCGCCAGAGCCAGCGCATCATTTCCGGCATGATCATCCCGCCGTATTTTTGCCCGTGCAGGTTCATGCTCCACGAATAATTCACGTCGTAACCTTTCTGCGTCAGAGCTTTCATCAATCGGACGTTCTGATAAAACCAATCGCGCGTTTGGTCATACGTGCCGTCGCGCCTTAAACCGCGATTGTCGTTGCGGCCATCGCACAGGTAAACGCGAATCGGTTTCTTTTCGCTGGCCAAAACTTTTTCGGGATAAACGTGTCCGCCGCGCAGATTGACGAAGCTGCCGACGTTGCTCAGCACTTTGCGGAACTGGTTGGGACGTTCCCAGGCGACGGTGAAGGCGGCTATCGCGCCGGAACTCGATCCGCCGATGCCGCGCATTTCGGGGTCTTTGGAAATGTTGTATTCCTTGTTGAGCGCGGGCAGCAATTCTTCGGTGATGACGCGCGCGTATCGGTCGTCGAGCGAGTTGTATTCGGTCGGGCGATTGACGGTGCGATCGCCCCATTCCCGCGCATCGGGTTCGGGCTGTTCGGGAGTGCGACCTGGATTGATGAAGACGGCGATCATGACGGGAATTTCGCGGCGATAAATCAGATTGTCCATGACGTTCTGAGCGCGAATGTCGCCCTCAGGATTCATGAAAGCGTGACCGTCCTGAAAGACCATTAACGCCGCAGGCTCAGTCGGATCGTATTGCGCCGGAACGTAAACCCAGTAAGTGTGCTGAGTGCCGGGATAAGCTCCGCTGGTGCTGGGCAATGTGAACGGCCCGCGAATCTCGCCTTTGGGGACGCCTTCCTGCGGCAGCGAATCCGGCCCCAGCCGATATTGCGAATTCGGATTCGGCCCCGGAGGCATAGGCGGTTGGGCGTTGGCCGGTCTGGCAGGAGGCGTTTGTCCGGCAGCCGGTTGTTGCGCGGGAGCTTGCGCCAAAACTGCGCCAATCACTCCAGTTAAAATCAGAAAGCTGATTTGCGAAATCATGTTTTTCATTGATGCATTCCTCATTGGTCAGGCTTACACGGGCTTTCCAATCAGCTCTTTGAAGATCGAAGCCAGTTCCCGCAACTGTTTGCCGCCATCTCCCTTGAAGCTGGAACCATGCATAATTGCCAGCGTGCGCGGCGATAAATCAGCCAGCCGTTGAAACGTCTGATCCGTGTAAAGGGTATAAGGCATATCGTGCGCCAGCGGACCCGCCTGGCCTGCTTTGATTGTTTCTCGCGCTCCGTCAATCAAACTCGATTCTGTCAGCGGCCCCGGATCGCCCGGTTGGAAAAATAGGTCAGAACACAACAATGTGCCTTCAGTCTCTTCAAAGAAAAGCCCGGCGTCCCAACCGTGCGGAAAATGTGGTGTGGCCAGAAAGCGAAGTTTCTTTTTGCCGATTGCCAGAACCTCGCCGTCGTTCAACGGTCGCGCCGGACGATCGGCAAAATCGTCCATCATCACCATATTTCCGACAACGCTACAAACGGCCTGTGCCTGCGGAGCCACTGTCAGCCATTCGTTCAACGCTCCGCATTCGTCCGGTTCGAAATGGCTGAAGCCCAGCCAGCGAAGCTTCGTCGGATCCATGACCTCAGCGACAGCCGCTTGCGTCAACGGAAACATTTTCTTGAACCCTGTGTGCATCAGAAAAGGTTCGTCATCTTTGATCAGAAATTGGTTGAATTGAATCTGAAATTCGGGATGAAAGGTCGAAATGCGATAAACATCAGCAGCGATTTCAGTCACAGTGCTTTTCATTTGGTCCTCCTTTTTAGCGGATTAGATTGAAAGTCTGACCGACTCAAGCGCGCATTTTCTTGTACGTGGCCAGGCATTTTTCAGCCGTCTCCAGCGAAGAGAAACGACTGCCTTCCTGTTCCATCAGATAATACTCCGCGCCGCCTTTGGCTTCGGCGGCTTTGAAGATGGCTTTCCACGGCGCATCGCCTTCGCCAAACAACACGCGATAACCTTTGTCCGGTTTGTCCGCCGCGCCTGTCCAATCTTTCAAATGCAAAGAGCGAATCCGTCCGGGATTAGCGTTGATCCAGGCGATGCAATCCTGTCCGGCTTCGACGCAGGTTCCGACGTCGAATTGCAGCGTCACGTCTTTCGGCGTGTTCGCGGCCAGAATGTCCATCGGGCGTTTGCCGTCAATCGACACGAATTCCATTTTGTGATTGTGGAATCCGGCGCGCATCCCCAACGGTCTCAGCTTTTCCTGCGCAGCGGTCAATTTTTCAGCGACGCCTTTCCATCCGTCAAGACCGCCTTCGACGCGTCCGGCGCTGGCCATCACAATGGTTTTCGATCCGATGATCTGATTCAACTCAATCGCCTTCGGCAGGTTTTCCGGCGTGAAGACACTGGCGCTGTTGTGAGTCGAAAGGCATTTGATTTTCAGTTCGTCCAGCAGCTTGCGAACTTCTTTGGCGTAATCGGTCGTCCATTGCGTGTATGGCGAATAAAACTCCACGACTTCGTAACCCATTTTGGCGACGGCGCGAACCGTGCCCATCAGGTCTTTCTGCAATTCGTCGCGCACGGCGTAAAGCTCGATGCCGATGGGAATTTTTTTCGCGGCGAAAGTCGGAATCGTCCCCAGCGCATAAGCCGCCGAAGCCGCTCCGGCCAATGACAGGAAGGAACGGCGGGAAAGAGAAATAGTTTGTCGTTGGTTGTTCATCTTGAATAACTCCTGTTCTGCTCAGTTTGTTTATCGTTGCTTT
>CAYRQB010000431.1:0-4355 GCA_964426025.1 uncultured Heliomicrobium sp.
CTTCAGGAAAATCGCGGCAAGTCGTCGGGCGATGTTCATAAACTGTGCAGTTACGTTTTTCCTGATCGAAAAACATGCACATGCTTTTGAAGATGTGATCTTTGCGATGCCTGAGCACGCGAGCTTTGTATGACTTTTCGTGCTTGGTGAATTTCGATTCGGCTTGTTCGTAAGTCAGGCTGAAGCGTTTGGCCAGACGTTGTATGTCGCGCTTGGTAACTCTGATCCAGTCGTATGAACAGCAGTAACCAGGGCATTTTGAACAGTCGTATTTCAGCTTGGTCTTTTTTGCAGCTTTGTTGCCGTTTGTTTGAAAAACCGGCAGTTCCGTTTTCGCCATAATGTTGATGATTGATTTGCGTCTGTGAAGTAACGATCAGAATAGGACGAAAATATCAACGCAAGGTCGCAAAGTTTCTATGACTCAAAGATGGCGTTAGCAAGGAAATGATTCAAGTTGCCACAACCAAAATTGCTTTGCGCCCTTGCCATCTTGCGTCTTGGCGTCTTTGCGTTAAGTCAGTGACGCTGCGTAAGTCCTGCGGAATTTTGATCGCGCAACATACTTATCATCATCGCGGAATGACGGCAACCACAGCAGAGAAAATTACAAAAGAGAATTAGCGCTGGTGGACTTTGGCCGTAACGACAGCCGACCGAACTTGTCTCGATCAACTTCAACTCGCCAATTCGCAACCGCTCACTTGACGCGGCGATATTGAGATTGTGTTGCGCGTGGTTGGACAAACCGCAAATATCGTGACCAGCAACATCAAATGACTGTCTTACCTGCGACCGACGGCGACGCTCACTCAAGTTACAAGATATTCTCGTCTGAGACGTTTCCAGTAACCCAGCGGAGAAAGAATATGAAAAAGCAGGTAGTCTCAGTTTAACCGTAGCGTATCGCCCGGCCTTTTGCGCATTCTCAATAATGAGCGCAGGTTCAGCGGTCTTACCTTTCAACAGCGAGACAGGAGCATCACCTTCTGCTTCGCCAAACATTTACAAGGAGAAACAATGGAACGAAAGCAAGCATCAGATTATCCGCAGGAGTTGTTGGACCTGTTTCACGAATATCAGCACGGCGACATGGATCGCCGTTCCTTCATGGATCGTCTTGGCAAATTCGCCACTGGCGGACTGACCGCGGCGGCAATTTTCGAGAGCCTGACGCCGAATTACGCCTGGGCGCAGCAAGTGCCCGCGGACGACAAACGCATCAAGGTTGGTTACGAAACCGTTCCATCACCGGCGGGCAACGGTACGATCAAAGGTTATCTGGCGCGTCCGGCAAAAAATGGAAAACATCCTGTCGTGCTGGTCATTCATGAAAATCGCGGCTTGAATCCTTATATCGAAGACGTCGCTCGCCGTCTTGCGCTCGCCAACTTCGTCGCCTTTGCGCCGGATGGTTTGACTTCGGTCGGCGGCTATCCGGGCAGCGAAGAGAAAGCCGCCGCCGCGTTTCGCACGGTTGACGGTAAGAAGATGACTGAAGATTTCGTCGCCGCAGCAAAATGGCTCAAGGCGCGGTCGGATTCCACAGGCAAACTCGGCGTGGTCGGATTCTGCTTCGGCGGTGGGATGGTCAATCAACTGGCCGTGCTGCTGGGCAAGGATTTGAATGCCGGAGTTGCGTTTTACGGTCGTCAGGCAGGCGTGGATGATGTCCCAAAGATTTCCGCGCCGCTATTGCTCCAATACGCGGGCAATGACCAGCGTATCAACGACGGCATCGCGGCTTATGAAGCGGCGCTGAAGGCCAACAACAAGGTCTACGCGGTGCATATGTACGAAGGCAAACAGCACGGCTTCCACAACGACACGACCCCGCGTTATGACGAAGAGTCTGCAAAACTGGCCTGGACGCGCACGCTCGAATTTTTCAACAAACATCTGCGCTAACGCCTGATTACAATGGCGGCTTTCAGGAAAACGGCGCAATGAATGCATTGCGCCGTTTGTGTCTATTCAACATGCTTTTCCGCTTCAGAATTCTGTCACCACGGTCACGCCCGCGACCTCGAACTTATTCATATTCACGAGCGCATCAATGGACTGTTCCAGCGTGATCGTCCTGCCGATGAGTTTTTCGGGCTTAAGTTTCCCGGCTTCGATCATTGCGAATAAGGCATCGTAACGATGGGCTTGCATGCCATGGCTGCCGAGGATTTCGAGTTCATGCGCGATGACTTTGCTCATTGGAATGGCAGGCGTGCTTTGTTCTGCCAGGAGCAGGCCGACTTGAATATGCTTGCCGCGTTTGCGCAGGTTGCTGATGGAATTGAAACAAGTCGTCGGATGTCCAAGCGCATCCAGCGAAACATGCGCGCCGCCTTTGGTGATCTCGATGACGGCTTCGGCAACGTTGGCGACGCGCCCGGCATTCACCGTAGCCACTGCACCCAATGCGCTCGCCAATCGTAACGCGTCGTCAGAAATATCAACCGCCACGACATTCGCGCCTATCGCGTTGGCAATCATAATCGCTGACAAGCCGACACCGCCGCAGCCGTGCACCGCTACCCATTGACCCGCCGAAGTTTTGCCTTGATCTATAACCGCGCGAAAGGAAGTGACAAACCGGCAACCGAGACTGGCCGCCGCGGGAAAATCAACCGTAGCAGGCAGGCGCACCAGATTCGTGTCGGCGTGATGAATGGATACATACTCGGCAAATGATCCCCAGTGCGTGAAGCCCGGTTGGAACTGGTTGTCGCAAACCTGCTGATTGCCCGACTCGCATTGCGGACAAGCGCCACAACCGCCGACAAACGGAACCGTAACGCGATCGCCGCTTTTCCACCTGGTCACGTCTTTGCCAATTGCAGCGATGATGCCCGCTAGTTCGTGACCGGGGACGTGCGGCGGGTGAATATCCGCGTCGTGTCCGACCCATCCGTGCCAGTCGCTGCGGCACACACCTGTCGCCATGACCTTGACGACTACGCCATGTGGTACCGGTGTTGGGTCAGAAACAGCTTTCAGTTGTGGCAGTGCGCCAAAGGCTTCGTAGATGACAGCTTTCATTCGTGGCTCCTTGCTTGAAACGCCTGGCCATTCGCACATTCCAAAACAAGGAGAAAGACCGGACATTCGAGAGCAAATTGTAGTGCCGGTAGGCGCGATGCGCACGCTTGGGACTGGCACGCGGGCGTGCTCCTACATTTTTATGACGGTTAATTTTTGCGTCGCTACGCCCGCGGCAAAGGTCATTGATGGAGTAGGTCTCTCCTCATCAGTTCGATCTTGTCGAACAATTCACCTACACCCAAGGCGGACCAGAAGATAAAGATGCCCAGGAGGATCTTTAGCAGCGGGTGAATTCGGTAACCGGTCTTCGCCTTGAGGATGGTGTTTACCGGAGGAAAGAAAGCGAAGGACAGGAGAAAAATAAACACTCCGTAGCCCGGATCGTTCCCCCAGAACATGTTGATCACGCCAATTGCGATAACAACTATGCCGAAAAGCCAGCCGACAATATTCAAAACCATTGATTTGTTATTCATAGCTATTTCTCCTTCACTTCCTTCGTGAGCCCATCTCCACATCGCACCGTTTTATGATCATCTGGTTTTTCGCGGCGTCGAACTCAAAGACTGCCGCACCCACGATCTGAAATTTATCCTGTGCCGTCGCTTCGAGCGGGACGGCGGATTGCACGCCCGGCGGTTGAAAGAAAAGCGTCCCGCCATCTCTGGTGATCGTAAATTTAACGGGAGCTACCGGAGATGACGTGTGGATCATTCCTACCTTTTTCCGTATTCCTCCAAGCACTTATTCAATGGGTTGCCCTCATTGTAAATGCAATTGCAGAAGCGCAGGCAGGCCTCAGGGCGAGCATTATTGCGACATCCGTTCGTACACTCTAGCTGAGAATTGCCAGGGCGGATGTCGTACATAAAAGCGTTGATGATGATCACTGCGGCGGCGACTGCGGCAACGCCCCCAAAAAATATCCAGGGAAACTTGCGGGACATCTTCTGATTTGGCGTTTTACCGACGTCGCTCCCGATGTGGCTCCCGACGTCTCTCAATGATGCAAGAGGCAGCACGTATTTCAACCGCGCATAGTCCCAACACAGCAAATACAAGTTTGC
Organism: uncultured Heliomicrobium sp.; assembly: GCA_964426025.1. Taxonomy (GTDB): domain Bacteria; phylum Acidobacteriota; class Blastocatellia; order RBC074; family RBC074; genus RBC074. The sequence continues at coordinate 4,104 of CAYRQB010000431.1, forward strand.
CAACAGCATGATCGTAGCGATGCGCGTGCCTTCAAAGCGGGTCGCATAGGTCAGCACACAAATGTTGAAGATAATCGGAAAATAGAGAATCGCTCCCAGCAACGTCGTCCTGGGAATGAGCAACAGCAGCGCCGCCGTCAACTGGCTGACGCCGATAAACGTGTAGTAAAAGCCGGTCAGGTGTAACGCGTCAAAATAGTGGCCCAGCGGATGATTCGATGGTAACGCGGTAAACCGCTCTCCCATAACTTT
>CAYRQB010000432.1:0-4354 GCA_964426025.1 uncultured Heliomicrobium sp.
AGCTCGATTGAAGTGTCGAGCGTTGTTTCAAACGTCCGCAGATTGCGATTATTGATGCCGAGCAGCCGCACTTCGTAACGCATGACTTTTTCCATTTCCTCGCGGTCGTGAATTTCGACCAGCGCATCCAGCCCCAGCGAATGTGTCAAATGCAACAGATCATTGAACTGCCCGCCGTCAAGCATCGCCGCAATCAGCAGAATAGCGTCGGCTCCGGCATGCACGGCTTCGTAAATCTGATATTGGTCGAAGACGAAATCCTTGCGCAGAATCGGCAGCGGAGTGACTTCACGAACCCGGCGCAAATGATCCAGCGAACCGTCAAAGAAATCTTCTTCGGTCAGACAGGAAATCGCTGCGGCTCCGTTTCTGGTGTAGCTGCGGGCGATGCTGACCGGATCGAAGTTTTCGCGAATGACGCCTTTGGACGGCGAGCGGCGTTTGATTTCAGCAATGATGTTGATGCCATCACGCCGCAGAGCCGGAACCAGAATCCCTTTGCCGCCAACCGTCGGAATCGTAGCCTTCAGTTCGCGCAAAGAAACCCGACGCCTGGCTTCTTCCAACCGCTCACGCTTTTTCTCAACGATTTTTTCCAGAATGTCGCTCATCGGCTTTCACCTTTTGCCGCTTGAATCAGAGCCTCAAGCCTGGCTTCTGCTGCGCCGTTTAACAAAGTCATTTTCGCGGTCTCAATTGCGTCATGAAAATTCCCGGATTCGCCTGCCACCAACAGCGAAGCCGCCGCGTTGATCAACACCAGATCGCGCGCGGCGTCTATCCTTTCGCCGGAAAGCACGGCGCGAATCGTCGTCGCGTTTTCTTCGGCGGTTCCGCCGCGCAAGTTATCGAGCGATGTTTGCCGCAAGCCGAAATCATCCGGCGCGATTTCAAAACTGCAAACGCCGTCGGGCGTGGCTTCGTGAACTACGGTTTTACCCGCCAGCGTGATTTCGTCCAAACCGTCTTCGCCGCGAACCACCCACGCTCGCCGGGTTCCCAATTGCGACAACGCCCCGGCTACTTTCTCGCAGGCTTGCTCGTTCGACACGCCTATGACCTGGAACGGCGCGCCCGCCGGATTGGTCAGCGGGCCAAGCAGATTGAAAATCGTCCGCACGCCGAGTTCGCGACGAATCATCGCCACGCGTTTCGTCGCCGCGTGATGCAAGGGAGCGAACATAAAACAGATGCCGACTTCGTCGAAGATTTCAGCGACTCGTTCGGGGGGCAAATCCACCCTGACTCCCAAAGCGCGCAAAACATCGGCGCTCCCGGATTTTGAAGTCACGCCGACATTGCCATGTTTGGCGACCGGAACTCCGGCTGCTGCCACAACGAAAGCTGCAGCAGTTGAAACATTGAAAGTCTTGGCCGCACTACCGCCGGTTCCGCAAGTGTCAACGAACTTCGCGTGTCTGGTCGCAATTCGCGCCGAACGCGCACGCATGGTTTCAGCAAATCCAGCCAACTCATCTTCGGTTTCACCTTTGGCCGCCAAAGCCACAAGCGCGGCGGCAATCTGCGCGTCAGTCGTGCTTTCGCTCAGCATTGCATCCAGCAATGAAGCGGCTTCGACCTGCGTCAAGTCTTGTCTGGCAATCAGTTTATTAAGCAAGTTTGAGAACACGGCAAACCAATTAAGCTTAAACTTTTCACGCTGAAATCTTCTATCTTGCCCAAGCAAGATTACGACCAATGAGTAATTCAGTCATTTCAGCATGATGATTGTTTTTCATTGCAACAGGTTCAAGGTCAAAATGATGCAGAAGAGCAAGGTTACGAACGCCTTCAGCATTTTCATAAGTCATCAAAAAATCCCCCCAGGTAGCTGCAGTGAGGTTAAAAAGTTCAGCGTGATCCAATTCATAGTGTGTATAAAGACGTTTCCCAGCTTTCTTCCCTGCTGCTGTGTAAGGTGGGTCTATGAAGAGCGCAGTATCGGTATGAATCGCCTTTTGTCGAATAACTTCAAGCCCATCCCCAAAAACAAAAGTTATGCGCTCCCGCAATTTCGACAACTCCAAAATTCGCCGGCACAAAGTCTCTGCATACCAACGCGATCTAACTCCTTTGCCATTTTCTCCATGCTTTAAGGGCGCTGATCCCGCCGCTAAAATACCCCCATGAAAAGTGCGATTTTTCAGGATGGTTTGAAAGGCTCTCTCACGCGCTGACTTCGCATTACGAGCTAGTTCTTCCTGTAAAGAATCCAATGTCAACTTGAAATTGACAATTCTATCCGCAAGCCAAGCTCCCTGATTGTCAGTAAAAATTGTCTGCCAGACTGCGGCCACTTGCTCATCAAGTTCCACCATTGTTACGTGTTGTGCCAATCTTTCAGCCGCAACTGTTAGGCTGACGATGCCTCCACCAGCGAATGGCTCGACGAACTCCTTCGGCGGATGATGCAGCCAGCGACGTATGCGTGGAATCAACCAGGTTTTGCCTCCGGGATAGCGAAAGGGGCTAAGTTGACGGACAGATGCGACATTGACAATGCGGTCAAGCGGAGGCTCGAACAAGAGTTGTTGGACTGGGGCTTGAGACATAGCTTCAGGTCAGAATTGTATCCGCCAATGTGGGCGCATCCGGCGGATTGTTATCCAGCTTTTCGTCAAGTTTCGATTGTAGATAATTGAGAAAATCTTCGATAGAGCCAGGGGTGGCAGTCGTGATTTGCAGCATTGTGGGCTGAAACCTGGTGTAGACCGTTTCGCTTTTGGTTAGCCTAAAGCGATTGCCTGCCTCGTCGCGCGCGAGATCGTAAATCAACCAAGCCAAGTCCGCTTCTTGTGGCTTGACCTGAACAAACTGAGGCAGAGTGTTGTAAAAGCCGCGATTGATTGCTACCGCCTGCTTTTTACGCCAGGCGTGAAGAATGCCGCCTTTGAAAAGCAGTTGTGGCGCCAGCCGCTTGCGTGATGAGGACAGGTAATCCGGGCGAGGGTGATTTGGTTTGCCTGTCCAATCCAACTCCGAATTGGCAATAGGATTCTGCATGAAATGCTCAAATGGAGCGCGGACATTGCCCGAAATATAAACTGCCTGAACTTCAAGTGAGCCGAAGTCCTCGATCTTGCCGTTGTTGTCATAAGACACCAATACAACATCAATATTTCCCGCTGACTTGCCAAGCTTGTCGTTCAACCGAACCTCTACCAATGAAGTCCAATTGGCGGCAGGCGGAAAGAAGAACGCAGCGGCATCATCAGCAATCAACCAGTCTTCACGAAACCGCACCGGACAAGTGATTGTAGGCGCATCACCTTCATAGACGCTACAAACTCCGAGCGGGTCGTTTGCTTTGTCTTTGGTGCAATTTGGAACTTTGTTGTTGAAAGGGCAAAGGCGTTTTTCGCGATGACGAATGGCATCGGCTGACTGATTGTTTATCGGGAAACCGAATACCTCTGCTAATGGTTGCTTTGCCAATTCGCGTTCCTTTCTCTCAGATGTTTCTATCAACTCAGTTTCAGAAAATTTGCCAGCAGCTTTTTGCCTTCAGTTGTCATGATGGATTCGGGGTGAAACTGCACACCTTCGCAGGCTGGAAATTCGCGGTGTCGCAATCCCATCACCAATCCGTCTGAAGTCGTCGCCGTCACTTCAAGTTCAGGCGGTATGCTGTCGCGTTCAACGATCAGCGAATGATAGCGAGTGGCCGTGAACGGATTGCCTATGCCGGAAAAAATGGTTTTGCCGTCGTGCAATATCTGGCTGGTTTTGCCGTGCATCAGGTAAGGCGCGCGTCTGACTTCGCCGCCGAAAACCTGTCCCATCGCCTGATGGCCGAGGCAAACTCCGAGCAGCGGCAGTTTGCCCGCGAAATGGCGAATCACGTCCATAGTGATGCCTGCTTCGTTCGGCGTACAGGGGCCGGGTGAAAGCAGAATGCGTTCGGGCTTCATCGCTTCGATGTCTTCAACGCCGACTTGATCGTTGCGGACGACTTTCACCTCAGCGCCAAGCTCGCCCAGATATTGCACCAGGTTGTAGGTGAACGAATCGTAGTTGTCTATCACCAGTATCATTAGATTCCGGATTGCGGATTGCGGATTGCGGATTGCGGATTTCAACTCCCGCAATCCGCATCTCGCATTTTGAGTCAGGGTTTGATAACAGCCTCAATCAGTTCTATGCGTTCGATCGGGGCTTCGCCGTTGCGCTGGACTTTTTCGATTCTGTCCAGCGTTTCAAAACCATCAACGAGTTTGCCGAAAATCGTGTACTTGCCGTCCAGATTTGTCGCCGGAGCAAGAACGATGAAGAAAGAAGTCAGCGCCGAATCAGGATCGTTGCCGCGCGCCATCGAAAGCACTCCGCGAATGTGTTTGCGCGTCTGGCTGAATTC
>CAYRQB010000433.1:0-4330 GCA_964426025.1 uncultured Heliomicrobium sp.
GCCTGAATGACATCGGCAGCCGTCACTTTCCAGTTATTGCGGAAAAGGTCTTTGCGGGGCATTGGCATGTCCCGAAGATCGCTGAGTTGGTTTGAGCGATAAACCGGTTTGAGATTGTCGGCCATAAAGTCGGACATGATCTGATCCCAAACCATTTCGACTTCATTGACGACGACCGCATCAAAATGTTCGCCGCATTCTTCGGACAGGAACGTTGCGTGGCTTCCGCCGCAAATTGTTCGAATTCCGCGTTTGCGAAAATGATCGGCCAACTGATAACCGCGCTCCGCCTGGCAAGTCATCATTGTGATTCCGACCAAATCCGCAGTTTCGTTGAGGTCAAGCCGTTCGAATTCTTCTTCGACAATTTTGATCTCTTGAAAGTAGGGCGTAGCGAGCGCGGCAACCACAGCCAGATTCAGGTGATGAGCGTGCTTGGAACCTTTGAAACCCTGAACTTCCAAGCCTTCTGGTGCGATCAGTAATAGTTTCAAAATAGCCTCTCTGAAATTTGGCAGGACAGACCGCCAATCTATTCTGCCAGGCTTAATTCTTACAGTTTGTCACGAAGCGACGGTAATCGCTTTCCCATCACGTCAGGTCAGCGGTTTGGTTGTCAGCGGTTTGGTTGTCAGCGGACTGGTTTTGGCGGATTCGCGTCCGTGCCATTTGATCAATTTCAGGTCCAGCACGAAGATCGCATAAAGCGCCGGAACCAGCAGCTTGGTGACGTAATTCGCCAGCAGCAAACCACCGATTTGCGCGTAACACAAAGCTTCCCACAATGGGCCGCCATTTCTGGCCAGCGGAACCAGGCCGAAAATGGTCGCTCCCACGGTGATCATCACCGGACGCAATCGCGCTATGCCCGCATCCAGCAATGCTTCGCGCAAAGGTTCGCCTTCTTCGCGTTTCTCTTCGACGAAATCAAACAGAACGATGACGTGCGAAACGATGACGCCGATCAAACTGGCTATCCCCAGGAAAGCTATGAAACCGAAAGGCGCGCCCATTACCGCCAAAGCCGCGAAAGCCCCGACCATGCCGAATGGAATCGCTGAAAATACCAGCAACGGTTTGATGGCGTGTTTGAACTGAATGACCAGAGCCAGAAAGATTGCCAGAACCGAAACCGCCATGACTATTGCCAGATCGCCGAATCCTTTCAACCGCTGTTCGCGTTCGCCTCCGACGCTGAGACTGTAACCCGGAGGTAACGAACGCGCGAATTCATCCATTCGTTCGCGCGATTTGTTGAAAACCTGAGAAGGCAGAACTCCCGGAACCGGAAAAGCGGAGACGGTGATTGTTCGGAATTGATTTCGGCGGCGAATCTTTTCGGATTGCAGTTGGTAATCAATTTCCGAGATTTGGCGAAGCGGCGCTTTGGCGGGGCTTTGCAGCGAGTAAACGTAAAGGTTTCGGATGTCTGAAAGCTTCGCTCGTTCTTCGACTCGCAACCGCGCGACAACCGGGACATCCTGCTCGTCTTCGCGCAGACTCGTCACTTCAAATCCGCTGATGCCGACAGCCGACGAAGCTGCGACATCGAGGTTTGAAAGGCCTGCCAGATTGGCTCGATCCTGTTCGACCTGCAGATTGGCGACGAAGCTTTCCGCTCCCCAATCGTCACGAACGCGCGCGGCTTCGGGAATCGAGCGGAAAATCTCTTTCGCCTGTTCGGCCAGCTTTCGCATGGTGCCGATGTCCTGACCGGAAATCCTAACTTCAACCGGAGCGTCAATCGCTCGGCTGGTTTCCAATTGCCGAACGTCTATCCGCGCGCCGGGTACTTTGGCCGAAAGTTCCTGCTGCATTTGCGCGACCAGATTTCCCGTGTCGCGTTTGTCGTTCATTTGAATGATGACTTGCGCGTAATTCAATTGGCGATGTTCGGGTGCAACCGAAAACCAGAATCGCGGCCCGCCCCCGCCTGTGAAAGTTGTCACCGAATGCAAAACCTGTTTTGGCTTGCCGTCCTTGTCCGGATGTTTTTTGCCGTACTCCTGGGCGACTTCGCGGATGACTGCTTCGGCGCGAATCGCCGCTTTGTTCGTCGCCGATAACGGAGCGTCTTCCGGCAACCAGACATTCAAATAAGATAGGTAAGACAAATCCTTGGGGAAAAATTCCGTCCGCAATTGAAGCAGGAACACGCCTCCAAGCAGCAGGAAAATCAGCGAAGCCGCCAGCGTCTTCCAGCGATGTTCGAGCGCCCATGCGCCGACTTTGTAATAAACGCCTGCAAATCCTTTCTGACGCATTTCGGCAATTGTCGGCTCTTTCTTTTTGCTCGGACGAAGCAGGTAATAAGCCAGGAAAGGAATGAAGGACATTGAAACAATTCGCGACGCGATCAATGAACAGGTGATAACAACCGGCAGACTCCAGATGAAAATTCCGGTGCTGCCCGACACCAACAGCAGCGGCAGGTAAGCGACAATGTTGGTGATGGTCGCATAAAGAATCGCTTCGGCCAGCTTGCTAGGCCCAAGCCACGACGCAACACTGATTGGCCTGCCCCCGGCCAGTTCGCGTTTTATCGCGTCGCTGGCAACCACAGGGTCATCCACCAGCAATCCCAGCGCGAGTATCAGGGAAGCAATCGAAACCTGCTGCAAATCCACGCCTAGCAAATGCATCATCCCGAAAGTCATCGCCAGCGTGATTGGAATGGACAGCGCCACCAGCAAAGCCGACCGCCATTCGCGGAATCCGACAAAGGCCACCAGCACAACCAACAAAATCGCTTCGATCAAACTGCGAGTGAAAAGCTCTATGTTCTCTTCGACCTGCAACGGCTGATCGGATGTTTTGGCCAGCATCAGATCGTCCGGCAACAACGGTTTCAAACCATCGAGCGCCTTATCCACCGCAGCGCCGAATCTGGCAATCTGTTCACCCGGTCGCATCTGAACCGCCAGCGTGACGGCGCGCGAACGTTGCCATTGGCCTTGCGCGTCTTGCCAGGTGTAATAATTCAGATAGCGCGGCGGATTTTCATAACCGCGATTGATGTCGGCCAGATCGCGCAAATAAACCGGCGAACCGGTCGGCGAAGTTGTGACCATCACATCGCCGATTTCTTTCTCGTTCTTGAATTCGCCCGAAGGATTGATGCCGAGGTTTTTTCCATCAACTTCCAGTTGTCCGCCCGGCAGCGTGGTGTTACGCGAACGCAGCAATTGACCGAGCCTGGCAGGTTGCAAACCGTAACTTGCCAGCCGCTCCTGCGAATATTCGATGAAGATGTTTTCTTTCAGGACTCCGTAACGAGTGACTTTCGAAACCATCGGCACGGTTTGCAACGTGCGCATAATCAGGTCTGTGAAATCATCCAGTTCGCGGTAGCTGTACCGTTCGCCTGCAACCGCGCGCAATTGTTCGGCAATTTTGCCTGTGTCACGAATGACGACCGGCTGGCGTATGTCCGCTTGAAAGCCCGTTGGCTGCAAACGCTCTTCGATGAAATTCTGAGCCGACGCCAGAATCGTTTTGTCTTCAACCTCGCCCGGCAGATCGAGTGCTATGAAATCCTGACCGTCCAGCGCTGTCGGATTGCCTGCTACTCCCCGGCTTCTGATCTGTCTGGCCAGTTCGTCGCGCGCCCATTGTCTTTGCTTGTCGGTCAACGAAGCTGGCAAACCGATGACAAGCGTCGCGCGGTTTGCGGAATCCGATTTCAATCTGGCTTGAGCAATGGCGCGTTCGACTGCCTGCGCCTGCGCTCGTATGACGACATCATTCACTTTTGGACTGGCGACGGTCAGCATCAGCGCGGCTGTGTCGCCGAAATCCTTGACGAACTGAATCGGACCGGCGCCTTCGGGAAGGTCTCTGATGTTGTCGAGTTTCAAACGTACATCGTCGAGTTCCTTGCCTATGTCTTCGACCTTTTCATCCAGCGCCAGATAAACCACCGAAACGTTGCTGCGCGAAATTGATTCGACGGTTTCGACGCGCGAATTCTGCGCCATCTTCTCTTCAATCTTTCGCGTCACCTGCTGTTCGACTTCTTCGGCGCTCGCTCCCGGCCAGGCGCAAACCGCCAACGCCTTGCGCACAGCGACTTCGGGGTCTTTGCGTTTGGGCATGGCGTTATAAGCGTACGCCCCCCACAGCAAAGTGAGGATCAACAGTATCCAGGAAACCTGCCGCGTTTCGGTGAAAAACTTGGCCGTGTTCTGCCGGGTTTCCGTAACCAGCCGGGCGGTCAGGCCGGAGCGCGGTTTGATTGGGTCGGTCGGGTTGGGCATTACTCTTCCTCATCCGGCTTCAAAACATCCTGAGCCTGATGTCTGATGCGAAGCACGTAAACAGTTTCATCTTC
>CAYRQB010000434.1:0-4330 GCA_964426025.1 uncultured Heliomicrobium sp.
GACATCCATTCGCGGATTGAATTCGACAATGTCGGCTCCGACGATTTCGGCGTTCGGCTTGAGAATTGCGTTGATCGCCTGACGCGTGGACAGTCCACCCGGTTCGCGATGCGACACGCCCGGAGCAAAGGCCGGATCAAGTCCGTCAACATCGAAGGAAATGTACAACGGCGTATCGAAATCCAGCGGCCAATCGTCGCGCCAATCGCGCATCTCTACGACTTCGACGTTGAAGCGTTCGATCTGCGCGCGCTGGTGATCGGTCATCGTGCGGATGCCGATCTGCACCAGACGTTCGACCAGACCTTCTTCCATGATTCGCGCAAACGGGCAGGCGTGCGAATAACGATTGCCCTCGAATTCGTCGTAAATATCCGGGTGCGCGTCGAAGTGCAGAATGCTCAGTCGCGAGTATTTTTTCCTGAAGGCGCGAAGGATCGGATAGGTGATGGCGTGGTCTCCGCCAAGCGAGATTGGTTTGTAATTTTGATCCAGCAGTTTGGCGATTGCCTGTTCGATGCGCTCGAGCATCGTTTGGCCGCTGGCGGCGATCAAATCGCCGTCGTCGTAAATCGCATCAGAAGTGATTGCCACGCCGGATTCACTGAAACAATTTGACGCTTCGGAAAACAGCGCGCGACGAATCAACGGCGGAGCTTCGGCGGCTCCGCGCGCGAACGAAGACATTTCATCCCAGGGAATTCCGATCAACGCTGGTTTCATTCTCTGTGCTCTTTACATTTTCCAACGAGGTTCCTGCTCGTCGTCCTCGTCCTGATTGCGCTCTTTGATCCATTTTAATTCGTCGTGAAGTAAAGCGATCTGGCGGTTCATTTCCTGCATCAACTCGGTCATCGCTTTCATTTCGGCGCGCAGAGCCTGAGTCTCTTCGCGCAATCCGACCAGGTCGTTGTGCAAAGTATTGAGCCATTCCTTAATCGCTTCTCTGATGGATTTAGCCATGACAAATCCTTTCGTTACCGGCGCGTCGTTGTCCGTATCACATTTCGATTCTTTCCGACGCCTGATACCCGAAACCTGATGACTGATTGTTGAAAATCGGATTACAGGTTTCAGGTATCAGTCAAGCCTGGTTGAACAGGCGATCAACGGTTGTCTTCATTCAATGGATCAATCGGTTGAGGCTTCCCCGGCGCTCGCTCTTCCAGATGATCTTTCAGCTTCAGCAGCGGCACGCCGTCAGTCCACCATTTCGGAGCCGGTTTGCCAATCAGGTGATGATCGAAAAATTCGCGCATCCGCACAGCGTAATCTTTCTGATTGGCCGGAACGCGAAGTCCGTGATTTTCGCCTTTGTATTGCAACATCACCACGGGCTTCTGCAACCGCCGCAGCGTGTTGTAATAGAAAATCCCCTGAGTGAAATCAACCGCGCCGTCCTTGTCGTTGTGCAAAATGACCAGCGGAGTTTTGACGTTCTTCGCGTGCGAAATCGGTGAATTGCGAATGTAAGCGTCGGTGACATCTATCGGGCTGCCGGTGAACCGTCCCTGACTGCTTTCAAAAATCGCCATGTTTCCGCCGCCGGTGTTCCAGTAAATCGAATAGTACATGGAAATCATTTCGGTCAGCGGCGCTCCGGCAATCGCGGCTTTGAAAGCGTCGGTTTGCGTCACCAGAAACGAAGTTTGATAACCGCCCCACGAATGGCCGTGAATTCCCACTCGGTCTTTGTCAACGACGCCGGTTTTGATTGCGGCTTCCAGCGCCGGCAACACACACCAGACGGCGGACATTCCCGGATCGTTGACCTTGTAAACGATGTCCGGCATCAACACTGCGTAACCCGCGCTGGTGTAAACCGATTTGTTGAAACCGACTCCGGTCGGCATGGTGTATGAATTCAGCCCCTGCGAAAGTTTTTCGTAAATGTAAACAATCGTCGGGTAGCTTTTGCCTGGTTGGTAATTCGCAGGCAGGTACAAAGCGCCTTGCAGTTTGTCGCCTTTCGCCGAAGTGTAATCAATCAGCTTCGAACCGGACGACCACAGAAAATCTTTCTGCTGCGGATTTGAATCAGTGATCTTTTTACCGACACTTCCATCGCCTTTTCTGAATGCCGCGTCGGCGACGTAAAAGTTCGGCGCGTCCTGAAAAGTTTCGCGTGTGTAAAAATACGCGTCGGCGTTTTTCGCCTTCATCAAACCGCCGAATGAGGCGTCATCCCAAGTCAACATCCTGACGCCGGGCTTGCCGTTTTCGATTCGGCCAATTCCAGCCTTCTTCGTCCATTCGCCGTATGCGCCGATGTAAACCGGCGAGGCCAGATCAATTCCCTTCTCTTCCGGATCAAGCCGGTAACGCGTGCGATAACGAATCTTCTCTTTCTTGCCGTTGATGGTCAGATTGGTTCCCTGACCTCCGTGAACGGGAACGTTCCAGATGTCCCAGTTGTCTGAAAGCAAAACCGACGCGCCGTCTTTAGTCCAGCCGATTGGGAATGCCGGTGGTTTGGAGACGTTGTGATCGTCTTCTTCATTCCAGAAAACCGCCGGGACTTTCGCCGTGATGTTGTGGCTTTGTCCCGAAGCCATGTCGAAAGTGAAGTAATGGCCGTCGTCGTAATACAACAAATGCGATCCGTCGGGCGAAGCGCCGAAGCTCCAGCGATTCTTTTTCACCGCCAGTTTGCGCGCGCCGGTTTTCATATCAATGACGTAAATGTCCTGATAACGGCGGCCATCCATATTGCCGATCAATTCGTAAGGGCTGTTGTCCTGACCGATGGCGAATTTGTGTTTCGGCGCAGCCGTCACATTGCGGACTTCTTCATCGGCCAGCCGTATGAACTTCTTTTCGGCAACGCGATACGTAGCCAGATAGCTGAAATTCTTGTCGCGGTTTTCTTCGACCTGCTGTTGCGGTTGCAATCGCGAATCTTTCCAGTGCCACAAAACCAGATCGGGTTTTTCCGGCTCGTCTTCGGGCTTCTTCATCGCCGCCGCCACATCAGGTTTGGCGTCGCCTTCTTTGGTTTTGTCCGCTGCGGATTTGTCGGCGGCTTTTTTCTTTTTGACTTCGTGAATGCCGAAAACCAGCGCGCTGAAATCATCCGTCCAGACCGGCGGGCGATTCGGGCTGACGGTCAATCCGGCGGGAAATTCCTTATCGTCTTTCGGATCGTAAACGACTTTCGACGGCGCTCCGTTGGCAAAACCGTTGAAACCGACGACGCTGTACAGTTTGTCTTCGTAAGCTTTGTCGTCAGCGCCTTTGACCGCCGCCAGAGCTTCGCCTTTTTCAGTCCAGTTCAAAGCTTTGTAAACGGCGTTGCCGCTGTCCAGCGGCAGAACCGCTCCGGTCGTCATATTGCGAGCCTGCACGCCGTTGCCGCTTTTTTCATTGGCGTCAATCGTCCACGCCAGCCAATCGCCTTTCTTGTTGAAAGCGAAATCGCCGACGTTGCCGACGTTCAATTCATTTCCGGTCGCCAGTTCGTGAAGGATCAAATCGGAGCCGGTTGCGCGGTCGGGCGGACGCGTTCCGCTGGCAGGCGGAGTCGCAGGCGGTGTCGCTGGCGAATCAGCGCCGTATTTGTGCAGAGCGATCCACGCCGAGTTCTGGCCTGAAAAAGCGAAGCGTCGAACCTTATCAACTTCGATCTTCTTTTCTGTAGCCAGATTGACGATGGCGACTTTGTTCTGCAAAGGCTTGCGTTCCTTCTTCAATCGCTTGCCGTCCTTGAAAGTCGGCGAGATGGTGAAGGCGAACCATTTCGAATCGTCGGAAAAATCCAGATCGCGCGAACCGCCTCCGCCGGGAAAACCGCCGAATCCCTGCGATTCGCCAACGGGAAATTTCCATTCCTTGCCGTCGCTGATGCGGCGCAGGATCAGTTCGCTGTCGCCTTCGTTCGGCGTCAATTTGTAAGCGAACCATTGCCCGTCGTCGGAAACAACCGGCGAAACCGTTCGTTTCCAGGCCCAACTGTCAGCCAGTTCGATTTGGCGTTGTGGCTTTGCAGATTGCGATGCGGCTTGCTGAGCCGCCTGACCTGACGCTTTGAACGGCTGAGATGAAAACGCCAACAAAGCAAACAGCAGAATTACCGGCAGCAAAACCGCCGGAACGATTCGATTCTTTTTCGTCATACTGACCTCCTGAAAGGTGGGAAAACCGGAGTGGTTTAATTCGCAGTGGGCGGTGCGGTACGGGGAGCGTCAGAGACCTGAGTCATTCACAATTTATGCTTTTGTAGAAAACCCAGGTCGCTGACGCTACCGCAACTCATTTCGTCGTACTGCCAATGAAAAATCGTAACTGCTCAGCCGCGTAGCGGCTTTTGAATTTAGGCAGGTCGTTTACGGCC
>CAYRQB010000435.1:0-4318 GCA_964426025.1 uncultured Heliomicrobium sp.
AGTTTCTGCTGCCATACTCGTCTCCTTTCTATGAGGACAATTTGGATGTTTTGATAAAGATCAGCGGCGAGCAGCACGCCCGCCGCTTTCAAGAAAACCAGGCGATTTTTCTACCAATACAACCCCTGGAGGAATGTGCCATGTGTGTATAGCGCCGCAAAACGCGCGGCTTTGAATCTGAACTGTTGAAGGAAAGGTTATTTCTTTACCGTCTGATGAAAGCAGCTTACAGAGTGAATCAATAAAATCCCGCGATAATATTTGCCCTTTGGGAGATAAGCCATTATCCGGCCAGAGGAGAGAGCCGTCTATTCGCAATCCTACGTATCAGGCATACGAAACACTACTTAACTTTCAAAGAAAATCTACGTAGCTCACCAATCAGACGCCGGGAAATAGTTGCAATGGGTTGGAACGTCTTGTGCAGAAGAGGCGGGAAAGTAAACAGGAGTGCTGAAGATTTTCTCAATTAAGGACAACCACTTTTTCAGTTCTTCTTTTCGGGAACGTAGCCTGTTTTCAGTTCTCGGCCACGTCGCCGCCAGGCCGGTTCTGAGTTTAACGAGTTCTGTGTGAATTGCCGGATTGCCCTGATGGCTCGGCCATAAGTCATCACAGCGTGCGATGAAAGCAGCGATCCCGGCGGTTGGTTCATAAAAGGCATGAATTTGTCTGGGAAACCGGGCATTGTGCATCCTATGCATATGCCTCCGACGTTCGGACAACCCCCTATGCCGTTGATCACGCCGCGCTTTCCAACGTTGCATTGAACGACTGGCCCCCAGCAACCCAAACGGACAATGCATTGCGGAGCGCCGTATTCTTCGGCGAAATCGGCCTGTTCGTAATATCCGCCGCGGTCACAACCTTCGTGAACAGTTTGCCCGAAAAGCCAGGTCGGACGCATCGCATCGTCCAACGGAATCATCGGCGAGCGCCCGGCAGCTTGATAAAGCAAGTAGAGCAAGGTTTCGGTGATGTTGTCAGGCTGGGTCGGACAACCAGGAATGCAGACAATCGGAATGTCGGCTTTCGATTTCCACTGCCAGCCCAGATAATCGGGCAATCCCATGCAGCCTGTCGGATTTCCCTGCATGGCGTGTATGCCGCCGTATGCAGCGCAGGTTCCAACCGCGACAACCGCCCAGGCATGAGGCGTCAACTTGTCAATCCATTCGCAGGTTGTGATCGGTTGTCCGGTTCCGGCGTCATTGCCCAAAGCCGCCCAGTAACCTTCGCTCTTGATCTCTTCGTTCGGAATCGAGCCTTCAATGACGAGAATGAAAGGGCCGCTTTCTCCCGTTGTTGCACGGTGAAAAGGCGCCAGGAAATCATCGCCAACTTCATAAGCGAGAAACGGGTTGTGGAAATTCACTTTGGGCAATCCGGGCAGAGCGCCCATCACCAGGTCTTCCAAACTCGGCTGAGTTGCAGCGGTCAGCGCAATGGTTTCCCCATCGCATCCCAGTCCGGCTGTGATCCAGAGTATGTCAATTTCCCTGATCTCCTGCCGGTTGCGGATTGGCTTTTCGTTTTTTGCAGAGCGACCGATCATTGCGATAGTCCTTATTCAAAAGTTTGATTCGTTGATCAGTTAGTTCAGACAGGATTTTCAGATTTGCCATCGGCCTTTGCGCCAAGTTGGATAATGCCTTTCCTCAGAGCATAACGTATAAGATCGGTCTGCGAATGCAATCCGAGCTTGTGCAGCAACCTTGAACGATGTGTTTCAGCCGTTCGCACACTGATTCCCAGTTTGATGGCGATGTCGCTGTTGGTGTGTCCTTCGGCTGTCAGTTGCAACACTTCGCGTTCGCGCGTGGTCAGAGTCTCGTAGCTGTCGGGAATGCCGGAGCGGGCAATCTGCTGATAGGCTGCAATTGCGCGATCAGAAAGCGGCGGGCTTAGGTAATGTCTGCCTGCGGCGACTTCGCGCACGGCCAATATCAAATCGGCGGAGTTGGAATCTTTGAGAACATAACCGGCGGCGCCATTTCCCAAAGCCTCCAGCACGAAACCTTCGTCGTCGTACATGGAAAGAATGATGACCTTCGTTCTGGAATGCTGTTGATTCAATTGGCGAGCGACTTCCAGTCCATTTAGTTCCGGCATCATCAGATCGAGCAGTACAACGTCCGGCTTCAACTTGTTCACCAAATCCAGCGCCTCCAGCCCGTTTCCAGCCTCGCCGACAACTGCCAGGCTGGGATCGCCTTCGAGCAACGCCCGCAATCCCTGACGGACGAGCGCGTGATCATCCGCCAACAGGATGGAGGTTTTTGTTGTGCGGGTTGTTGCCATTGCAGCCATATTGAAAGTCAGGCAATCAGGATTTCTCTTCCAGATTCCATTCGGCGGTCAGCCTTGTTCCGCCGCCGGGTTTTGATGCAATCGCGAAATGCCCGCCCAGCAGCATCACGCGTTCGCGCATACCGGCGACTCCGTTGGAATTCCCCGCGGCCAAAACCGCCTGCGGATCGAATCCCGTGCCTCGATCCGCAATGCTTACGGTCAGCGTATGCTGGTCTGCCCAGATGCGAAC
Source organism: uncultured Heliomicrobium sp. (assembly GCA_964426025.1). Classification (GTDB taxonomy): domain Bacteria; phylum Acidobacteriota; class Blastocatellia; order RBC074; family RBC074; genus RBC074. Next base: position 2,543 of record CAYRQB010000435.1, read on the forward strand.
AATCGCTTCGGTCACTTCGGCGTGCCGGGCGATATTGGTCAGTGCTTCCTGCACGATGCGATAAGCTGCTATTTCAATTTCCGGCAGGAAGCGTTTGCCGCTGACGCCTTCGTGTTTGAAATCCACCACCACCTGAGTTTGCGAGGAATAACTTTTTATCAACCAAAGCAGCGCGGAAAGCAAGCCCAGATGATCCAAAGTGGCCGGGCGCAGATCGAGCGACAATTTGCGCGCTCGCCCCATCAGTTCATTTACCAGCATACGGGCTTTGGTCATGCTCTGCCGCGAATCTTCGTCTGCGCCGCGAACGCCCATCTCCAAAGTCAGTTTCAACCCGGTCAACAACTGGCCGATTTCATCGTGAAGTTCCAGCGCGATGCGGCGTCGTTCGGCTTCCTGAACTTCGATCAAACGGCGCGAAAGTTCTTTTTGCCGGTCGGCATATTCGCGCAACGCGGTTTCGTCACGTTTGCGGCGAGTGATGTCGCGAATGACGGCGATGATGAAACCACCGGCTTCATCGCTGACAGGGCTGAGCATGATTTCCACTGGAAATTCGCTGCCGTCTTTGCGCCGCCCGAACAGTTCAAGCCCCATTCCCATTGGACGCAAATGCGGATCGGCGACGTAATGAGCGCGATGTTTTATGTGCTGGCGGCGAAATCGTTCAGGCAACAGCAACTCAACAGGTTGTCCTGTCAGTTCGTCCTGACTATAGCCGAACATTCCTTCCACTTGAGCATTTGAGCGCTCAATCATTCCGTTGCCATTCACAACCACCATTGTGTCAGGAGCGTATTCGAAAATTGCGCGCAAAGTTTCTTCGCTGCGGCTCAGGGCGTCTTCAGCGCGCATCCTTTCGGCGATTTCCTGACGCAACTCCGCGACGCGCAATTCCAGGCTGTCGCTGGTTTGCCTTAGCGCCTCTTCCACCTGTTTGAGTTCGGTGATGTCGAAGCCTACGCCGTGAATGAACCACGGTCGTCCGTCAGTGCGCCGAACCATGCGAACCTCGCAATGAAACCAGATCACTCGTCCGTCGCGAGCCAGCACTCTATACACAGACCGCAGCGGTTCGCCGGTCAGCAGAATCTGTGAGGCCTCCACGCTCCAGCGAGCTTTGTCTTCAGGGTGAATCTGCTTGTACCAGCGGACAGGATCGCGCAACCATTCTTCCTGCGTGAAACCGAGCATGGCTTCGATTTGCGGGCTGACGTAAGCTTCGCTGAACCCTTTGTCCAGAAAAGCCATGAAAACGACGGCGGGAATCTGTTCGACCAGAATGCGATAACGCGAAGCGACGTCAGGATGTTCTTCCGGGGTTTGAATGCTTTGCCCGATGATCTGTCGCGCGACAGGATCGGTCAGCAGGTCAGTCGGCCAAAACACACCGGCCAGTTGCGCCAGCACGTTTTCCGCCTGAATCAATTCCGATGGCAGCGGGCCGTTGGATGAATTGTCCGGTCTTTTCTGGGACATATCGCAAATCCAGGCCGTTGGATGAAATGGTGATTATTCGTTCGTAGTAAACGTTGGTGATTATATCAGCCGTGTCGTGACCGAGGATGTGTTTTTGCCGCCAGTTGACGGTGCGGGTTCAAGATATTTATTTCGCCAACTTAGCTGCTCAGGGAGAACGAAAAAGAGATTACGGAACAGACGGAAATAACAGAATGGACGGAAATTTCCCTTCCTTCTTTTCCGTTTGTTCGGTTGTTTGCGTCTGTTCCGTCATTTTCCAGCTTTTCATTGCAGGCTTATTCGATGGCCTGAGCA
>CAYRQB010000436.1:0-4283 GCA_964426025.1 uncultured Heliomicrobium sp.
CCGTACGTTACGAAGCCTTCGCCACGTTCGGCCATGTGGATTTCGACTGTTACGGCTTTCAGCTTCCGTTTCCGCTTCACAACTGGCCTTACCTGCCTGAATCCACCGGATGGCAGGTGCTGCCTTTTCACGCAATGACCGAAACCGTGCAGGTCTTCGATCTTCGGTTCAACAAGTACAACGATCCCAATTTTCAAAAGACAATTCGCGCCAATGCTCTGACCGAAGGAACGGTCACGCGGTTCGGCTTTCCGGCGTAGCCCATCTGACGAATGACCTGACGCTCGGCGCTACGGTCGCCTTCAACGGCGACAAGGTGATTCCGATTGAATCTTTCGATGTGCAACTCGGTCAACCCGTCAGTCTGTCTCTGTCTGGCAACTGGGGGGGATTGAGCAGGCTTGTGGTTCAACCAGCTACGGAAGAGCGAATGCAAAACCAGATTTACACAGAGGTCATCACAAACTGAGATGGATAAGCCCAAAAGCCGAAACCAGAGACACTGGAAAATACGGCTATGGCGTTTTCGCAATTGAATCATTCGCCAAAGGCGAGCGCATCGCCTTGCTGGGTGGGCATATTTTGACCCTCAAGGAGTTGATGACGCTGGTCGGCAAATCTCAGGAGATGGCCTATCAGATCGGCGACGACTTGTTCAGCGCCTACTCAACAGAAGAAGAGCTAAGGGTTTGGCGCAGCGGGCTTGCCGGCGATTACTTCAACCACAGTTGCGTGCCGAATGCAGGCTTTCGCGGAATGATTGAAGTCGTGGCAATGCGCGAAATCGAAGCTGGCGAGCAAATCACCTTCGATTACGCGATGTGCTCTACGCAAAGCTTTGACGATATGGATTGTCTGTGCGGAGCGGAAAGTTGCCGGAAACGCTTTACGGGCGACGATTGGAAAATGCCGGAACTGCAGCGGCGGTATCGTAGCTATTTTCAGCCGTACATCGAGGAAAAAATCGAACGATTGCATCGTAAGTAGACCAACTGGATGAATGTTTTTGCATTGAATACCTGAGCAAATGAATGGCTTCTGCGAAACGACGACGCCTGCGGCAATTCGGTCAATGGGGCGCGGGGTTGTATCTGTACAACACGTTCAACCGGTTTTATGACCTGGTGTTGTACACGGCAGTCATTGCCAGGTGGGGAGCAATCAAAGGTGGCGCAATGATGATGGCGCTCAGCTTCGTTTTGGATTTGGTCACGTTGCGGCTTTATGACCGTTTCAAGCGGGACGTGTTTGGCATCGAGGGATTGAAACGTGCGCGCGATTCCGAAGCCGCAACGTGGACGGGCAAAGTGTTGCGTTGGGCGCTACGGCAAAACGATTTTGTTGTCTTCGTCGTGCTGACGCTGATGACCAACCAGTTCGTGGTAACGGCCTGGCTGCGGCATGGCGCGGGCGAATTCAACGGAATGCAACGGCGCGACTGGATGATTTTTTTGTCTAGCGTGGCGCTGGGGAATCTATACTGGATTGCAGTGGTGTCGGGCGCGATTCACTTATTCAAAGCTTTTGTTTTCTGATAAACGATTCTGCTTGTTTGATTGCGGCTCTGCCGCCTGATGTGCGGAAGGCCTGTGGCCTTCCGAGAGCGATGACTTTTCTAATGGGGCTACGCCCCAACCGTTCGGGGCGTAGCCCCAAAAATTCATAAACAAGCTCTCGACAAGTCAGAGACTTGTCGCACATCGGGCGGCAGAGCCGCAGGAAAACTTGCGTTAAACCAAAAGCAAAAATTGATGAATGACGACAAGTCAACCAAGTCACCTTTATGAGCCAGTCACCAACTCTCGTTACGCTCGGCCTGATCCAAATGCAATGTGGGGCCAGTTTGCCGGAGAATCTGTCTAAAGCAGCTCTGCGAATTGCCCAAGCGGCCAAAGCAGGCGCAAAGGTCGTCTGTTTGCCGGAACTGTTCGGCAGCAGATACTTTTGCCAGACAGAAGACAACCGCTCGGCATTTGACTTGGCTGAACCAATTCCCGGGCCAACGACGGAGGTCTTATCCGCACTCGCTCGACGACATGAAGTGGTGTTGATTGGCGGAACAATCTTCGAACGAGCCAATGACGGCAAGCATTACAACTCTGCGCCGGTTTTCGACACCGACGGAAGTTTGCTTGGCACTTATCGCAAGATTCACATTCCCCACGATCCGCTTTATTACGAACGGAGCTATTTCACGCCAGGCAATTTGGGTGTGCGAGTTTTCGAGACCAGATTTGCTCGCATCGCAGTGCTGATCTGCTTTGATCAATGGTTTCCCGAACTCGCGCGAATGGCTGCGCTGGCAGGCGCGGAAATCATCGTTTACCCATCAGCCATCGGTCATTTTGTGAATGAAGAACCGGAAGAAGGAAGCTGGCAAACGCCTTGGTGTGATATTCAACGGGCGCATGCCATTGCAAACAACGTGTATGTCGCTGCCGTAAATCGCGTAAGCATCGAAGGCGGATTGGATTTCTGGGGAGGTTCGTTCGTCAGCGATCCAATGGGTTACGTCATTGCCGAAGCCAATGGTAACGAACAGATTCTTTATGCCGACTGTGATTTAGCGAAGATGGAGCGGATGCAGCAACTGTGGGGATTTTTGCAGGCTAGACGGCCTCAGGAATACCGGCTGCTTGGTGAACCACAACTTTCTTCTGTTTAACCAAAGCTGGTGACGTTGCGTGATTTTTCGCGGTGGCGTTCAAAGGCGAGTTCAATCAGCCGGTCAATCAATTGGCTGTATCCGAGTCCGCTGGCTTCCCACAATTTCGGATACATGCTGATTGAAGTGAAGCCGGGCATGGTGTTGATTTCGTTCAGCAGCAATTGGCCGGTTTTGCGTTCCAGAAAGAAATCCACTCGGCCCAAACCCGCGCCGTCAATTGCCTGAAAAGCCTGAATCGCCAATTGTTGAATTTCAGCCGTTTGCTCTTCACTCAGAACAGCCGGAATCACCAATTGCGCGCCGTCTGCGCTAATGTATTTTGTCTGGTAATCGTAAAACTCGGCGGATTGCGGAACTATCTCTCCGGGCAGACTGGCCAGCGGTTCGTCGTTGCCCAACACGCTGACTTCGATTTCGCGGGCGTCCACGCCGCGTTCGACGACAATCTTGCGGTCGTACTTTGCCGCCAGCGCGATGGCTGCGCTCAGGCTTTTGGCGTCCGTAGCTTTTGAGATTCCAACCGATGAACCGAGATTGGCCGGTTTGACGAAGCAGGGAAAACCGATTTCTTCGGCGACGCGCAATTCCACCAGCAACGGATCGGCTTCCCACTGCGAGCGCAGAAAGTGCGTGAATTCGACGATTGGCAGACCGGCTTCGCGGAACAGTCGCTTCATGACGACTTTGTCCATTCCGGCGGCTGAACCCAGAACGCCGCAACCGACATAAGGCAAGTCGGCCATTTCCAGCAAACCCTGAATAGTTCCGTCTTCGCCGTAAGTTCCGTGCAGCACTGGAAAGATCACGTCCAGTTTGTCGCGCTGACCGGTTTGGTTTTCGCTGGTGAATCGCGCCAAACCTTTTTCCGTCGGGTCGCCGAAGATGGCTACGTGCTGGTCGGCATTCGCCATCACTGCGCCGGGCAGCAAGTTGGTCGCTTCGCTGGAAGCCAGCCATTTGCCAGCTTTGGTGATGGCAATCGGGATGACTTCGTATTTGTCGCGGTCGAGCGCGTTGATGATGGATTCCGCCGAACGCAGCGAAACTTCGTGTTCACCCGAACGCCCGCCGAAAATAACACCGACTCTGAGTTTGTTTGCCAAACCGCCTCCTCAAACTTTAGAAAAGAGAAACCACAAAAAGCACAAAAGACACAAAAATAACCAGCGATAATTTCTTATGTGCCTTCTGTGCTTTTTGTGGTTGATTATGCTTTGCCATTACATAATCTTTTTGCCGAAGGCCGACAGGATCAATTGCACGCCCAGTTCAGCCGTCTTGTTTGATATGTCCAGCACCGGATTGACTTCGGTCAGTTCAAAGGAAAGCATCTTGCCGGAATCGGCGATTTTCTCCATTGCCAGATGGCTTTCGCGATAAGTCGGCCCGCCGGGAACAGGCGTTCCAACGCCCGGAGCGAAATCGGGATCAACGAAATCCATGTCCATAGTCACGTGAAATCCTGCGGTTCGCCGCGAAGCCAGCCACATCGCTTCATCCATGACGGCGCTCATCCCGCGTTCGTCCAGTTCGCGCATGGTGATGATACGAATGCCAGAGGCTTTCAGCGCGACGGCTTCGTCCGGGTCAACGCTGCGCGCGCCGATCAGCACGC
>CAYRQB010000437.1:0-2025 GCA_964426025.1 uncultured Heliomicrobium sp.
CACGAATGGATAGGCGAACCGCCCGAAGCGAAGCTGGAAGTTTTTGAAGAAACCGCCACTCGTTCGATCATCACCAGCAACAACAGCCCGGACATTCCCTTCGATTATTCGATCAACTGTTATCGCGGATGCACTCACGCATGCACTTACTGTTTTTCGCGGCCAACGCATGAATATCTTGGTTTCGGCGCGGGAACTGATTTCGAGCGAAAGATCGTCGCCAAAATTCGCGCGCCGGAATTGCTGCGCGAAGAGCTGATGAAGAAAAGCTGGAAGGGCGACCCGCTGGTTTTTTCCTTCACTTCAGATCCTTACATTCCGCTGGAAGCCAATTACCAACTGACGCGACGATGCCTGGAAGTTTGCCTGGAATTTCGCAACCCTGTCAGCATCATCACCAAATCGGCGCTGATTCGCCGCGATCTGGAACTGATCGTCAAACTGGCGGAAGTCACAGACCTGATGGTTCATTTCACGATTCCCTTCCTTGATCACGAAGTCAACCGCGCGCTGGAACCGTTCGCGCCTTTTCCCGAAGCGCGCTTTGCCGCAATGAAAGATTTCGCCGACGCAGGAATCGAAGTCGGTCTGGCTATCGCTCCGATCATTCCCGGACTTAACGAATCGGACATTCCGGGATTGCTGGAACGCGCGCGCGATGCCGGGGCGAAGTCTGCTTTCATCAATTTGCTTCGCCTGCCCGGCAGCGTGCGACCATATTTTCTGGAACGGCTGGAAGAAAAGCTTCCGCTGAAAGCCAAAAAGATTGTCAACCGCGTGATGGACGTCAAAGGCGGAGTGTTAAACAAAAGCCAGTTCGGCGAACGCATGCGCGGCGAAGGGCCGTTCTGGGAAATGGTCAAAAAGAGCTTTGAAATTCATGCGCGGAGATTGGGCTTCAATCAGAAAAAATACGAGATGCGCGAACGGCGAAACACTTTCCGCCGCCCAACCGCGCAACAATCACTGTTTGATCTTCACGGCGATTGATTGGCTTGACCATTTCTTGCGCTGCGTGCTACAAGCCTCGCAATTCCCAAAGAGAATGACTGAACACAAACTCGCGCTCGCTGCGCGGTTATCTCAAAAAACTTTCAACAGGAAGGTAAAAGTTATGTCGCTCGTTGTTCGCTTATTCGCGCTGACTTTGATGCTGGCTCTTTGCGCTGTGGCGTTTGCTCAGGAAGCAAATCGCCCGCACGGTCCGGTCGTCGGCGTGCAGCTTTACAGTTTCCGCAACGAAATGAAGACCGATGTCGAAGGCACATTGGCCAAAGTCAAAGCGATGGGCTTCACCATGGTTGAAGCCGCCGGTTACAACTGGAAATCCGCCGCCGATTTCAAAGCGATGCTCGACAAAAACGGACTGCAAACCGTCAGCTTCTTTGCCGATTACAACAAACTGAAAACGGATTTTGCTTCGGTGGTTGCCGACGCCAAAACGCTCAAAGCGCAATACGTCATCATCGGCTGGATTCCGCATCAGAAGGAATTCACGCTGGCCGAGTGCGAAATGGCGATCAAAGACTTCAACGAATTCGGCGAAAAGCTCAGCAAGGAAGGATTGAAGTTCGCTTACCACGTTCACGGTTACGAATTCGCTCCGCACGGCAAAATCACTTTGATGGACAAATTGATGGCGGAAACCAAACCCGAACACGTCCGAATCGAGATGGACGTTTTCTGGGTCGTTCATCCCGGACAAGACCCTGTGGCCTTTTTGAAAAAGTACGGCAAGCGAATTGACCTGATGCATATGAAAGACATGCAAAAAGGATTGAAGGGCGATTTGACCGGTCACGCCGATGTCGAAACCAATGTCACCATCGGCACAGGCTCGATTGATTATGTCGCCGTCGTTCGCGAAGCCCGCAAACAGGGCGTCAAATACCTGTTCATCGAAGACGAATCGAGCCGTTCGATGGCACAGGTTCCAGCTAGTTTGAAATACCTGAACTCGATCAAATAAATCTGGGAACGCACGCGCCCACGCGTGCCTGTCTCGCGACAAAGTGGAATTTGTAA
>CAYRQB010000437.1:2125-4276 GCA_964426025.1 uncultured Heliomicrobium sp.
TCTGGGAACGCACGCGCCCACGCGTGCCTGTCTCGCGACAAAGTGGAATTTGTAAGAAACGCATTTTGCCAATCCAACACGCGGGAACGCGTACGTACCCAGTCAAACATAGGAGACCAAACAGAAATGAAACTGAAAAGCGCCGCATTCATAATCGCTGCTTTTGCGCTGCTGCTGATGCTTCCCGCTTCAGACTTGGCTCAGCAAAAGAAACCCGGTAAGTGGAAAAAACTGACCGACGGAAAAACCTTCAAAGGATGGAAGATTGCCGAAGAGGACAAGAACAGTTGGAAGCTGGAGGACGGCGCTTTCGTCGCCAACGGTCCGCGCAGTCATCTGTATTACGTCGGCGACCCGAAGCCTTTCGTCAACTTCGAACTGCAATTGGAAGTGATGACCGCGCCCGGATCGAACGGCGGCATTTACATTCACACCGAATGGCAGGAAACCAATTGGCCTAAGAAAGGCTATGAAATCCAGGTCAACCAGACTCAGGGCGATTGGCGCAAATCCGGCAGCATCTATTCAGTCAACGACGTAAAAGAAATCCACGTCAAAGATAACGAATGGTACAAGTACAACATCATCGTCGAAGGCAAGCGCATCATCGTCAAGCTGAATGACAAGGTCGTCAACGATTGGACGGAAGAACCTGATCGCAAAGCGGGCACGGACTTCACTCGCATCCTGTCTTCCGGCACTTTCGCCTTGCAGGCTCACGACCCGAAGAGCGTCATCAAATACCGCAACATACAAGTCAGGCGGCTTGATTAAAGCCGAGCCGGAATTGCGTAACTTCAAAAATAAGTCGTGTAGAGATCAATCACGTCATAATCGTCGTTGACGACAGGGATCGCTCGCCATTTGTCGAAGGCCGTGCAGGGATGCGAGATGCCGAAACTGACCATCTCGCCGACCTGCAGGTCTTCGTCGTCTGTCAACGACAAGTAACCATGTTGATCGTTCATTCCCGTCACGCGCGAAGCCGTTAGCTTGCGCGCATCGCTCAATGGCCGTCCTTCCGCAACAGCCAACAGAGGAACAGGCATATCAAGATCGAACGGACAATCGCGTTTGCCGAATGTCAGCAAAGCCAGATTCGGCTCCGGCCTTGATTGCACGTAAGCCCACAATTCCAGCGCCGGAATGAAATTGGGAAAACCCCTCAGATCGTCAACGCGCAACCGCGCAGCGTTTTGCTTTACTTCGTAATGAACGTGATCGTGAGTGACGTAACAGCCGCTGCGAACCATGACTTGAAACTCATCGCCGACCTGCGCGGCCAAATGCTGAACGCGATCAAGGTAGGCGCTGCCGCCAACGCTCAGCAAAGGTTTTTCGCCGGGCTTTCGCAACCGCTCGCCCAGCCGTTTCAATCCATCAAGGAAATCATCAACGATGCTCGCCGCCGCCGCTTCGCCTTCGGGTGAGGAAGCCAAACCCTCAAAGGCTTCAAATCCGCAGACTGTCAGAAAGCGGGAATGGCGCAAAGCTTCGTTGAAAACTTCAATTCCCTGCTCCAACGATCTGACGCCGGTTCGCCATCGTCCCCATTCCAACAGCACATTCAGCGGACGCCGCGCTCCGAATCGCTCCAATCCTGCGGCCAATTGTCTGACTCCTTCGACGCTGTCAATCAGGCAGTAAATTTCCGGCTGAGACGCGCTGTTCATCATCGCCGCCAACGAACGGACGTTGGCCGCGCCCGTCACCTGGTTGGCGATGAAGACGCGATTGATTCCGAAACTGTGGCAAACCATCGCCTGCGAAATTGTCGCCACCGTTATTCCCCAGGCTCCGCATTCGAGTTGGCGGCGAAATAGCTGTGGGCACATTGTCGTCTTGCCGTGCGGAGCCAGCAGGAAATTGTTCGCGGCGCACCATGCAGCCATTTGATCCAGGTTGTTACGCAGCGCAGATTCCTTCAGCACCATCAACGGCAAAGTCAGATCGCCGCGAAGAACGTTCCAGTTTTGCTCGGCTATGTTTTCAGTTGAAACGCCGACGCCGAAGGGCAAGCCTTTGGTTTTGTAATCGAGAAATTCCTGATTTAATTGATTCATTGATTTTGTTGATCCGAAAATGTTTTCGCCCGTTAATGATCGAACAGATGCACAAGATATTTTCTCAGGCCGCCGAGCGCAACAGATG
>CAYRQB010000438.1:0-4265 GCA_964426025.1 uncultured Heliomicrobium sp.
ACGCCGGGCTAATATCAACCGTCGCTCCGCGACGAAGAACAGGCTGAGCAGTTACTTTTTCAGTTTTATCTGTGTTCATCCGCGTGCATCTTGTGTTCATCAGTGGTTCATTGATCGTCCAAATGTTTTGCTCTGATTTAGGCTGGTTGCCGGATCAGATTCGATGAAGTATAACTTTGATAACTGAATGAGCATTCATTCAGAGCGTAGTTCACGTCTTAATCCCAAGTATTTCAACAGGGAAAAAACTAAATGCCAGCGGCAGGAGTCGTTATGAAAATTATTGTCTGTCTGAAGCAGGTGCCGAAGAACGATTCGATTCTTCGCATCAACGAACAGGGAAACTGGATTCAGGATCGAGATTTGACTTACGAGATCAACGAATCCGATCAGTACGGTTTGGAAGCCGCGCTGCAATTGAAGGAAAAGCACGGCGGCGAAGTCATCGCGCTTTCGCTCGGTCCGGCGCGCGCGCAATCCGTCATCAAGGAAGCTCTGGCTCGCGGCGCGGATCGCGGCATTCATTTGGAAGACGCGGCGTTCGACAACCTTGACGCTTTTGGAGCGGCTTCGGTGATTGCCGAAGCGGCCAAGGCCGAAAGCTTCGATCTGCTGTTGACCGGTTTGCAATCGGACGATCACGGTTATGCCCAAACCGGAGTCATTGCGGCTGAATTGCTCGGATTGCCGCACGCGACAATTGTGATGGATGTCGAAGTCAACGACGGCACGTTGCGCGTCAAACGCGAACTGGAAAACGGATTCTTTCAATGGGTCAGCTTCCCCGCTCCGGCGGTGCTGACGATTCAATCCGGCATCAACACTCTGCGTTACGCCACGTTGAAAGGCATCATGGCGGCGAAGAAGAAAGAAATTAAGAAGCTGGATTCCGCCGCGCTCGGTTTGTCGGCTGACACGCTTCAACCGAAAACGCAGATTCGCAAAATCTACATCCCGCAAAAATCCAAACAGACTCAGTTCATCGAAGGCAGTCCGGCGGAAATTGCCGCCAAGCTGATGGACAAGCTGAAAAACGAAGCGAGAGTGTTTTAAGCCGGAGGGAAAAATGGCAAAGGGAATTTTAGTTTTCATCGAACACGTTGACGGCAAAGTCAACAGAGCGTCTTACGAAGCGGTCCGCGCTGCTCAATTGATCAGCGCGGAAACCGGCCAGGCGATTTCCGCCGTCATTTTCGGCAGCGGAATCGGCTCAGCCGCCGCGGAAGTCGCCGCGAAAAAGCTCGGCGCGGTTTACACCGTCGAAAGCGATTATCTGAAATCTTACACCGCAGACGGTTATTCGCAGGCTTTCAGGCAAGTCATCGAACAACTTCAACCTGAATTGGTGTTGATGACTCACACGTACGAAGTTCGCGATTTCGCGCCAAAGCTGGCCGCCGGTTTGCGCCGCGCTCTGGTCGGCGATTGCGTCGGTCACAAAATCGAAGGCGGCGAACTTGTCCTGACCCGTCAGGTATTCCAGGGCAAGATGGCTGCGGACGTTGTACCCGTCGGCGACAAACCGCATTTCGTCAGTTTCCAGATAGGCAGTTTTCGTGGCGACGAATGCGAAGCCGGTCAGGCTGAAGTCAAAGCCTTGACCGTCAACCTGGACGCAGATGTCGTGCGTCAACAGCCCGAAGAGCGATTCAAGGAAGCCAAAGCAGCAGTGGATTTGACGCAGGCTCCGCTGATCGTTTCGGTCGGTCGCGGCATCAAGGAACAGAAGAACATCGAGATCGTCAAAAAACTGGCCGACGCGATGGGGGCGGAAATCGCCGCTTCGCGTCCGATCTGCGACAACGAATGGCTGCCGATGGATCGCCAGATTGGCTCTTCGGGTCAAACCGTCGCGCCGAAGCTGTATCTGGCCATTGGCATTTCCGGCGCGATTCAACATCTGGTCGGCATGAAAGGCGCGCGCACCATTGTCGCCATCAATAAAGACAAAGAAGCGCCGATCTTCGAAATTGCCGATTACGGCATCGTCGCCGACCTGTTCGAAATCGTTCCGGCGCTGACCGCCGAAGCCGAAAAACTGAAACAGTGAAAACCTGCGGTATTCGCGAGCGTTTATCAATTAACCATTAACCATTAGCCATTAACAGACAGGTGGTGAAAACTTCCCTGCCTGCTAATTGATAGTGGTTAATGGTTAATGGCTAATTCGATCAAGCTCCCATACCGCACCATACGGAGCACAACAGATGATGATCAACCGCCGTTCGTTCTTTTCTTACGTTGCGATTCTTCTGGCTTTCGTCGCTTTCGTCGGCCACACTGACGCCAAAGCACGCAAAGGCAAAAAAATCACCGCGCTGGATCGGTACGTCCATAAACCCGATCCGAATTACAGCTACAAAATCACTAGCACCATCAAGAAAGAAGGCTTCACGGTTTACGTCGTTCGCATGACTTCGCAGCAATGGCGCACGGCGGCGGAAGTGGATAAACCGATCTGGGAACATTGGATGACGATCATCCAACCCGACGAAGTCGCTTCGCCCAACGGGTTTATGTTCATTTCCGGCGGTTCGGCAACCAGCAAAGAACCTGGTGTGCCGTCACCGATCTTCACGGACATGGCCGTGCGGACAAAATCGGTCGTCGCCGAATTGAAGATGATTCCGTATGAACCGCTGACCTTTGCGGGCGAAACCAAATCGCGTAACGAAGACGCCATCATTTCCTACACCTGGGAAAAGTTCATGCGGACAGGCGATGAAAACTGGCCGCTGCGATTGCCAATGACCAAAGCCGCCGTGCGCGCTCTGGACACAATCACTTCGGTTGCCGCCAGCACGGAAGGCGGCAAGAAAGCTGCAAAGGTTGAAAAGTTCATCGTCAGCGGCGGATCGAAGCGCGGATGGACTACGTGGACGACGGCGGCGGTTGACGATCGCGTCATTGCCATCGTGCCTTACGTGATTGATTGCCTGAACCTGGAAAAATCGCTGGAGCATCATTATCGCGCTTACGGTTTTTGGGCGCCCGCCGTCCGCGATTACCTGAACACCGTGACTTGGGCTGGGACTCCTCAACACAAAGCCTTGATGGACATCGAAGACCCGTACAGTTACCGCGACCGGCTGACGATGCCCAAGATGATCATCAACGCCACGGGCGATGAATTTTTTCTGCCCGATTCGTCGCAGTTTTATTACGACGATTTGAAAGGCGAAAAACATCTGCGTTACGTGCCGAACGCCAAACACAGCTTGGACGGCACGGACGCTCCAATGACGCTCGACGCTTTTTACGAATCCGTTCTGAAAGGAACCCCGCGCCCGCGTTACAGTTGGAGGTTTGAAAAAGACGGCTCGATCACCGTCAACACCGTCACCCAACCGACCGAAGTCAAACTCTGGTATGCGACCAATCCGAAAGCGCGCGATTTCCGCGTGGACATCATCGGCAAAGCCTACAAGAGCGAAGTGCTGCAACCGGTCAAACCGGGCGTGTACGTTGGCAAAATGGCGAAGCCCGAAGCCGGCTTCACGGCGTATTTCGTCGAAATGACTTTCCCCAGCGGAGGCAAATATCCGTTCAAGTTCACCAGCGGAGTCCGCGTCACGCCCGACGTGTACCCGTTCCAAATGCCGCCGAAGCAGAACCCGGCAGCTTCGAGCGCAGCGAAGTAAAATCTGCGACTGACACGATTCTCTTGATCCAACCGTCAGCGATTGGCAGTATTCGTTGCGATGGATTTTGAAATCATCAGTGAAATCACCCGAATTGAACTGATCGCTGCTGGGCGCGCCATTCGTGATCGAAAGCGGCTGCAGAAAAATTATGGGAAGGGCAGGTGGCGAAAGTTGAAAGGTGTTGCAACAGTGCGATTGACTGACAACACAATTCGCCTTGCCGAGCTTCACTGGTACGAAGCCCATGGCATTGGCAAACGAGAATTCAAATTGAAACTGCCCTTTCTCGACTAAACTTCTGAAAAGCTATGAAAAAAGACGAACCACAATTTGCTGTCTGTTTGGATAACTCCGGCTACAAGTCGTCTCTGGAAGTCGGCAAGCTCTATCAGGTAATCCACGATGAGGAAGCCGAAACGCATGGTTATCTGCGCGTCGTGGACGAAAGCGGTGAAGACTACGCGTTCACTGCCAATCGCTTTCACGTAGTCAGCCTGCCTGTCGCCGTTGAGCAAGTTCTGCTGGCTGCATCTCGTGCCTGAACAATCCACCGACGATTATGAGCAAGACAAGCAAGCCTTCGCCAAAATTTGTCATTTGCATTGAAGCCGGAGAAAACGA
>CAYRQB010000439.1:0-4260 GCA_964426025.1 uncultured Heliomicrobium sp.
AGCGCTTACTATTACAGCTACGAAGCCAGACCTTACGGTTTGGTTTTGGGGTTCACCGGACTCGCTCTGGTCTGTTGGCAATCGCTGGCCGAAAACCGAAAGCGCCTGGCGCCGACGTTCGGATTCACCTTGAGTTTGGCGGCGGCAATCTCCTGTCACTATTACTCGGTTTTGATCCTTATTCCTTTTGCCTGCGGTGAAATCGCGCGCGCCATCAAACTGCGTCGCGTGAATTTTTCAATCTGGGCAGCAATGATCGTTTCGCTGATTCCTTTGCTGATCTTCCTGCCGCTGATCAATAGCGCAAAATCTTATTCGACGGCTTTCTGGGCGCAACCGAGCTGGGGGGACGCGCCGTACTTTTATTACTTCATGCTGATTTCAGCCGCGCTGCCGATCACAGCCACGCTGATTCTTTCCGCGATTTACTCAACATTCTCAAAAGATGACGACCAAATCACAGACAGCCCAAAACATCTCAAATTACCTGACCACGAAACTGCAACAGCCATAGGCTTTCTGGCTATCCCGTTCGTCGCCGTCGCATTGGCAATGTTTGTCACTCGCGCATTCACACATCGTTACGCAATTCCCGCAACTTTGGGCTTGGGAATTCTGGTGCCGCTCTCGTTTCGGTGGTTGTTACGCGGACGCCAGCTATTGACTCTCTCGCTCGTCATACTGCTGATGCTTGGCTTTATCAGAAGAGGCGGCATGCTGTTGCAGGAAGCCGACAAAATGAGTCGGCAACGCGAAAGCGCCGTCAGGCTGGCGCTAGATTTCGGCGAACCAGGATTGCCCATAGTCATTTCCGATCCCCACAATTTTTTGATTCTGTCGCATTACGCTCCGCCGGAAATCCGTGAACGGCTGATTTATCTGGCCGATGCTGAAGCCTCGATGCGTCATCTTGGCCACAACAGCATCGAACGAGGAATGTTCGATCTGCTGAAGCCTTGGTTCGGATTGAAAGTTCATTCATACAAAAGCTATCTGGTTTCGAAAACACCTTTCCTGTTGATCGCAGAATCAGATAATTTCCTGAACTGGATACTTTCGGATTTACCTGGGACGGACCGAAAAATCGAATTAAGAGGAAAAAGCAAACCGTTCCTTCTCTTTCTGGTTAAACCTGCGGAGTGACTTGCGATGAAACTTTACCGAAAAGACTTCATCGTCATTGGCGTTCTGATTGCTCTGGCCGTGTTCCTTTGGCTGCCTCGCCTGCGCGGGCCGATTGATTTGAGGTGGGATGGCGGCGCTTATTATCTACTTGGCACTTCGCTGGCTGAAGGAAAAGGCTATCGCCTGTTGAACGAACCCGGCGAGATTCAGTCCACTCTTCACCCGCCAATGCTGCCCTTGATTGTCGCGATGCATCAACTGGTATTGGGAACGAACGATCCGTTGACGGTAGGCCATTGGCTGCGGATCTTTTACTTTCTGCTTTTTATAGCTTATGCCATTGCCGTTTTTTTAATGCTCAGAGCGCTGCTTCCTCTCGGCTATGCTTTTGTCGCCGCTTTGGCTTGCCTGCTTCAACTTCATACTGTCTTTATGTCCGATCTGTGCTTCCCCGAACTTCCATTCGGACTGGCCACCGTTCTGTTCACACTGTGTCATTTGAAAAGCGGTGAACGATCACGGCGTCTGCTTAGCGCGCCGTTGGCGGTGATTGCTTATGCCTTGCGCTCCGTCGGCGTTGCCCTGCTGGCAGCCAGGGTTGTTGAAAGCATTTGCGAACGCAGATTCAGGCAAGCCGCGAGACCTTTGTTGATATTGATAATTCCGGTTCTTGGCTGGTTCGGATATATCGCCTACATCGAATCCGGGCACGAATACAAAAATCCGGCTTACGAATACCAACGAGCCGATTACGCCTACATCAACGTTAGCTACGCGCGGAACATGAAGTTCAGAGACCCGTTCAGCCCTGAGCTTGGGTACGCTTCGTTTCGAGATAAGGTCGAGAAGTTCTTTTCCAACTTATCATTGATGCCTTCGAGGTTGGGCGAAGCAGTTAGCGCGCGCGGAACTTTCCTGGATTTGTTTCGACAGGAAGTCAACAAACGGTCAGGTCATCATCTGTTGCCGCCGTTGGTTGTTCCTTTTGCGCTATTCGTTCTTGCGGCTCTGATCGTTTGCGGCATCTGTTTGCTGCTATCCGCGCGACAATACCTCATTCCGTTTTACATCCTCTTTTCAATTGTCGTGATTTGCGCAACGCCGTGGCCAGCCCAGTTCAATCGTTACCTGTCGCCGCTGTCGCCGTTTCTTTTGCTTTCGCTTTTCGTGGCGGTAAAAGCAATTTCGGAACGGCTTTCAAAACTTCCGACTGCCAGACGCGGATTGATCCGTGCCGGTCTGAACATTGCGGTTGTGGCGTTGATATTCATCCCGCAGGTCGCAACGCTGTTTCTGGTTTACGGCAAATGGCATCAGAAAGCGGACTTCAGTATTGCGAGCGGAGAAAGAGTCGAATACCGCCTCTTTTTCTACAACCATTTATACAGAGCGACAGACGCAGGTCTGGACTGGCTGAAAAGCAATGCGAAGAATGGCGGGATCATCGCGGCAACAACTCCGCAGTGGGCTTATTTGCGAACAGGATTGAAATCAGTTTTGCCGCCTCTGGAATTGGATGCCGAAAAAGCTCAGCGATTGTTGGACACAGTCCCCGTCAAATATTTGATTGTGGATGAAGGGGACTTCAACAAATACACGACTCGAGTAGTGGCGGCTCACCCTGAACTCTGGCATCGAATTTACGTCTACACGGACAGCCTGGAAAGTCAGGAACAGAATTCTGGTAAATTTGAAATATACGAACGCGTAACTACTCACTGACGCTTGCGTCGAAAGCTCGACCTTATGAATCAGCGCTCGCAACTCAGTAAATCAATTATTGTCGCCATTCCCGCTTACAACGAGGAATGCACAATCGAAGCCGTCGTCAAACGCGTTCGCCAGGCTTTGCCGGATTTCGACCTGCTGGTTATCAACGACGGTTCGACCGACGAAACCGGTGAAACTCTCAATCGCCTGCGAGTGGTGACAGCAACTCACGTCTGCAATCTCGGTTATGGCCGCGCAATTCAAACCGCCATCAAATACGCGCTCGATTGCAATTACGATGTGCTGATCACGCTGGACGCAGACGGTCAGCATTCGCCGGAACAGATTTTGAATTTGCTGGCGGCAAGCCAGTCAGAGGAATGGGATGTTTTGATCGGCTCGCGTTATGTTGCGACTCGCGGTTATTCGCCTGCTCCGCTTGGCCGCAGAATCGGCATGAAACTATTCTCGCTGATGGCCAAAGCAATCACAGGCCAACGTATCTACGATACGACTTCGGGATTGAAGCTCATCAAACGAACTGCTTTCGAGCCGCTGACTCACTGGCACTTCATTGACTTTCACGCCGAAGCGATTGTTTACCTGCTGCGATTGGGGTATCGCGTCATCGAAGCTCCGATCACCGCCGCCGAACGCACGCAAGGCGTTTCGATGTATTCATGGTTGAGCCACATCACTTATCCGCTGAAAACTTCGCTGATCCTGTTGCTCGGCGTTGTCGAAGCCGGTTTGACGCGAAGGAGGAAAGACAAATGACAATTCAGGGAATCATTGTTTTGATTTTGATCGGACTGGCTCTGCTGGTCTGGATTCTGGATTTGATTCGTCGCGACCGCCTTTACGTCGGACACGGAATCGTTTTCATCATTGCCATTCTCGGCGTGATATTGATTCTGGCGATTCCATCGTTGCTGATTGCAGTCACTCATTTGGTTGGAGCGATCTTCCCTGCATCGGCGCTGACGCTGCTGGCGTTGTGTTTCATCGTCTTTCTGCTGGTTTACATTCTGACTCAGGTGACAATCGTATCGAATCGTCTGGCTGCTGTGGTTCAGCACCTGGGCATTCAACAAGCCAAAGAATCCGCGCGACTGACATCGCAACAAAGTAACGACAAAACGAATGAGCAGTGAACGATCAGCACAAACAAACTGGTTTATCGGAAAGCCTCGCGGTTTCAATCGTCGTGGCATCATTCGACCGTCCGAATGATTTGCGCGAATGCCTGTCCAGCCTCTCAGCACAACAAACCAACTGTAAAATTGAAATCATAGTCGTTGATAACCATCCGGCATCAGGCCTGACACCGCCGGTAGTCGCCGAATTCCCAAGAGTAAAACTCGTCAGCGAAGCTCGCAGAGGTTTGGCTTACGCCCGCAACAAAGGCTTTCAGGCCAGCAGCGG
>CAYRQB010000440.1:0-4244 GCA_964426025.1 uncultured Heliomicrobium sp.
TGAATGAGGCCGAATATTCTCCGCTGAGAAGGAAAATGTCAAGACCTCGAACCAAAGAGATTAAGAGATTTTGTAAAGAAACCTCATTTCATTAATGCAGGTTGGTTTCGTTATGCCCAACCTTCTCTACTATCTCTTGATCCTTATCCATCCTGTTACAGCCTGGCATCTAGCTTTATCGCACAAAGTTCTTGACACAATAACAAGCTAAAACTACTATCCGTCTGCCTCAACACAAGCCGCGCTAAATAAAGTCTTCGCAGCTTGAAGTTCAATTTGATAATTAAACAATTCCACCGCCTCGCGTGCGCCCGAAGCGAGAAAGGCCAGGAAATCAAATGAACCATACTGAATCACGCCAATCGGAAACAGATTCATCTGAATTTGTTTCATCAACTCAATCCAATCAGTCTGCCGCCGATCACACGTGGCAAATCTCCGAACTTGAGCTTCCAGACACGCCGGTCAACAGGTTGCTTTCGCAAAATGAAACCGAATCTCCGCAGTCAGAGCCGCCGTCACTGTTTGCGGTTTATGCGGAAGATCATGCCGTTCTGGAAGCCGTTTCCTCAAAAGTGAAAGATGCGCTTGAGTCCGCGAAAACGTTGGCCAAACGTCCCGGAACACCATTTTTCATTTTCGGTGTGCTTATTCCTGCATCAGCGATACTGCTTGAGATGGCTGCCGAAATTTGCGCGAAGATGTTTTTCGACCCAATGCCCACTGTTTGGCACACGCTGTTGATTTGCTCAGTACCACTGGCAAACCTGGCTGTCTGGTGGGAATTAAAAGAAGAAGACGCCGAATACTCACCGTGGCTGGGAGCGGCGAGCGGTTTGGCAATAGGAGTTTCAGCTTACTATTCCCTGCTTTTCCTGCCACTGTTGGCGTTCGCGGCGCTCGGAATAATCTTTTTGGGAATCGGAGTTCTTGGGTTTTCCCCTCAATTCGCTGTCGTCACCTCCATTCGGGGCGCGATTTATCTGAGGCGGCTGAAACGGCAACAACCGGAAAGACAAAGCCTGCGACCTTCTTTGGCAGCCTGTCTGACTGGGGGAATAGCGCTTTCGTTGCTGGTGTTGATCGGACTGGAAGTCAGAACGACGATGACTCGTGTCAATTTGCAAAAAGCGACATCAAGCGATCCGACAACCAGACTGAATGGCATTCGCTGGCTGCGTAGTTACGGTAGCGAAGATACGATGCTGAGGGCTTGTTATTGGCGTTCCATCGGAGCCAGCGATTTTGTCGGTTCGTTGCTGACACTTGGAGATCCGATTGACGCAGAGGAAGCTCGCTCGGTCTTTTATCGCGTTACCGGCATGACGTTCGACTCTTTGCCGAAGCCGGTACAGCCTGCAAATGGAATAATTGATTTTGATCGCGGAACGGATCAGATTCGTGGTGTGTTGAAAGGCCTGGTCCTTTCCAGTTCGCGAATTGACGGTTCGATAGATGCTGATGCGGCGCTCGGATATTTTGAATGGACTATGGTCTTCAAAAACGAGACCGTCGCTCAACAGGAAGCCCGGGCGCAGATTCAGCTTCCACCGGGCGGAGTGGTTTCCCGTCTGACGCTTTGGATAAATGGCGAACCGCGTGAAGCCGCGTTTGCTTCGCGCGGCAAAGTTCAGGCGGCTTATCAGGAAGTCGTTCGCGTCCGTCGCGATCCGGTTTTGATTACCAGCAGCGGCGATGACCGCGTCCTTGTGCAATGCTTCCCAGTGCCTCCAAACGGTGAGATGAAAATTCGCTTCGGCGTTACAGCGCCAATCACGATGGAATCGAAAGTGCGCGGATGGTTGCTTTTGCCCAACATCGCCGAACGAAACTTCGGGGTTGAAAATCTGAGCCATGCCGTATGGTTCGAATCGAAACGGAAACTGGAATCGTCGCACAATTCGCTGCTGGCCGAATCGCCCGGCAACAGACTCGCTGCCGTCAGAGGTTCTATTGCCGATAACGAACTGAATTCGTCCCATGCTTTAATACGCGTCGAGCGTTCAACCGATGCGGACGAATTCTGGACTCCTGACCCGCTGGCAAAATCTGCGGATGCAATTCACCAGCAAATAAGAATTGCAGAATGGCCGCGTCCTTCGCGGATTGTCCTGACAATTGATGGATCGAAAAGCATGCATCCACATCTTTTGGCAGTGGCCGATTCGTTACAACGATTGCCTGAAGGAATCGAAGTAATAACTCTGGTCAGTGGCGATGAAGTAATTGATTTGAGCGGAAAGCCGGAACACGGCTCACGCGAATTTTACGGTTCACTGGCCGAAAAAATTCGCCAAATGGAAACCGCAGGCGGTAACGACAATTTGCAGGCGTTGAAGCGAGCCTGGGATTTGGCGTCGCAAAAAGCCGGGAGCTTGATTCTGTGGATTCACGAACCGAAGCCCTTGCTGTTGGGTAACGCGGACGAATTGCGCCAACGCTGGGAACGACGTCCGGATAATCCGCGCTTGTTCGATTTGCAAACCACTGACGGAGCCAATCGAATCGCCGAAATTCTCGATGGTCTTGAAGCCGTCGAGACCGTCACGCGAACGGGAAGTCTGACGAGCGATCTGGATCGGCTGTTTGCGCGTTGGCGAGGAGAATCAAAGCAAGTCTTTATTTTCCGCGAAAAGGTCGAGCGCAAAAATCAGGAATTGCGAGACGACCTGCAGGAAACTTCTTCACATCTGGCCAGGTTGTGGGCGTTCGACGAAACTCGGCGTTTGCTGGCAACCAAAGACAGCGAAAAGCTCGATCAAGCGGTCAAGCTCGCGGCGAGTTATCAACTGGTCACTCCCGCCACCGGCGCAGTCGTGCTGGAAACCGCAGAACAGTATGAACGCGCAGGGCTTCAGCCTGTGCCGCCAAATTCAGTTCCGACAATTCCCGAACCCGAAGAATGG
This sequence comes from uncultured Heliomicrobium sp., assembly GCA_964426025.1. Lineage (GTDB taxonomy): Bacteria > Acidobacteriota > Blastocatellia > RBC074 > RBC074 > RBC074. The sequence continues at coordinate 2,907 of CAYRQB010000440.1, forward strand.
TTGTTGATGATTGTCGCCATGTCGGTGCTGTCGTGGTTGACGCTGCGTCGCCGCTTTTCTCAGAGGCTGGATTGTCAATAAATCTGAAAAATCCGTTCGTGCCTTTATTGCTTCAAGCTGTCGCATTCTGGCCGGTTTGGCGATGGTATGCAGCCCGTGTCACCGATTCGTCGGACGACGCGTGGGGATGGGTGGCAATCATCGCAGCGGCGGCAATGATTGCTTCCCGCAGACAAGAGCAACAGTCAATCACGGACTCTGCGCCAACTCTGCTTTTGCCTGCGGCGCTGACGCTTTGTTACGCCGTCACTTTTCCGTTCATCACGCCGTTGCCGCGCGCTTTGCTGGCGATGACGGCGATCGGCGCAACGCTCAGCATTTATTGTTTCCGGTCGAAATTTCAGCTCAGTTTTTGCGGATTGCTGCTGTTATCGCTGCCGGTCATGGCGTCGTTACAGTTTTATCTGGGCTATCCGTTGAGAACTGCGGTTACTGCGATCAGCGCCACGCTTCTGCAACTTGTAGGATTGGCGGTCATCCGCGAAGGAACCGGTTTGAATTGGAATGGCCAATTGATCTCCGTTGATGCGCCATGCAGCGGCGTGAAAATGCTCTGGACAGGAATGTTCCTGACCTTTGCATTGGCTTGCTGGTTCAGGCTCGACACAAAACGGACGATTGCTATGGTGGCGCTTTCGTTCATCACAATTTTGCTGGGGAACACCATGCGAGCGATGGCGCTTTTTTACCCTGAAGCCGGAATCATCAAACTGCCGGATGATTATTCTGGTCCGGCGCATTCAGCAATCGGGGTGATGATCTTTTTGCTGACTGCTATTGCCATTGCCTGGATCGTCACTCGAATGAAAGTTGTTACTTCGGCTGGAAAAAGATCATGCGAACATTTGCCTGTTTCGTCGCCTGCTGCGCGATAGCCGCTCTGGCTCCGCTCTTCGCCCGGCAGAAGATTTCGACAACTGAATCTATTCCCTTTCCCGGATGGCCTGCCCAAATCGAGGGACGCGTCCTGACCGAATTGCCTTTGTCAGCGCGCGAGCGTCAGCTCGCAGACGGCTTTCCGGGCAGGATCGCACGATTCACCGACGGATCGAATGAAATCATCATTCGTTGGGTGACAAAGGAAACTCGCGCTTTACATCCGTCAGCGGATTGCTTTCGCGGAACAGGCTATTCAATTCATCCTTTGCCCCTGACGATTGACGCCACCGGCAATCGCTGGGGAGCATTTGAAGCCCGGCGAGGTGAAGAATCATTGATCGTCCACGAGCGAATTTATTCGACAGAAAGCGGAGAAAGTTGGGCGGACATATCCAGTTG
>CAYRQB010000441.1:0-4237 GCA_964426025.1 uncultured Heliomicrobium sp.
CAAGCCTAAAACCACCGCTTACACTCTCGGCTTACTGACCAAATTACTCTCCCTCGCTGAAGGAGTTAAAGCCAATTGCCCGTAGCGAATTCGCCGGAAAACACGATCACAAAGCGTCCGCTGATCGGCATCACTGAACGATTGAATGCCGAAGATTCGTTCTATCTGCGCCGATATTATGCCGAAGCGGTTGAAGCGGCTGGCGCTGTGCCGGTTCATATTCCGTTGATTCCGAATCGCGAATACCTGGCCGAGTTGTGCGAACATCTGGATGGGCTGCTGCTTTCGGGAAGCAACAGCGATCTCGATCCGGTTTTTTATGGCGAAGAGCCGCATCCGAAGCTGGGCGATGTGATTCCCGAACGAGACGAAACCGATCTGATGTTGCTGGAAATCGCCGAGCGGCGGGCGATGCCTGTTCTGGCAATTTGTTTCGGCATGCAATCGTTGAACGTCGCGCGCGGCGGTTCGCTGATTCAGGACATAGAAACTCAGGTCGTCAATCCGATCAAACACGAACAGGGTAAGGTCTTCAATCGCCCTTCGCACCAGATAGAAATCGAAAGCCATTCCTTGCTGGCGGAACTGGCCGGGCAAAGAACAATCCGCGTCAACAGCAGCCATCATCAAGCGGTGAAAAATCCCGGACGCAATCTGCACGTGATTGCGCGCGCCGCCGATGGAGTCGTCGAAGCGGTGGTTGACTCTCGCTCAGACCGTTTCGTTCTGGGAGTTCAATGGCATCCTGAAATCGGTTGGAGAGACGACCGATTTTCACAGGCGATTTTCAAACGCTTCGTTGAAGCTTCAAGGCGTTTCCGCGAACGATGACAAGCGAAGAATTTTGAAACGATAGAAATGGACAAAAGAGCCAAAACCACAATTGTCTTGCTTTCGACTGCGCACGCCGTGCTGGATTCTTATTCCAGCTTCCTGTTCCAGCTTTTGCCGATGATGACCCTCAGGCTGGGATTGAAACCGGCGCACGCCGGATTGCTGACGCCTGCGCTGATGATCAGTTCGTCGTTGATGCAACCGGTTTACGGGATGATTTCCGACCGGTATTTCAAACGTTCGATGGTTGTATTCGGCCCGCTGGTGGCGGCGGTTTTTCTGTCGCTGATCGGAACGGCGACCAGTTTGCCTATGTTGATGCTGTTCGTGGTGATTGGCGGAATCGGCGTCGGCGCATTTCATCCGCAGGGCGCGGCGCTGGTTTCGCGAATGGCTTCAGACCCCGGATCGGACGGAATCGGCAAACATCAGGGAATGGTGATGTCTGTGTTTTCATCGGCTGGCACGGTCGGTTACGCCTTGGGGCCGATTATGATCGCTTCGGCGGTCAGCCTGTTCGGATTGGAAAACAGTTGGTACACGATGGGCTGGGGCGTCGCGATGTGGGCGATGATGTTTCGTTATTGCCCGCCGTTGGAAAAAATAGAAAAGGCCGAAAACGCGCCAAGCCTCAGTCAAACTTTGCGTTCGGTCTGGGGGCCATTGACGCTGTTGTATTTTGCCGTCGTGTTGCGTTCGGCGGTTTCGGTCAGCGTGACTACGTTTTTGCCATTCGCTTTGCAAAGCAGCGGATTGACCGACACCGAACGAAGCTGGGTACTGGCTGGTTTTATATTGTTCGGCGGCATCGGCGGATTTTTCGGCGGAGCTTTGGCGGATCGTTTCGGCGCGCGTCGCGTGACTTTGGCGGCGATGCTGTTGGCGACGCCTTTGCTGGTTGGCGCATTTATGACTCAGGGGATGCCGAGTTATCTGTTGTTGATGGCTGGCGGGACGATGTTGAACCTGCCGATTCCTGTCAGCGTAGTGATGGCTCAGCGGCTGGTTCCGGGTGGAGCAAGCACTGTTTCCGCTTTGATGATGGGATTCGCCTGGGGAGCGGGAGCGCTGATGGCTCCGCTGACCGGCGTGATCAGCGATCACACCGGATTCTTTCAGGCTCTGTTGATCGTTTCTTTTTTGCCGTTGGCTTCGGCTGCGCTGTTGTGGCGATTCCCGAAAGACGCAGACCTTGCGCGCGCCAGAGTTCACGAAGCGCTGGCCGTCGGCAATTGATCTGTGCAGTACCGCTCGCGACGGCAAGCGGATGTGAAGTTACGAATGATCCGCTTCCTACCGGTCGCGGTACTGAATTTGCGGTATTCAATTTATGTTTTGGAAAAGAAAAAAGAGCGAGTTCATCTCGCTGAATTTGAATTCAACGGACGAACCGGTTGCCGAGGTCGCGGTTGACCCTGTCGCCGAACCAGCCAGGAGTGAGGTTCGCGCCGAACAGGTTCTTGTAGAAGCATCAAAGTCTGATGCTGTTCCGGCGAAAGTTCTTGAGGAGCCGAAAGCTCCCGCGCCTGTCATTGCTGAGCCGAAACCGTTTGTTGATGAGTCGGTGGATGACGAAGGATTTATGAAACGCTTCCGCAAAGCGATTTCATCCACGCGCGAAAACATAGCCACGCGCATCGAAGACGCGGTCAAAGGCAAAAAGGAAATTGACGCCTCCACACTGGAAGAATTGGAAGAGGCTTTGATCGGCGCGGACATCGGCGTTCAGACGGCTATGGAAATCATCGAAGACGTCCGCAAACAGGTTGACCGCCAGGCGCTCAAAGATGCCGACGAATTGAAACGGACGATCAAACAACGCTTGCTGGACATTCTGGAAAAAGCCGAACACGCCCGCGGAGTCGCTTCGGAACAGGCGGTTCCTGACGACGTGCGGCCTTACGTGATGATGATCGTCGGCGTCAACGGCGTCGGCAAAACCACGACGATTGGCAAACTGGCTCAGCGCATCAAGGCCGAAGGCAACGACGTGTTGATTTGCGCCGCCGACACTTTTCGCGCAGCGGCTTCTGATCAATTGGCGATCTGGGCTGACCGCGCAGGCGTTCCTTTGATTCAGCAGAAGCAGGGAACCGATCCGGCGGCGGTGTTGTTCGATTCGCTGAAAGCCGCCAAGGCGCGAAATTCCGACGTGCTGATCGTTGATACCGCCGGGCGTTTGCACAACAAGGCGAATCTGATGGCCGAACTGGAAAAGATGAAACGCATTGCCGGACGCGAAGTGCCGCAGGCTCCGCACGAAGTTCTGTTGGTTGTTGATGCCGTCACAGGTCAGAATGGTTTGAGTCAGGCTCGCGAATTTATGAAAGCGGCGGACATCACTGGGCTGGTGCTGACCAAGCTTGACGGCACAGCCAAAGGCGGAATTGCCGTCGCCATTGCCAAGGAATTGAATCTGCCGATCCGATATTGCGGCATAGGCGAGAAAGCCGACGACCTGGTCGTGTTCGACCCGAAGGCTTACGTCGAGGGATTGTTTGAGTAGTAACCGGCAGAGGAAAGAGTCGAAAGGCAAATATCGGAAGTCGAAAGTCGAAAAGGCCGAGCGGCCTCTTGATGCTTTTGCTTTTTGAGATTTGCCTTTTGATTTTTGTTTGTAACTGCTCAGCGCTATCAAGCGCCCTGATAATGAAATGCTTGAATAGACGACGGAACAAACAGAAATAACGAAAAAAACGGAAAAGAAAACGGTGAACTTCTGTCTGTTCCGTTATTTCCGTTTGTTCCGTCATCTGACTGATGCCTTTCGTTGCGAGTCAATTCTAAGGCCTGAGTAGTTACTTTTGTTTTTCCGATGAACGATAGCGAATTTGTAAAGCTCACGCTCCAACTCGCCGCGCAAGGTTCAGGCCTGGTCAGCCCCAATCCTCTGGTTGGATCGGTGGTTGTCAGCAACGGCGAAATCGTCGGTCGCGGTTATCACCGTTACGACGAATTGAAGCACGCCGAGGTTTGGGCATTGGAAGAAGCCGGAGCGCGCGCGCGCGGCGCGACGGTTTATGTCAATCTGGAACCGTGCGCTCATTACGGCGACGGCAAACGCACGCCGCCCTGCGTCACAGCTTTGATTGAAGCGGGCGTCAGCCGTGTGGTGGCTTCGATGGTTGATCCGAATCCTCGCGTCAACGGCACCGGCTTCCGGCAATTGCGCGAAGCCGGAATCGAAGTCGTCGCCGGCATACTTGATCGCGAAGCTCAGCGGTTGAATGAAAAGTACGCGAAGTTTGTGACGACCGGTCTGCCATTTGTTCATTTGAAAACAGCCTGTTCGTTGGATGGCCGCATCGCCACGCGAACCGGCGATTCCAAATGGATCACAGGCGAGCGGGCGAGATCGGCTTCTCAGGCTTTGCGGCACGAATACGACGCGATTCTGGTCGGC
>CAYRQB010000442.1:0-4225 GCA_964426025.1 uncultured Heliomicrobium sp.
GCCGCCGTTTCGATTCGCTTGAAGCTTTCATCAAACAGGAAATCGCCGCGCTCGGCGACCGTTTGAGAACCGAAAACCAGCAACGTTCGCAAGCCGCCGAAGACATCACTCGCGAAATGCGCGACACGGCGCGTTCGTTGACCAACAAGATCAACGCGCTTGACGAACACAGTTCCCAAACACATCGTGAACTGCGCCAGCAGATTTTGGATCAAGCCAAAAACCTGGGCGACGAGATTCGCTCCAAGCACGACGACCTGTCTGCGTCTCTGGCGCGCGAAGCCCGCGAACTGAGAAACGACAAGACGGATCGCGCCGCGTTATCCAATCTTTTCACCGAACTGGCAATGCGTTTGAACAACGAATTCAAACTGCCCGGCGAAGAATAAAGCTCGAAGTGTTCCGAGTTCACATCTCAGCGCGCTGAGGTGTGAACTCGGAACCGTGAGCGGACTGCAAATGGTTTTTATCAATGAGCGACTCTCCGTTGCGCATAGTTCAGAACAAACCCAGGTTGCCGGAAATTCCGCCGGAAACAGCGGAAGAAGACATACTGCAACTTGGTCAGATTGAATCCGTCAAGGCGGATGAGATGCAGGAATTGCGTCGCCTGCTGATTGAACCTGAACAGATTCAAATCGGCAACGTCCTTGAACGGTTGAACAATCCGCGCGTCCGCGCTCGCGAAATCAGCCGATCGCTGTCCGAAGCCGTTCGTCTGCGCGCCGCTCAGGACGAGTCTCTCACCGAAGCTCTTGCGCCGACCGTCACCACTGCTCTTCACCACTCGATAAAAAAAGACCCTCGCCCGTTGGCTGAAGCGATTTCGCCTTTGATGGGGCCGGCCATTCGCCGGGCTATTTCCATCGCGCTTAGCGGCATCATCCAATCGTTGGATCAGATGCTGAAACACAGCCTGACCTGGCAGGGATTGAAATGGCGGTTCGAAGCCCTGCACACTCGCAAATCATTTGCCGAGGTTGTTCTTTATCACACGCTGGTTTATCGCGTCGAACAGGTTTTCCTGATTCACAAACAGACGGGATTGCTGTTGCAGCACGTCGCCGCCGACGAATCCATCGCTCAGGATGCGGACATCGTTTCGGGAATGTTGACGGCGATTCAGGTGGCAAACACAAATTTCGGGAATGATTCGTTCGGGCCATCCGAAAAACCGCTTGATGTAGTTGATTTGGGAGATCGCGATGTTTGGTTGGAATACGGCCCTCACGCCGTGCTGGCCGTGGTCATTCGCGGCGACGCGCCGCAAAGTTTGCGCGGCGAATTTTTCCAGCCAGCCATCGAAGCCATTCACCTTGAACAACGCGAAGCGCTCGATCCTTTCAGCGGAGATGTGACTCCGTTTGAAGAGACTCGCCATCACCTGGAAAGCTGTTTTCAATCGCAATATCAGGGCAAAACCGATCCGGCGCAGTTCAAAATTCCCGCTTACATCTGGTTGTTGCTGGCCGCGGTTATCATCGCGCTCGGCGTCTGGGGATTTTTCGCCTGGCGCGACGCTCGGCGCTGGAACGCTTATCTGGACAGGCTGAAAACCGAACCCGGAATCGTCGTTGCCGAAACCGGCAAACAAAATGGCAAACGTTATGTTTCAGGTTTGCGCGATCCGCTGGCTGCCGATCCGATGACGATACTCCGCAATGAATCGCCGATTGATCCGGCGTCGGTCGTTTCCAGATGGGAAGCCTATCAGGCGCTCGATCCTAAATTCATTTTGGCCAGAGCCAAAAATCTGCTGGAACCGCCGCCATCTGTCCAGTTGAAATTCGAAAACGGAACGCTGGTGGCGGATGGCGCCGCTCCGCACGAATGGATCAACGAAGCCCGGCGAATTTCACGCGTATTACCCGGCGTCAACAAATTCGACATGGGTAATCTGCTCAACGAAGATTTGGACAGGCTGCGCCGGCAAATCGAACAGCAGTTGATTCTGTTCGTCATGGGCGGAGCGCAAATCGCGCCCGGACAGCAAAAAAACATTCAGGCTCTGATTGCCGATATTCAAACGCTTTCAACATTGGCTCCGGCGGCAGGCCGAACCGTTCAAATAGAGATCATCGGCCACACCGACACCGAGGGCAACGAAAGCCTAAACCTGGCGCTGAGCCGGTCGCGAGCCGAACGAGTTATGTCACTGCTACTTTCCAATCTCATCAACAGAGACTCCCTTACAGCCACCGGCGTAGCATCAACCCAACCGGTGAAGCCCGAAACCAGTCAGGCCGAAAAGCAATTCAACCGCAGCGCTTCATTCAAAGTCTCGCTGCCTGAATTGAAGCAATCCAAATTGCCCCCGAACGAGGAGCGCGGCAGATGATTCAGAAGAAGATTTGTCTGCTCGGAGCTTTCGCCGTCGGTAAAACCAGCCTGGTTTCGCGATTCGTCAAAAGCGTTTACTCCGATCAGTATCTGACCACTGTCGGAGTCAAGGTGGACAAGAAAACGGTTATGGTTGGCGACAAACAGGTCAATCTGATTGTCTGGGATTTGGCAGGCGAAGACGAATTCCAGAAAGTTCAGATGTCATACCTGCGCGGAGCTTCCGGTTATTTGCTGGTTGCCGATGGCACGCGTGGCAACACGCTGGAAACTGCGCGAATGCTGCGGCAACGCGTGGATGAAAACATCGGCTCAATTCCGTTCGTTTTCATCGTCAACAAATCCGATCTGGCGGACGAGTGGGAAATTGACGACCAGGCAATTGCCGATTGCCAAAAGGCCGGATGGAAGGTGATCAAAGCCAGCGCAAAGACTGGCGAAGGAGTCGAAGAGGCGTTCAACCTGCTCGCGGATATTATCCTGTGACGACAAACTGCCGATAACGAATCCCCATCAACACATTTGTGACAAACCGAAAGCGTAAGCAAGCCGTTTGCCAGGGCTTCAACTCTCTTCAACCAGGCAAAATGAATGCGCGATTCGGGAATGATATGGAGGCTGAGATGGCCGATCTGCCCGTTGGAGTCTTTTCTTATTTGAATCATCTGGCTGCTGAAGAACGCTTGCCCGCTTACCTGCTGACCGACGACGAAGGGCGAGTGATCAAGTGGGGAGGCGAGCTTGAAGCTTATGGCATTTCGGATTTGCGAGCGGCTGAACCCGCTGGCGAACAGGTTTTCTTTCTCGAAGGTTTGTTGCCGCTCGGCGGCGAATCGCTGATCCTGCTTTGCATGCAAACCGAATCCGGACGGCCAGCCGATTTGCACCTGTTCCCGACCGGCGATGGAGATTGCGCGCTACTGCTGGACGCGACTAAACAGGAATTGTTGCAACGCCAGTTGCAACAAAAAGGCAACGAAGCCAGATTGAATTACCATTGGCTGACCAAGGAAATTCAGAAAAAGGAAATTCTGCTTCATTGCATCGTCCACGATCTGGCCGGGCCGCTGATGGGCATCAAAGGCGGTTTTGAATTGCTGGCCGCTGAGCCGATTTCCGAACAAGGCCGCAAGTTTCTGGAAATAGGTTTGCGACAGGCGAACAAACAGGAAACTCTGATTCGCGAAATTCTCCAGGCCTTTTCCGCCGAGGTCGAATCCTTTCAGAACTTTTCAATTGAACCTGAAAATGCGCCGGATGTTGTCGTCGCCGCTCGCGAAGTTATCGAATCGCTTTCGCCAGCATTCGAGCTAAACCAGGTCAGTCTGCGACTCGATCCAAATCTGGATGCAAGCCTTGATTGGAAAGTAGTCGGCGAAAAATTGCGGCTGGAACGAGTTATTTCCAACCTGATCGAGAACGCTCTGCGCCACAGTCCCGCCAATTCAACCGTCACCGTCGGGTGTTACGACGAAGGCGAAAACATTCTGGTCGCCGTTGACGACGAAGGGCCGGGCATTCCGCCCGAAGTAGCTCCCACGTTATTCCAGAAATTTTCTCAAGGTAAAAAAGGCCGTGGCAAAATCGGCCTTGGGTTATACTTTTGCCGAATAACAGTCGAACATTGGTACGGCGAAATCGGCCACTCGCCGCGTGATAAAGGCGGAACCAGATTCTGGTTCCGCCTGCCTCGACCCGGATTTGAGAATGACGGCGAAGGCCATGAACTCTGATCGGGTGAAGGCATGTTCTGGAAAAGGGATGTCAACAATGAGCGAGAATGAATACAAACAGTTAGTCGAGCGAGTGTTACACGATTCTTCCAACCGGCTTTGATAAAAGCTTACTTCGAAATACCAAATTGCCCGAGTATAAAAGCGTAATC
>CAYRQB010000443.1:0-4215 GCA_964426025.1 uncultured Heliomicrobium sp.
GATGCTGAGCCAATCGCACTCCGGCTTTTTCGGCTTCGGGGACGACGGCTTTCAGGAAGTAGGTGATGTTCGTCCACATCTGATCCAACGTCCACGCGCCAATGTCCGGCAGCGGCGGCAGGTCTTTGACGCGGTCGTAATTGAAGGCAGTCATTCCGGCTCCGGCTCGGCCAAGCTCTTCGTAATAACCTTCGACAATGCGGTGAGCGTAAAAGTTATATTCGATGACCGGCAGACCGGCTTTGCCCGCGGCGCGAATTGACTGAATGACCTTTTCGATTTCTTCGTCGCGTCCAGGCTTGCCGTAAATCGTTTTGGGAAAACCGCCGATCATCATGTTGATGATGGAAAGGCCGCCAGCCTTGAAACGATTCATTCGTTCGCGCAGGACTTCTTCAGTCCAGGGAATCGGCGGTCCGCCCATCAGCACGTAATCCACGACGATCTGTTTGACGCGGCGCATCAGAGCGGCGTCAGCGTCGCCTCTGACGCCCAGGCAAATTTTCGGAGCGCCGGTTTCATCGGGCGGCCACGAAGCTTTTTGAGTTGAAAGGCTGTTGGCCGCAGAAATCTCAGGTAACAACATAGAAGCGGCGGCGGTTTTCATCATCTCTCTGCGGTTAAGTTTCATGTTTGATCCTCAGTATGTTGTTCGGTCGTTGAATTGAAAATGCTGAGACGAGTTCATTGGTCAATCAGCCTGTAGCTGACAAACGCCAGTTGTCTGCTGTCCGGCGACCAGCTTGGCACATTGATCGTGCCCTGTCCGCCGAAGAGTTTTGCCAACACCTGGATTTCGCCTCCGCCTGTGGGCATCAGGCGCAACATCACGTCTTTGTTCGGCGGATGGCCTTCGACGCTTCGTTCGAACGAAAGAAAGACCAGCCATTTTCCGTCCGGCGAAGGATGCGCGAACCAGTTGTTGTATCCGTCGTTTGTGATTTGAGTTTGTTCGCTGCCGTCGGTTTTCATTCTCCAGATTTGCATCAAACCAGTCCGCACCGAATTGAAGTAAATGTATTGACCGTCGGGCGAATAATCCGGGCCGTCGTCCAGGCCTTCGGCTGTCGTCAGGCGTTTTTCAGCTTTTCCCTCAGAGTGGCCTTCGATTGGGATTGTGTAAATGTCGAAATTGCCGTTGCGTTCAGCGCAATAAGCCAGCGTCTTTCCGTCGGGCGACCATCCGTGCCAATACGACGGCGCAAGCTGAGTGATGCGGCGAGGCGTTCCACCTTCAATCGGTACGACGTAAATCAACGAGCGGCGTTGTTCCTGAGATTGATCGCTGATGGCCAACCATTTTCCATCCGGCGAAATTCCGTGATCGTTGTTGTTGCGCGTGGCAAAACCTGTGTCGAGCGCGACAGGTTCGCCGCCCGTCACCGGCAACTTCATGATTTTCCCGGCCTGGTTGAACAAAAAATATTTGCCGTCGCGCGACCAGTTCGGCGCTTCAAAGTGAGCGCGTTTGGTGTAAACGACTTTGCGATCTTTGGAAGCTATCGAAACGGTTTCCAGCGTGCTTTCGATGATCGGCGCGGGGCGCTGTTTGATTTCGACGTTGGAAAAGACTGCTTTTTCCAACGCGTTGTTGTCGTGCGCGCAAACTCCAAGTCCGACGTAAAACGTTCCGGTCAGGTTGATGCGAAACGAACCGCCTGCGGATTTCAACTCTTCGCCTTCTTTGGCAACAGACATCCAGACGTAATCGCCTCGCTTTTCGATTTGCAGTCGGCGCGGAGCTTTGACGTTCGATTGAATTTCTCGCGTCGGGCCGCCTTTGGCTTCGCGGTATTGCAACGAAGTCAGACCGTCGCCGTGCAATGCCGCGTCGGCGTATGGAGAATCAGCGTCAAGGTTCTGGCGAATGATCAGCACGGCTTTGCGATGAGCATTGCCTCCGGCTTCGGGAAATCTGATGTCCGCAGCCAAAGACAAATCGCCTGACATTCTGCGCCACAGAAAATGAAATCCGTCCGCCGTCGCCCACATGTTTTCTCCGCCGCCGGAAATTGTGTAACTCTTCTGATCGGGGGCGTAAGCGACCGAGCCGTGCTTTTGCACCGCGCCGACATCGCCGTGATCATCAAACTGGCCGATTGATTTTTGCTGTGTGAGCGCGGAGCCGGATTGCAAAAGCAAAACAATGCCGACAATGAGAAAGCCAATGCGCAATGGTTTCATAATAAATTCCTGGTTCTGATCCGGGCAGATACAAACCGCCCTTCACGGGGTTAGAACAACGGTCTTTCCAGAAACCGCTCAATGATGGGAATCCGTTTTGTTAAAGATGATTGTTATTACTGTGGACGAGTCACCACCGGACGTGATGCGTTTTCAACCAAACCATATTTAAGGATAAAGCCGCTGCCGCCGACAGCCCAACCGCAATCAGGCGCGATGAAAAACAGGCGATTCAGGTTTGCATGGGTGTTGAATGATTCGTCGTTCCAGGTCAATCCGCCGTCGGTCGTATGCAGCAAGGTTCCGCGATCACCGGCGATCCATCCTTCCCTGGCATTGACGAAGAAAACATCATTCAGGTTACGCGTTGTGCCGGATTCAATTTTCTGCCAGCGATTGCCGCCGTTGACGGTCAGCAGGATGATTCCGTCGTTGCCCACGATCCAGCCTCGCCGAGCGTCAACGAAATGAACTGACTTCAGCGCGGTGGTGATGTTCGTCGGTTGTTGGTTCCAGTTTTGTCCGCCGTCAACCGTTCGCAGCATCAAACCGCCCGCTCCGGCAATCCACAACATTTTGTCGTCAATTCCCGCGATGTCGAAAAGAATCTTGCGCGAAGGCGACGATTGCGTTTGCCAGCTTGCGCCGCCGTCCGCTGTTTTCTGAATTGCGCCAAGCTCGCCGCAAACCCAGCCGGTTCGGTCGTTGGCGAAAAACATTCGCAGCAAGACAGGTTCGGGCAAATCTTCAATGATCGAGCTGGTGATTTCGTTTTCCTTGTCGGATTTCTTTTTGGTTTGGATTGGCTGAGTTCGTTTCGGTTTCGGGCTGACCAGCTTGCCCGGCTGCCATTCGCCGCTGTCGCCGCTCCGTCGCAACAGAAAGGTTTTCTTCGTCCATTCAATCGAAGGATGCCGGTCGAACATATCGTATTCGCCCAGCAGACATCCGCGCGCGGAATCGAAAAGCCAAACGTCCAGCAGAGGTTCGCGCTGTTCGGGTTCGGGCAATCCGGCTCGTTTCCAGATTTCGCCGCCGTCTTCGGTTGAAAGCATCACGCCGTTGTTTCCTGCGACCCATCCATTCTGGCGATCAATGAAATGAACCGCATTGAGTTTGGAAATCGCGCCGCTGGATTGCGGGCGCCATCCGAATTGCTGAGCGGATTGGTCTGCGGCAAAAATCGTCAGCAGAAGAATGATCGTCAGACTCAGGCAGGAAACTATCTTCATCGTTTTTGAGTTTTGAGTTACTTCGCTCATCGGGCGATGATGCGCATCCAATAACCCAGTGTGACGACGCTCATCGCCTTGTCAATCGTCTTGAACTTGTTGCCGGGCACGACGACTGTGTCGCCGGGGACCAGATAAACATCCTGCGCTTTGCCGCGCTCGACTTCCTTCATATTCACCGGCAAGGCGATTGTGCTGCCGTCTTTTTGCATTCGCAGCACCGAAACTTTGCTCAGATCGCCAAAGCGCGTGACGTAACCGGCCTTGGCCAATGCTTCCGTGACGCTCATACGCCGGGTCATTTCGTAAATTCCCGGCGTGGCCACATCGCCGATGACCATGAACTTCAGGCTGTGAACCTGAACAAGCTGAACTGCGACTTTCGGCTCGCGAATGTATTCGGAAAGCTTTTCGGTGATTTCTTTTTCCAGTTCTTCGATGGTGCGACCGGCAATCATCAGATGGCCGATCAACGGATAACTGATTCGTCCGTTGGGCGGAACGGTCAGATTCATGCGGGAATAGTTCGGCTGATCGAAAACGTCAACGCTGATGACGTCTTCGGGACCGAGCCGCGTCGTGGCAAAAAAGTTGTTGATGTATGGCAGGATCGCCGCTTCTTCTTCCGACTGGTCTTCGCGGCGCAAAGTCTGGCGTTCAGTGTCGCTGATTGTCTTCGATGTGATTTCTTCCGCCGATTTTTTTTCCGTGGCGACTCGCTCGCGCTTTGATTTGGCATCCTGTGGTTTCGGAGCTTTGTCCAGATCGGATTGAGGGCTTTGAGCAAAAGCTCCGGTTG
>CAYRQB010000444.1:0-4211 GCA_964426025.1 uncultured Heliomicrobium sp.
CTCCGTGACGAACCAAAACAATGGTGGTGTTTTTTGGCATGCCAATTCTCCTGAAGTTTGATGTTGTTTGAGTAATACGTCCTTCGTTTTGTAAATCGAAATATTCCGGCGAATTCCCTCAAGTCTGAAAATAAAATCCCATCTGAGCGCGCAAGAAAGTGGAAAGACCGAGCTATGATGCTTTCAGTCATCGCTTCGTAGTTCGGGCAACTGCCTCAGTGAACGTAAACAGTTTCATCAAAAAGAGAAATACGAAAAAGGCATTGGCCATTAACCGTAAGCTGTTATCGGTCAGGGAGAAAATTTCTTACCTGTCTGATAATGGATAATGGCTGATGGCTAATGGTTAATTTTGCTCTTGTCCGAAAAGATTTTTGTAGAGTCTCTTTTGCCGAGTCAATTACTTCAAACCGTGATGATTTCGGCTTTGGGCGCGACGGCGGATTTCGGAATCAGCGCAGGCCAGTAGGCGATCACTTCTTCAACCTTCGGACGGCCTCCGCCAAAGCCTGTCACGGTCGGCGGACCTGACAAAGCCAGCGGCGCAATCTCTTTTGTGAAGCGGTCAACGGCGTATCTGTCTTTCGACCGCACCCCGACGCGCAACATCACTTCGGTAATGTCCGGCGATGGCTCGCCGCCTAATCCTTCGTGAGTGGCGTTGACGCCGATGTATTGCGACAGCATTTCGTCGAACTTCAGGCCGATGGATTCCAATCGTTTTCGCAATGTGAAATCGGCGACTTTGGCTTTTTGGTAGGCGTCCGGCCAGGCGTAAATCAATCCGCCTGCGGCTTTGAATCCGTCGGCAAAACTGATCGAAACCTTGTAACTGTCTGTCGCCGCTTTGCCGGTGATGCCCGATACGCGCACTCGATTTTCGCCGTCGGCTTGCAGATTGACAGTCGTGAAATCGGCTATGCAATCCGGCGTGATGTAATTTTTCGGATCGCCCATTTCGTACATCAGTTGTTCGGTAACGGTGGCGATGCTGACGCGGCCTCCGGTGTTTGGATGTTTGGTGACGACAAAACTGCCGTCTTCATTGGCTTGGACAATCGGGTAACCGATGTTCCAGAAGTCAGGAATCGTTTGCCAATCCACTTGATGATTGCCGCCTGTCGCTTGCGCGCCGCATTCGATGATGTGACCAGCGATGGTTCCCGCCGAAAGATGATTCCAGTCGTCCAGCTTCCAGCCGAATTCGTGAATCATCGGGCCGAGCGTCAGCCCCGTATCGGTGCAACGACCTGTGACAACGATCTGAGCGCCAGCGGCCAAAGCTTCGGCAATCGGCGCGGCTCCGAAGTAAATGTTGGCACTGGCCACGCGGTCGCGTATGGTGGAAAGCGGTTCGCCGCTTTCCATGTTTTCCAGGCCGATGCCTTTGGCGATGAATTCATCCAGCCGATCCATGATGTCATCGCCCGCGACAACGCCGATTTTGACTTTGCCTGACAGCCCAAGCTTTTTGACGACTTCGGTCAAACCGGCGACGCAGGCTTGCGGATTGACGCCGCCTGCATTCGCCACGATCTTGATGTTTTGATCCAGGCATTTCGGCAACACGCGAGCGACGACTTGCAGAAAGTCTCGCGCGTAACCGGCGTTCGGATCGCGCGCTCGCATCTTCTGCATGATTGACATGGTGATTTCGGCCAGATAATCCAGCGTCAGGTAATCAATTGGGCCGCGTTCGACCAGATGAACCGGCGCTTCCAGCCAATCGCCCCAGTACCCTTGTCCGTTTGCGATCCTGATGGTTTTCATGATGTCTCCTCAAATTGCAGAAATTGCCGGTCGTCGTTTCGTCCACGGCTGAGCCGCTTCCAGTTCATAAGCCAATCCCAGCAACGTGGCTTCGCCGCCGCGCCAAGCGGCGAACTGGCTGCCGATGGGCAGATTGTCTTTTGTCCAGTAAAGAGGCACGGACATCGCCGGAGTTCCTATGGCGTTGTGCAGCGGCGTGTAGGCGACTTCGTCCATCACTCGCGCCAGCAGTGTATCGAAGTTCATGCGCGGATCGTGATAGCCCAGCTTGTAAGGCGGAATGCGCAAGACCGGCGAAAGAATCACGTCGTAGCTTTTGAAGAATTCTTCCATCACGCTTGCCGCAGCAGTGAAAGCCTTGTTGGCGCGAGCAACGGCGTTGAACAATCCGCGCTTTTTGCCAAGCTCCATCAAACCGATTGTCCAAGGTTCCAGCACGTCTTCGCGTTTGACGCCTTTGCCCAGCAGCTTTTCGATGTCGGATTCCAGGCTGACGGTTCCCGCCGCCCAGTAACCCAGAAAAGCGTCCGTCACTTCTTCTCCGCTGATTGGCAGTTTAGCGATTTCAACTTTGTGCTTCAGCGATTCGCAAAGCTTGGCCGTCGCGCGAATGGCTTTTTCAACTTCGGGGTCGGCTTTCTTGCCGTTCACGCCTTCCAGAACCAATGCGATTTTCAACCGCTTCGATGATGGGCCGGAAACGAAACCGACCGGCGGTAATTTGTCGTTGTTCTTGTTTTCGACGACGTTCAGGAAAGCCGCAGTGTCGCGCACGGTGCGGCTGACGCACAAATCGTTGGCGATGCCGACAATGTCGTTGGCCATTCCGCCGGTCGTGAACGGAGTCAGTTCGCGTTTGCGCGTAGGTTTCAATCCGAAGACTCCGCATTGACAGGCCGGAATGCGAATCGAGCCTCCGCCGTCGTTGGCGTGAGCAATCGGCACGATCCCGGCAGCCACAGCCGCAGCCGAACCTCCGCTGGAACCGCCGGTCGTGTAAGCCGGATTCCACGGATTGCGCGAAGCTCCGTGCAGTGTCGGTTCAGTGGTTTCGATCAAACCGAATTCCGGAGCGTTGGTGATGCCTGTGACGATGAAACCGGCTTTTTCCATCGCCGCGGTGAATGGAGAATTCGCCTGATGCAATCGGCCATGTTTGGCGATGACTTCGGCAAAAAAGCGCGAACCGAAATCAATGTCGGCGTCTTTGTATTCGACCAGGTTTTTCAACAACACCGGCACTCCGGCAAAAGCTCCATCGCCCAGATTCTGTTTCGCCCGCGCGCGAGCTTTTTCGACATCGAAGTTTTTGGTCAGAACGATGTTCAGCTTTGCGTTGACGCGTTCGATGCGTTTGATTGTGTCCTCGACCAATTCCAGCGGCGTGATTTGGTTTTTGCGAATAAGTTCCGCCAAGCCGACGGCGTCATATCCGGCGAGTTCGGAAGCTTTCAGTTTTGTTTCGGCGCGCAGCAGCGAACCGCTGGCAGCGGCAATCGCTACGGCTGCCGATTGTCTGAGAATCTCTCTGCGAGATAGTTTCATTTATTGCCTCCTTTTCGATCCGCCTTTAAGCGGTTTTCATTCCGGCGACGTTTTCCAATCCCATCTCTTTAATCAACTGATCGCGCAGCACGAATTTCTGCACTTTGCCGCTGGCCGTCAGCGGGAAGGCTTCGACGAAGCGAAAATGCTTCGGGACTTTGTGGCGAGCGATGTTGGCTTTGCAATGTTCGCGGAGTTCGTCTTCGGTCGCGGCTTCGCCAGGTTTCAGCCGAATCATCGCGCAAACTTCTTCGCCCATGAATTCGTCTGGGATGCCGACAATTTGGGCTTCGGCGATTTTCGGATGGCGCATCAGGAAGGCTTCGATTTCCGCCGGGTAAATGTTTTCGCCGCCGCGAATAATCATGTCTTTCACGCGGCCTACGATGTTGATGTATCCGTCCGCGCGCATGACAGCCAAATCTCCGCTGTGCAACCAGCCATCGGCATCCAGCGTCTCCGCCGTTTTATCCGGCATGTTGTAGTACCCAACCATGTTTGCGTAACCGCGCGTCCACAGTTCGCCGGATTCTCCGCACTGGCAGGTTTCGCCCGTTGCCGGATTGACCATCTTGATTTCAGTATGAGGAATCGTCAGCCCAACCGTCGCAGATTTCAGTTCAAAACTGTCGCTGTAAAACGATTGAGTCACCGCGCCTGTGGTTTCGGTCATGCCAAAGACAATCGAACAATCCGCGCCGATGCGATCTTTGATTTGTTCCATGACGATGACCGGAACCGGCGTGGCTCCGGTGAAGATATTTTTCAGCGTGGACAGATCGAATTCGGCAAAGCGCGGATGGTTCAACATCGCCACCAGCATCGTCGGCACGGCAAAGGTAAACGTGCCTTTTTCCTTTTCAAACAGTTCAAGCTGTTTGAGCGGATCGAAGGCA
>CAYRQB010000445.1:0-4206 GCA_964426025.1 uncultured Heliomicrobium sp.
GCGACACCCGGCGAGCAGGATGCTCGCGCTCCCACATTTTCAAAGGACGAGGACAAAACATGATTCAAGTGATAGATCGTCGTAATTTCATCAAACAATCCGCTCAGACGTTGACTGCGGCGGGATTGACGGCTGTAGCCGGCGGAACATTGCTGGCTGCGCCCGCCAAACAGTTGTTCAAAATTTCTCTGGCCGAATGGTCGTTGCATAACGCGCTGTTCAAAAAGGAAATTGACAACCTGGACTTTGCCAAAATCGCCAAACAGAATTACGGCATCAGCGCCATCGAATTCGTCAATCAGTTTTTCAAGGACAAGGCGAAGGACACCGCTTACCTGAAAGAACTGAACAAACGCGCTCGCGATTACGGAGTCGAGCATCGTTTGATCATGATTGACGGCGAAGGGGCGCTGGGCGATCCGGACGAAGCCAAGCGGACTCAGGCCGTCGAAAATCATTACAGATGGGTCGAAGCGGCGAAGTTTCTGGGCTGCAAAATGATCCGCGTCAACGCTCAAAGCCGCGGCGGTTTTGAAGAACAACAGAAGCTGGCGGCTGACGGTTTGCGTCGCGTGACCGAATTCGGCGCGAAGCACAAAATCGCCGTCGTCGTCGAAAACCACGGCGGGTTGTCATCAAACGGCCAATGGCTGGCGGGAGTGATGAAGATGGTCAATCATCCGATGTGCGGGACTCTGCCGGATTTCGGAAATTTCCGCGTCAGTCGCGACGAAGAATACGACCGTTACAAAGGCGTGGCCGAACTGATGCCATATGCCAAAGCCGTCAGCGCCAAATCTCATGATTTCGACGAACGCGGCGAAGAAACTCAGATTGATTACCACAAGATGATGAAGATCGTGCTGGACGCCGGTTATCGCGGTTTCGTCGGCATCGAATACGAAGGCAGCAAGATGAGCGAGCCGGATGGAATTCGCGCCACCAAGAAATTGCTGGAACGCGTTCACGACGAACTGTCGAAGAAGATGAAGTGAGACTTTATCCACGAAGTCACACCAGGAAACACGAAGCGGAACAATTCTTCGTGAACCTTGATGTGACTTCGCGGTTTTATTTTTGGGTTAGCAGCGGTTCCAGCGTTCGCCAGACATTTTCGGTCAGCACTTTCTCGCCTTCGGCGTTCGGATGAATTCCGTCAGGTTGATTCAATTCAGCGCGTCCGCCGACTCCATCCAGCACGAAAGGAATGAACGGCGTTTTGTATTGTTTGGCCAGATCGCGAAACGCCTGCCGGAATTCGCGAGTGTAATCCGCGCCGAAATTCGGCGGAGCTTCCATTCCGGCCAGAATGACCGTCACTCCGTTGGCTTGCGCGCGTTCGATGATCGAAGCCAGGTTCTTTTTCATCTCCGCCACAGGCAAACCGCGCAAACCGTCATTGCCGCCGAGTTCAAGAATCATGAATTTGACGTTGCCCGATTGCAGCGCCCAATCAACCCGCCGCGCTCCGCCCGCCGAAGTGTCGCCCGAAACTCCCGCATTGACGACGCGATAACGATAACCGCCTTCGTCCAGTTTGCGCTGCAACAGCGTTGTGTAAGATTCGTCCTGACTCAATCCGTAACCGGCGGTCAGGCTGTCGCCGAAAGCGACGATAGCCGGGAGCTTTTCAGAATCGGTTGAAATCGTTGCCGGAGCGGGCGTCGTCAATGGATTGGCCGTCGCCGAACGCGTTTGTTCAGCAGGTTGCGAGCTTTGCTGACAGCCGAAAGAAATCAGCGCAATCAACGCAATCGTCAGCGCGTGACAAAATCGTGATTTGAAAATGTGATATTGAAAAGGCATATTGCAATTTGTCAGAGAAATTAGTTTCGAGTTTGGTTGTTCGTTAACCGTCAAGTTTCATGCTACGTCTGACGACCAACTGCGGGCAACCGGCCAATACCAACAGCTTATGATTCAACTAGAAAATGTTTCCAAAGTCGTCACCAGCGGCAGCGAACAACTGACGATTTTGCATTCGCTCGATCTGGAAATTCCGCGCGGACAATTTGTCTCGGTTATCGGCCCATCAGGAAGTGGCAAATCAACCTTGCTGGGATTGATTGCCGGACTGGACGCGCCGACAACCGGCAGCATCAGGCTTGACGGTCAGGACATCACGAAAATGACTGAAGACAATCTGGCCGAATTGCGCGGAGGCCTGGTCGGTTTCATCTTTCAATCGTTTCACCTGATTCCATCGCTGACGGCTTACGAAAACATTCTGACGCCGATGGAAATCATGGGCGTCGGCAAAGCCGGCGAAAAGGCTCAGGCTTTGCTGGATGAAGTCGGATTGCACGATCGCGGTCATCATTATCCTTCGCAGCTTTCGGGCGGCGAACAGCAACGCGTAGCCATCGCGCGCGCTTTCGCCAATGATCCGAACATTCTGTTGGCCGATGAACCCACCGGCAATCTGGATACAAAAAACGGCAGTCATATATTTGAATTGCTGATCAAACTCAACCGCGAGCGTCAGACGACATTGCTGCTGGTGACGCACGATAATCAGCTTGCCGGATTGGCTGACCGTAAAATCAGTTTGCGGGATGGGCGAGTGGTCGAAGACATTTTGCTCGAATCGGAACCTGGCACGGTTGGCGCGGCGGTTTCCGGCATTGGCTGATTGAACAGAGAACTTCATTGGCGTCCGCGTTGCAATCAATCTTCTTTGATTGTCAGCATCTGGTTGACGGCGACGTCGCTGAGCTTGCTGATCTTTCCGCTTGGCCAGCGGACTTCAAGCGTTTTGATTTTCTCAGCCTTGCCGAGGCCGAAATGTACGCGCAAATCGTTTTGTGAATAATAGCTGCCGCCGCTTCGGACTTCGTTGAATTGAGTTCGTTCCTCTGTCGTGCAGGTGATGCGCGCGCCGATGGCCGAACGATTTGAAGTCACGCCGACGGCTTTGATTGTGATCCAGTTGTTGCCGCCGTTTTTCGGTGAAATGGAATCCAGCCGCATCAGCACCGGCACGTCGTTGACCGGGTTGATGACCACGTCCAAATCGCCGTCGTTGTCGAAATCTCCGAAAGCGCATCCTCGGCTTGAAGTCGGTTCAATCAAAGCTCCGCCGATCTTTTCAGTCACATCCTGAAATCCGGCTTTTCGCATGTTGCGGTACAAAACCTTGCGTTGAGGATAACCGGCTTCGGTCGTCAGTTTTTCAACTTCGGGGTAAACGTGACCGTTGACCAGCAGAATGTCTAGCCATCCGTCGTTGTCCGGATCGAAAAATCCGCAGCCCCATCCCAGCCAGCGAGTGTTGATGCCAATGCCTTGTGTGAATGTCACGTCGTCGAAATTGTTTTTGCCCAGATTGCGATAAAGCGTCGAGGTGTCGCCGGAAAAATTGGTCTTGAAAATATCCAGCCATCCGTCGCCGTCGAAATCGCCTGCGCTGACGCCCATTCCCGCTTGCGGTTTGCCGTCTCCGCTGTAAGCCGCGCCGGATTCGACTCCGATGTCGGTGAAAGTTCCGTCCTTGTTGTTGTGATAAAGCGCCGCCGGAGCCGAATCATTCGCAACATAAATATCCGGCCATGTGTCGTTATCGAAATCGGCGATTAAAACTCCGAGCGCGTAAGTCCCGTAAGTTTTGGTGATTCCTGATTTTTCTGAAACGTCTGTGAAGCTTCCGTTGCCGTTGTTGCGGAATAGCATGTTCGTTCCGCCTGTCAAACCCGGAGGTCCGCATGCGACCATCACGCCTTTATACAAACACGGACCGGTTTCAGGTGTCGGCGCTGTCTTAACATCGAAATCAATGTAACTGCCGACGAACAAATCCAGATCGCCGTCCTTGTCATAATCCAGAAAGGCGCTGCCCGATCCCCATTTGGTTTTGTTCACGCCGACCCCGGCTTTGTCCGTGACATCGGCGAATGTCCCGTTGCCGTTGTTTTTGTAAAGCGCGTTTTTGCCGTAATAGGAAATGAACAGGTCGTCCCATCCGTCGTTGTCGAAATCTCCGACGCAAACCGCCTGTCCCCAGCCAGTGCGGACAAGTCCTGCTTTTTCCGTCACGTCGGTGAAGCCGCCGTTTCGATTGTTGCGGTAAAGACGATTGGTCGGTTCCTGACCTTTAGGAAGTCCGCTGAAGCGAGTGCCGTTGACGAAGAAAAGATCAAGCCAGCCGTCGTTGTCGTAATCGAACCAGGCGACTCCGCAGCCAGTGGTTTCCAGCAGATACTTGTTCTT
>CAYRQB010000446.1:0-4196 GCA_964426025.1 uncultured Heliomicrobium sp.
GAGCGACCTTTTGCCGAAGCTGTTGACCCGCGCGAACGATTCAACACGGTTTACATTTCGCCGCTGCCAGAAGCGCAATGAGTTTAAGATGGCAAGACAAGCTGCCAGCTTGTCACTTTTGCTTAACTGCTAAAAACTTCGACAAAATTTCAAACTCAATCAGGAGAGTTCAGCGTGCAGGAAGATTTGTCCAAATATCACCAACCGATCAGCAAGCTTTTTTCGCCGCCAGTCGCTTCGGAAGAATTGGAGCAATTCAGGCTGAGCGAAGAGCAAGTACATTTTTTCCGCGAGAAAGGTTATCTGTCCGGCATACGTATTTTGAATGACGATCAGGTGGAAGCTTTGAGAGAGCAGTTGGACGACCTGATGAATCCGAATCACGAAGGCCATCATCTGTTTTACGAGTTTCACTCGAACGAATCGAAAGACCCGTCCAAAACCCTCTTTCACGCGCTCGGAGCCTGGCGCATCAAACCGGGGTTTCATGACATTCTATGGCATCCGGCCTTTGTCGTGCCCGCTTCACAGTTGTTGGATGGAGTTGTGAGATTTTGGCACGATCAGCTTTTTTGCAAACCGGCCAAACACGGCGGTGTCGTTGCCTGGCATCAGGATTATTCCTACTGGACACGGACAACGCCGCTCAGACATTTGACTTGCTGGATTGGTTTGGACGATTCGACGCGTGACAACGGATGCGTTCATTACGTGCCGGGCAGTCATCTGTGGCCGGATTTGCCGATCACAGGTTTAACCGGCGATATGGATGCGATTCAAACTGTCCTGACCGATGAGCAAAGGGAATTGTTCAAACCCGTGGCCATCGAATTGAAAAAAGGAGAATGCTCGTTTCACCACGCCCGGTTGATTCATGGCTCTTACGCCAACACAACCGATCTGCCGCGCCGCGCCACTGTGATAAATGTTTTTCAGGACGGAGTTATGTCGAATTCGGACGAACCGCCGTTGGAAGGCGTTCCGGTCATTCCGAAAGGCGAGAAGATGGGCGGACGGTTTTTTCCATTGTTATTCGATCCAAACCGTCCGCCCCAATCAGCTTAACTTTGATTCGCCTGTTGAATCAGGCTTTCTTTTTGTACTTGTCTATCAGTCCTTGCAGGCCGTCGGTTTTGCCTTCGAAGCGGAAAGCATAATACTGCTTCAAATTATCCATCAATTGATCCTGAGTCGCTTTCAGTTGAGGATTGCCTTCGCAGGCGGCAACGCCGCGCGCCATCCAGTCAATGACCTCGTCCATCTTTTCCAGCGCCTTGTCCAGCAATTCCTGCTTCTTTTCAGCCTGATATTTCTGAGCCAGAGTTTGATACTCATCGTTCGTCAGGCTGATCAGCATTAACAGCACGCCAAGATCGCCCGGTTCAATTCCAACAGCTTTCTCGACGCTTTCCTTCGCGGCGACTTTGTCGTTGTTTTGCAGAAGGATTACGCCGCGAGCGTAATAAAGCCGCCACAGCCATGAGTTACGGTAATTCTTCCATTTTTCGTCATCCATCCATTCCGGTTTTTTGTCGGCTTCCATCAACTCAGCGGCTTTCGCGCCGGATTGGACTGCGGCCTGCATCAGTTTGGGGATAAGATTCTGCTTCTGCACCTGAGTCGCACCCGCCCAGGTGATTTGCACGTGAATGGTCACGTCGTCAGGGTTCTTTTCCAGATACTTGACGCTTTCGTTCAACGCGTCTTCAAACTTGTTTTGCGCAAAATAGCCTTCGATCAATGTCGGTCTGACAAGATCGGCTTCGCCGGGCTGGTTGAACATCTTCGTGAACTCTTCAGCCAGTTTGAGTTTCTGATTGGCGTCCTGAATTTTGTAAATTTCGTTGGCAATTGTGCCTGCGACTTCGCTGCGTTTGACGCCTTTGCCCGGAGGGAACTTTTTGGCGTAATCCGATGCCGCTTTGAGTTTGGCATCAATGGTTGTCGCTTTCAGTATTTTCTCAATCGCGTTGCGTTCGTCGCCGGAAAGCTGCGGCTGATCTTTCTTCTGATCCTGCTTCTGTTCCTGAATGCCAAGCGGAGCCGCCGCAATGATTGCAGTCAGACAAACCGACGCGAGAATACACAACAACAATCCCCGCAAGCCGGGAATAAACTTTGATTCCATCTTTGACCTCGTGTTGTTTGGATTTTGAATCGTTTGACTCGCAATGACGTGATCGAACGCCACATCATTGCGACGGATTATACTTGAGCGGATTGAATGAAGAAAGCCGCGCGGCGGAGGCGATCAAGCCACCGACTTCAGAAAGCCGAGCAGCGCTTCGGTGGTTTCCGCAGGCCGTTCGATCTGTACCCAATGGCCTGCACCTTCGATCATGACTTTGCCGCGCAGGTCAGCCATCCATTTGTCCATTCGCTGCACTGTGTCGCCTCCGGCAAATTTCAGCACAGGGTCTTTGGTTCCGGCGATGAAAAACGCAGGCTGTTTGATCTGGCCGGTTTCCACTCGATCCAGTTGCGGCGTCAGTTCGACGTTGCGGTCAATGTTGCGATACCAATTGATCGGCCCGCGAAAGCCGCTCTGTTCGTACTGCGCGACGTAATAATCCATGTCTTCTTCCGTCAGCCAGGCCGGCAATTGTTCGGGATCAGGCAACCCATCCAGAAACTTGGCCGACGCAGGCTTTTTGCTGAGCCGAAATCCCGACGGAAAATCGCCCGAACCGGAGTAATAAATCATGCGCAGGCTGCGGCGAATGTCGGCTTCGAATTCGGCTTCGGCGACGCCGGGCTGCTGGAAATAAACCATGTACCAGAAATTGTCGCCGAAAGATTCCTGCCGCGTCAGCGTGTTCGCTTTCCATCGGGTGTAGGGAACGCTCAACCCTGCGACGGCTTTGACGCGGTCGGGATGCAGCAGCGCCGTATGCCAGGCGACGGGCGCTCCCCAATCGTGACCGACTACGATGAACCGTTCGTGCCCCAAAGCGTCGGCAATTCCAACCACATCGCTCGTCAATTCGATGATGTTGTAGGCTTCGATTTCCTCCGGTTTGTCGCTGCCGCCATAACCGCGCTGATCCGGGACGGCGACCTGAAAGCCAGCGGCGACCAGCGGATCAATCTGATGCCGCCACAAATACCAGCACTGCGGCCACCCGTGCAGCAAAACGACCAGCGGCCCCTCGCCTTCGACAACCGTGCGAAGCCGTATGCCATTGGTTTCGATCATCAGAAAATTACGGTTTTTCATCTCGTTTCCTTTCAGGGTTGGCAGAAATTCTGTGTCCCGGCGGGTGTTTACCATCTTGCATTAACAAGCGTCGCAAGTTGAGAACGCCTTTGCGATTAAGCCGTAACGCTTCAACAGTGGCTCGGCCAGTAGGGGTCATACCTGTCAACGTCAGCGCATCTTCGCCCCAGGTGAAATGTTCATGCCAATGATCACGGCGAGGGTGGAACAATGGCGCTAATTCTCGGCTGACAGGGTCGAGCGCCTCAGTTTTGTCGTATTTGATGTTGTTACAGCCCTGACAAGCGAGCGCCAGATTGTCGTCAGCGCTCAGCCCTCCCAGTTCTACGGGGAAAATATGTTCAATCGAATGCCCTTGTGTGGCATGAGACTCGGGACAGAGACAGTATTCGCAGTAGCCCAAGGCGCGCTCTCTTACTTGTTTTCGAAGTTTATTCGGAATGCGCTGTTTAGTCATGCGGCACTGGCTTGAGTCCGAGTTGGTTGATCAAATCGTCAAGCGACACATCACGCAGATGAGAAAGCTCCAGCAGACATTTCAACCTTTCAGCATCGAGCAACTCTACTTGATCAGTTAGTTGAATCAATTCCTGCAATTCCTCTTCCGAAATCGTATGAGACTGGCGTTTTCTGATTAACTCGTTAAGACGTTGTTGCGTGGCGGGTGTTAAACCTTGGTTGATCTTGGACAGCAACTCGGCTTCGCGCTTCGGCAATAAAGTGGTTTCTTCTCTGGCTTTGAGTACAAAAAGCCTGTGCACGAATTGTTCCAACTCGGGCCGTGGTAGTTGCAAAGCAGCATTCAGCAAGTCTTCCGTTTCAATTTGAATTGTTGGCATAGCAATAATTCCTCCATCAGAACTCGCTGATGATAAATCACGTATAAAACTTTAGCGAACCAACCCAATCAAGAAATGATTCTTTCCCGCCAGCGTCGCACACTCATCACGTCGAAGCGTTCGCCTTCAAAAACAATCTG
>CAYRQB010000447.1:0-4184 GCA_964426025.1 uncultured Heliomicrobium sp.
GTCGTGATGAAGTTTGGCGTTCAGCGCGCGCAGCGCAACGGTGTCTTCGTCG
Source organism: uncultured Heliomicrobium sp. (assembly GCA_964426025.1). Taxonomy (GTDB): domain Bacteria; phylum Acidobacteriota; class Blastocatellia; order RBC074; family RBC074; genus RBC074. The sequence goes on from CAYRQB010000447.1 coordinate 53, forward strand.
TTGACGCCGAGGTCGGCGACTTTGCCGTACCAGAGCATGTTGTCGAACACGATCAGACCGCCTTTGCGAAGCAGCTTCAGCGCGCGTTCATAGTAATGATCGTAATTCGCCTTGTCAGCGTCAATGAAGGCGAAATCGAATGTGCCCGCGTGACCATCGGCCAACAAAGCATCGAGCGTTTCAATTGCCGGAGCCAGCTTCAGCGTGATCTTGTCGGCTACGCCTGCTTCCGTCCAGTAACGACGCGCGACCGAAGTCCATTCTTCGCTGACGTCGCAGGCGTAAACCCGTCCGTTTGCCGGAATCGTCAGCGCAGTGCAAAGCGAGCTGTAACCGGTGAAAACGCCGACTTCCAGAGTTTTGACCGCGTTGATCAATTTCAACAGCAGCATCATAAATTGCCCCTGCACGGGCGAAACGGCCATGATCGCATGCGGATTGGTGGCCGCTGTTTCTTCTCGCAACCGGCGCAGCACGTCCGGTTCGCGAATGGAATTGGCGATGATGTACTGGTAAAGCAGTTCGGTCAGCGGCAGAAAATTGTTCGACATAAATTGCCCTATGGAGTGCGGTGGCCCGACACCGCTTTTCGTTCTTCATCACAAACTATCTGGCGATAGAACGCCCGGCCTGCGAAAGCAAAAGCTGCGTCGAGCCGCAGCGCTCCACATTTACTTCGACGCGGTCATCGCGTTGTAACCCATCTCCAAACCTTTCGTCGTCGTGTAATACTTCGCCAGCATGTTCGGGTTTTCCCACGCGGGCAGACTCTTCGGATCGCGCAGGTAAGCCAGAAACCGGCGCATGACTTCGGCGAAATGAGCTTCGTGGCCGTCGCGGAATTTGTCCGGGATTGCAACTTTGATTTTGCCGCCGCTTTCTTCAACCGCGACTCCTGCGTATTTCGATTGCAGCGAATCAATTTTCTTCTTCAACGCCGACAGGATTTCAGCTTTGTTGTCCGGGTTGTTCGGCACGACGTAAAGTTCCGGCTTCCAGTTTTCTTCCTTGCCTTGCCGGATTTCCAGTCGCGATTTCGTGCCTTTGAAAATCGCCACGTGAGTGTCGCCGCCGCCCGCCGGAGCTTCGTAATTCCAGATCACATCCAGCTTGGCGTGAACTCCGCGCAGGGCGTAAGTCATGGCGCCGTTGCAGTAATAATCCAGCTTGTTGTCTTTGACGCTGGTCGTCAGGTAATCGGGAAAAGCTTTTTCGTTGGTCACTCGGCTGAATTGATCCAGCGTCATCACCGTCGGCCAGCGTTTGCCCGAAATCACGTTGATGTCTTTGCGGAAATCAATCACCTGTTCGGGGAACAACATCCATTGAACCAGATCAACCAGATGCGTTCCGACATCTGCCACGCCTTCGCCTTGCTGTTTGACATCGAAAAACCAGGCCGGGCGGATGTTCGGCGCTCCGGCAACGACTTTCAAAATGTGGTGAATGCTTTCGATGTAAACCGCCGGGTCGCTTTCGCTGCCTTTCATCATTTCGCCGAAAACTTCCGGCGTATGGATCAGCTCTTTTTGCAGGATCGTGGTGATTTCAGACCGTTCGGTCATGATGTCGTAAGCGATCAAGTTTTTGGCTTCGGCGGCTTTCAGCGTCGCTTCCAGCTTGGGGAAATCCGCCGCGTTGATGATCCACGGTTTGTCCACCAGCGCGTTCAACCCGCCTTCGACCGAAGCCTTGATGCGATCAATCTTGCCCTGATTGCGTCCGGCCATCGTGACTACGTTGCCCGGACGTTCACGCAGCATTCTTTCCAGCGAATCATTGCCGGTGCGAACTTCCAATTCCCAACGCGTCGGATTGTCTTTGCGGTTGTTGAAACCGGAGATGCGTTTCAGATGTTCGATCAGATCGAATCCCAAAGGGGCGTAAACATCAACTTTGGGAGAAACTCCCTGATACATTTCCTTCTGCACCAGCGCGGCGTGGAAATGGCCGGGGTCTAGCGTCATGATTTTTACGTCGGACATATCGTTTGCTTGATTGGCAACAGCGTTTTGGTTGTCAGCGGAATTTGCAGCGCAGCCTGAAAGAATAACAGCCAGCGAAAGCGCGCAAGCCAGGCTGAAAGTTCGGGACAGCAATCTTTTCATTTCGATTTTTCCTCTCTACTTTTTCTGTGTGATTTCTGCGAGCGCGACCGGCGCGCCATTGCGAGCTTTGCTCAGGTCAGCGGCTTCCATAAAAGCCATAACCTCCAGCGTCTCGTCTGGTGAAATTGGCGCAACGCCGGTCTGGAAGAATTTGACGATTTCGACCAGCAGGTTTCGATAATCCACTTTCATCGGCGGCGTGGTTGCGGTGTTGGCCTTCGCGCCGAAAGCGACTGCGCCGTAATCCTGTTTGCCTTCGCGAATGCCGCGAAACGTGCCGACGCGACCGTCTTTCCATTTGCCTGTGACGACATCAACTCCGGCGGTGTTTGTGCGAGTCACGGATTCGCAACCCACACCCATCAACGTGTAAAGCATTTCGATTCCGTGAATGCCGTACCAGAACAAATCCGGATGGTGCGGTTCGGTCGGCGACGGGCTGAAGGCAAACGCGCCGGTGATGCCGCCGAGCTTCGAGTCGTTTTTCATTGCAACGATGTCGTTGGCGTAACGCAAGCTGGACGTGCTGAAAAACGGCGTACCGCTTTCGCGCGACAGTCTGACGATCTCTTTGGCATCGGCGTAACTGCCCGCAAAAGGTTTATCAATGAAAACTCTCTTTTTGGCCTTGAAGACCGGACGAACCTGCGCCAGATGCGGACGACCGTCAACGCTTTCCAGCAGGACGGCGTCAACCTTCGTCAGCAACTCTTCGATTGAGCCGACGATCTCGACGCCGTATTTGTCGTGGATTTCGGCGGCGAAGCGTTCAACGCGGGTGTGACTGGATTCAACATCGTGGCTGCCGCCTTTGAACGCCGCAACGACGCGCGCTCCGGGAATGTATCCCGGCTCTTTCGGATCGTTGAGCAGTTTGGTGAAAGCCGGAACGTGCGAAGTGTCAGTGCCGATGATGCCGACCCTGATAATTTCCTGCGAAGCGGCTTGTGGTTTGTTAGCGGTAAATGATGAGCCGATGACGAACAGCGAAATTGCAATTGCCAATAATCGGGTGAAGATTTTCATGGTTGCTTAGTTTCCAATCGTAGCTGGTTTCAACAGCGATGAGCTTTCCTTGTCCAGATAGACAATTGTGTTTGAATGCGTCCGCAGGATTGACGCCGGATAAAGCGGCGAAACTTCCAATTCAAAACAGTTGCGGACGGCTTCGGCTTTGCGGGCGTCGGGCACTATGCAGACGATCTCTTTGGCTTTCAGGATTTGCCTGATGCTCATGGAAATTGCCTGCTTCGGAACATCGTCCAGACCGGCGAACCATCCTTCGCCGACTTGCTGGCGGCGGCAGGCTTCGTCCAGATTGACGACGATGTAAGGCGCTTCGGTTTCAAAATCCGCCGGGGGATCGTTGAACGCCAGATGGCCGTTTTCGCCTATGCCGACGAAAGCCGCGTCAATCGGCGCAGCGACGATCAATTCGCCGACGTTGCGGCAAACTTCCTGCGGATCGGCTTCGCCATCCAGCAAATGGTGATTGGCGATGCCTGCCGGTTCGATAAAACGTTCGAGCAGATATTTGCGAAAACTGGCCGGATGCGTGACGGGCAATCCGACGTATTCGTCCAGATGGAACATTTCAACTTTTGTCCAGTCAATGCCGGGCGTGGCAATCAATGCTTTCAGAAATTCAAATTGCGAAGCTCCGGTGGCGGCGATGATTCGCGACTGACCGCGTTCGGCGATTGAGTTTTTGATTGCTTTTGCAGCTTGTTCAGCCGCAGCCAGCCCAAGTTGGCTTTTATCTGCGAAGACTTTTAGAATCACGGCGCTTTTTGCCTCTCGATTGTTAGTGGGATGTGAAACGGTGCAGTACCTGAAGCGGTAGTGACCGGGTCTTAACGTAGCTTCCCACAATGGGCTGTAACAAGGCAAGAAATCATCCGAAACAATTCAACATCAATTCAGTGAGGACATTCGATGAATCATCTGATCTCGCTGGCGGGGTTCTTTGCGTTCGCCGCCATCGCCTGGCTGCTTTCCGCCAATCGCCGCAGAGTAAATTGGCG
>CAYRQB010000448.1:0-4171 GCA_964426025.1 uncultured Heliomicrobium sp.
TGCTGATTTCCTACATAACCTACAATCCCACACATAACCTTCTCCAATCGGTTTTTCCCACGAACCCACACGAAGAAGGCACGAAGAAAATTAGACAGGATTTTCAGGATTGGCTCAACTCACTCTTGGCTTGGTTCGCCCAGAGTTGTTCATCCTGCTAAATCCTGTCCAAAGCTTTTCTTCCTCCCTTCGTGACTCTTCGTGTGATTTTGTGGGAGGAAATTAGTCTTTGAGTTTTCGTTTGATTTGCGCCGGGACGCCTGCGACCAGCGTGTCTTCCGGCACGTCTTTGGTGACGACCGAACCGGCTCCGGTCATTGCGCCTCGCCCGACTCTGACCGGCGCGACCAACATCGTGTCCGAACCGATCTTCACGTCGTCTTCGATAATCGTCGGATGTTTTTGCTTGCCGTCGTAATTGCAAGTGACAGTTGCCGCGCCGATGTTGACGCGGTCGCCGATGGTTGCGTCACCAAGATACGTCAGGTGCATGGATTTTGTTTTGCGACCCAGCCGCGACTTTTTGACTTCGACGAAATTGCCGACGACGGCTTCTTCGGCAAGCTCGGCGTGCATTCGCAAATGAGCAAACGGGCCGACAGAATTTTTGTCCGTCAGTTTGGTGTCGGCCAGCACACAGGAATTCAGCACTTTGCAATCGTCGCCCATTTCAACATTGGTCAGGCGTGACCACGAATGAATTTCGCAGTTTGCGCCAATGCTGGAATCACCTTCGATAATGACTTGAGGGTGAATGACGGTATCGCGGCCAATCACGACCGAAGCGTCAATGTAGGTCGAATCAGGATCAACGATGGAAACGCCTTCGACCATCAGCCGATTCAAGGTTCCCAGCCGGACTCGTTTCCACATGGCGGCAAGCTCTGCGCGGTTGTTGATGCCGTCCAATTCATGCGCGTCGGAATGGAAAACCGTTCCGACCGACAATCCGGCGTCCAGCATGTGTTGCGGCACATCGGTAAGGTAATACTCGCCTTGCGCGTTTTGCGGCGAGAGTTTTTCCAGAGCGACGAGCAGCGCCGGAATGTCAAAACAGTAAAAACCGGGATTGAGTTCCGTGATCGCGGCCTGGTCTGGTGTGCAATCGCGCTGTTCGACAATCTTCTGAAAACTTCCTTCGGCGTTGCGGATGATTCGGCCATAAGCCGGAGGCGGATCGAGTTTGATGGTCACCAAAGTCGCGGCATGTTTTCCGGCTTCGTGTTCGGCGACCAATTTTTGCAGCGTCGAGGCTTTGACCGCTGGTGTGTCTCCGTAAAAGACGACCAGCAGGCCGCGAGTTTGTTTGATGACCTCAGTCGCGCATTTGACCGCGTGGCCTGTGCCAAGCTGTTTGTCTTGTGTGACGAATTGCAGGCGTTCGGCCATCGCCGGTCCGGCAAATGCCGATCGTGCGGCTTGTTCGACCTTGTCGGCTTGATGGCCAACAACCACGATGATGTTTTCGGGATTGAGCGCGGCGGCGGTTCTCAGCACGTGAGCGATGAGCGGACGACTGCCCAGTTTGTGCAGGACTTTGGCTTGATCGCTTTTCATGCGTGTGCCCAGCCCGGCGGCCAGAATCAATACGTTGACAGGAGTGTTCACGACATTAACCTCTTGTTGAGTGGAATATTTTGTGTCGGCCATTGGCCTGAATTCGGAGAGGGGCTCGTGGGAGGTGTGGAAGCCGGATTATAGGCGAGATTAGTTTTTAGATAAAGAGTTTGTTTCGATCAGTCTTCGGCCAGACTGTCAGGCTGTGTATTTTTCACCGCGTCAGCCTCGAATGCGAAATTGTACGCATCATCAAACTGCCATAAACCCGCCAATCCGGCTTTCCGAATCAAAAGAGTTGGTAGTGTCCTAAAGTTGTGTTGCTGGCAATCTGAAAATTTTCTCCCACAAAGTCACACGAAGAGAACACGAAGTTTATCGCCTCTTCGTGTCTGCTTCGTGTGACTTCGTGGGCGGAAGTCCCTGTTTTCAGATAGCAACACAAAAATAGGACACCACTAAAGAGTTGCTGGCCTTGAAATTGCAGATTGACTTTACCGAGATGAAAAAACATACGAAGCAATGGAAAAGCGCGGTTTTCGTCAGATGGCAGATAGTGAAAATTTGCCTTGTCCTGATTGTCGCGGTTTCAGCATCGGCTTTCGGTATGGATTCGGTTTTCGCTCAACAAACTGAGCGGGCTAAAATTTCTCGTCAATCATCCGGCGATGAAGAGATTGCCGAAATCAGACGACTGCTGGATTCGCTGGGTTATTGGGTGGAATTGAATGTCACAGGAACCGATGCGTCGTTGCGTCACGCGCTGATTGCATTTCAGAAAATCGAAGGGCGTAAAACCACTGGAGCGCCGACGCCCGAAGAACTTCAGGCATTGAGATTGGCCAAACGGCCTGCGGTTCAGGAAACGGGCTATGCTCACATTGAAGTTGATCTCGAACGTCAGGTTTTGTTCATCGTTGAATGCGGAGGCGTGCCGCTGAGGATATTGCCAATCTCGTCCGGCTCAGGCGAACTGTTCACAGAAGGCGGGGTCACGCGTCGGGCAATCACACCGACAGGCCGATTCAAAGTTCAATGGAAGATAAACGGCTGGCGCAAAAGCCCGCTCGGATTGTTGTATTACCCCAGCTACATTTACGGCGGCATAGCCATTCACGGCAATCCTCTGGTTCCGACCACTCCGGCCAGTCACGGATGCATTCGCATACCGATGTTTGCCGCCAAACAGTTCAGCGAAATGGCCGTCATCGGAATGGATGTGATCGTTTACGACAACAGCTCTTTGTTGCCGTGACGATTTCCGCAAACAGAAAAGGGGAAGCCGTAAAATCGCGACTTCCCCTTTTGAATCGTTTACTGATTTGATCGTCAGATGCGCCGTCGCAGATAACTCGGCCCTTCATCCAGCGTCATTGTCAAAGCGACTCTGCGCCCGTCGCGCATCACTTCCACCTGCACCCGGTCGCCGACGTTCTTGTTGTTCAATGCGCGGTCGTAATCGTCGCGGCTGGCGATTTTCTGACCATCCATTGTCACAATGATGTCTCCGCCGACAGGGATTTGATAACGGCCATATCGAACGGCTTGCGTCGGTCCTTTGATCCCTGCGCGTTCGGCGGCGCTGCCGGACTGAACCTCAACCACCATCAATCCGTCATTGACAGGTATGTCAAGCGCGCGCACAAAGCGTTCGCCCAGATTCGCCAGCGGGATGAAATTCACTCCCGGACGCGGTTTTCTGACTCGACCGTATTGCAGTATGTCGTTGATCACGCGTTTGGCGGTTTCGACCGGAACGGCAAAACCAATGCCGACCGATCCGCCCGAAGGCGAATAGATCATTGTGTTGATGCCGATCATCTGACCGCGCGAATTCAACAGCGGCCCGCCCGAATTGCCAGGATTGATGGCGGCGTCGGTTTGAATCGCGCCGTCAATCAATCGCTGAGTCATCTCCGAACGAATCGGACGCGACAAGCCGGAGATGATCCCGGTCGTCAACGTGCGATCCAGACCGAAAGGATTGCCAATGGCCAAAACCTTCTGCCCGACAAACAGGTCTTTCGACACACCCAGCGGAACTACGCTCAATTCGTTTGCCGGAGCTTCGATTTTGATCACAGCCAGATCATTGTCGGGATCAGCGCCCAGCACTTTGGCTTCGTATGATTTGTTGTTGGATAACTTGACGTCCAGTTTTTCGGCATCCTGGATGACGTGAAAGTTCGTCAGAATGCGGCCTTCTTTGTCGAGGATGGAACCTGAGCCGGTTCCTTTTTGAGGGTAGACGTTGAACCAGTCTTCGACCAACACGGTCGAAGTAATGTGAACGACGCCGGGACTGGCAGCGACGTAAACTTCCTGATTGTTCTTTTCGTCGGTCGCCACCGAAGGGTCAGTCAATCCTTCGACGGTCGAAGTCTCAATGACGTTTTTTTCAGTTTTTGCTCCGACCCAGCGCGCCAGCAAATCCGAACCGACACGGTCGTAAAACAGAACCGCGCCCGAAGCGAAAAGCGCCGTGGCCAGTGCCAGCAAGACCAATTGCTTTGCGGTGATTTGATAAGCTCTCATTGCAATCTCACTCCTTCAATCAATGAATTCCGGAATTTGTTTAAGGGCATCCAAAAATACCCGCCGATTCCGTCAAAAG
>CAYRQB010000449.1:0-4155 GCA_964426025.1 uncultured Heliomicrobium sp.
CGAATTGGTCACTCAGGAAGGGACGCCAGCTTTGCTGAAGCGGATTGATCTGGTTGAAATAAATAAAATAGACAGTTACTTTGAGCAACTGAGAAGACGCATCGCGCAACGGAGGCAATAAGTATGGCGAGAAAAGTTATCCCGGAATACGATTTATTCATTTCATATTCACACGCGGATTTTCAATTTGTGGATCAGCTTGCCTCTGCACTTAAAAATCGGAATATACGGGTTTGGTATGACAAAGGGGCAATCAGGTTAGGCGAAGCCTTTTCAACCGAGATTCAAGAGGCGTTGGAGAAAAGCGAATACTTTTTGCTGGTCATCTCGCCTGACTACCTTGCCAGCCAGTGGGCCAATTTCGAGATGGGAGTTGCGCTCAGTCGTAACCTGGGTCAGCAATCAGGGCGAATCATTCCGCTATACCTGCGACGAGTTCCGGACGCGGCTCTTCCCTCGAGCATAAAGCAGATAGTGGGATTGATCGCTGAAGACCTGTCAATTGAAGAGATCGCGCGTCAGCTTGAAGACATAATCAAACGGCCAGAGAAACTCAGACGAGCCAGTTAGGCGGCTCCGACAAAAGAGTTGGTCAGCCCTCCCCAAGCATTTATTGTTACTCCCATGACCACTATTCGCATCGCTCTCGCTCAGATCAATCCCACGGTCGGCGATTTCGCCGGTAACGCAGCCAAGATCATTGCCAGCATCGAACAAGCCAAAAACGCCGGAGCCGACATCGTCGCCGTGCCTGAACTTTCCCTGACCGGTTATCCGCCGGAAGATTTACTGCTCAAACCGCAATTCATTTCGGCCAATCGCAAAGCTCTGAATGACATCATCGCCGCTTCGACTGGCATTATCTCGATTGTCGGTTTTGTTGATCGGACGACTGACATTCACAACGCTGCTGCGGTCATTTGCGACGGCGAACTGAAAGCCGTTTACCGCAAAAACTTCCTGCCGAATTACGGAGTTTTCGACGAGTATCGTTATTTCGATGCCGGGCAGAGCGCGCCGATCTTCGCTTATGGCGATGTCATGTTCGGCGTCAACATCTGCGAAGACATATGGTATCCGGGCGGGCCGACACAGATTCAGGCTCTGGCCGGAGCGCAGTTGATCATCAACATTTCGGCTTCGCCGTATCACGCAGGCAAAGGCAAAGATCGCGAACGCATGCTGGCTACGCGGGCGGAAGACAACGCTGTCGCGCTGGCTTATGTCAATCTGGTCGGCGGTCAGGACGAACTTGTCTTCGACGGGCAAAGCCTGGTGATTGATGAACGCGGGCAGATAGTCGGGCGCGGCAAGTTGTTTGAAGAAGATTTGATCGTCGCCGACATCAACGTCGAGCGCGTGTTCAAGGAACGATTGCACGATCCGCGTCGCAGGCAGGAACGGATTGATGTTGCTGATCGGGAAACCGGCGTTGAGCTAATTGAATTGAGGAAGCAGCCGTTTGAAAACCTTGGGCAGGCTGGAAGCCTGCGACACCAGCGGGCGGAGACGCCCGCGCTCCCGGCGCTGACGCTTCAGGAAGAGGTTTACAAAGCGCTGGTTGTCGGAACTCGCGATTACGTTTTGAAGAATGGCTTCAAGAGCGTCGTCATTGGATTGTCGGGCGGAGTGGATTCGGCGCTTGTCGCCTGCATCGCCGCTGATGCGCTCGGCGCTGAAAACGTCGCCTGCGTTTTTATGCCGACGCGCTATTCATCCGGCGAAAGCGCGCGCGACGCCGAAGCTCTGGCCAAAAATCTCGGCGTCGCCTATCACGTCATTCCGATCGAAGAGACCTTCATACAATACCTGCAAATGCTCGAACCGGTTTTCGCCGGGACTCCGATGGGCGTAGCCGAAGAAAATATTCAAGCTCGCGTTCGCGGCAACATACTGATGGCCGTCTCGAACAAATTCGGTTCGATGGTTTTGACCACCGGCAACAAAAGCGAGATGAGCGTCGGTTACGCCACTCTGTACGGCGATATGTGCGGAGGTTACGCAGTCATCAAAGACGTTCCGAAGATGTTGGTTTACGAACTCTGCCATTACGTCAATCGTCGAAACTCAAGCCCCATCATTCCCGAATACATCATCACCCGCCCGCCATCAGCCGAATTGCGCGAAGACCAGAAGGACACTGATTCATTGCCGCCATACGAAGTGCTGGACCAAATCCTTGATTTGTACGTCGAACAAGACCTCAGCATAGAAGCGATCATCGCCGAAACCTCAGGCAAACCCGGTTTCGAAGAAGCCACGATTCGCCGCGTCGCCCGTCTGGTTGATCTGAACGAATACAAGCGCCGCCAGGCCGCTCCCGGAGTCAAAATCACTCCGCGCGCTTTTGGCCGCGACCGCCGCATGCCAATCACGAATAAGTTCAGAGGCTGATTCAAATGCGGATTAAATAGATTGACCATTCCGCATTCCGCAATCCACAATCCGCAATATTATGAATCTCCCGAATCTGCTCACACTTCTGCGAATCTTCATCGTGCCTTTGCTGGTGGTCGTGTTGCTGACGCGATTTTCGGAAGATTACGTCGGTCTGCCGCAGCACATCGCGGGCGTCAGTTTGTTTCTGTTTGCCGCGATCACCGACGCCGTTGACGGATGGTTGGCGCGCAAACGCGGGCAGGTTTCCAAGTTCGGCATCCTGCTCGATCCAATCGCGGACAAATTGCTGATTTCCGCAGCATTCATTTCGCTGGTTGAAAACAGTCTGGCTCCGGCGTGGGCTGTGGTGATCATCATCGGGCGCGAATTCGCCGTTTCAGGTTTGCGAGCCGTTGCAGCCACCGAAGGCTGGGCGATTCCCGCTTCGAAAGCAGGCAAGTTCAAGATGTTTTCTCAGGTAGTGACTATCGCCTTTCTGATCACTTCTTCGGTCAACGGCGGCCCTCCGGTCGAAACCAAAGTTTTCCCGATCGTCGCCTTCTGGACTGTGCCTGAAATGAGCACGGCTCTGAATCACTTTTTCGGCCCGGCGGAAATGAACTGGCTGGATTGGCGAGTGATGTTTTATGGCATCGGTCGCGGCTTGCTCTGGCTGGTGGTGATTTCTTCCTGCTGGTCAATGTACGGTTACTTTTATCGCTTCTATGCCAATGCCAAAGACCGTTTGGCGTTGCAACACGAGCCGCGAGAAACGGCTATTGAACCGATAAACACTTCTTCCAAACAACAGCTATGATTTTTGAATACAAAGGCAAACGTCCGCGCATCGGCGAAAACGTTTTCATCGCTCCGACGGCGACGATCATCGGCGATGTCGAAATCGGCGACGGAGCAAGCATCTGGTATGGCGTGGTCATTCGCGGCGACGAAGGCCGCATCGTCATCGGACGCGGATCGAACGTGCAGGACAATTCGGTCATTCACACGACGACAGAAATTCCGACCATCATCAAACAGGACGTGACCATCGGGCACGGAGCTTTGCTGGAAGGTTGCACCATCGAAAACGGCGCAGTCGTCGGAATGGGTTCGATAGTTTTGCATCAAGCCGTCATCGGCGAACAGGCGATGACCGCCGCAGGCAGCGTCATCACTCCCGGCACAATCATTCCTCCGCGCAGCTTAGCCGCCGGTTCGCCAGCCGTCGTCAAGAAAGAACTTTCAGGCGGCGCGCTTCGTTCGGTTGAACACAGCGCAAAGGCATATCATCATTTGAATGAAAGTTATCTTGAACAACGGCTCAATGATCCTTCGATGGCCAAGTGATAGATCAACAGATTTCACACTATCGCATTCTGGACAAACTCGGCATGGGCGGAATGGGAGAGGTTTATCTGGCCGAAGATTCCAGGCTTGGCCGCAAGCTGGCGCTGAAAATCCTGCCCGCAGAATTCACCAAAGACGCCGGACGCGTTGCGCGCTTTGAACAGGAAGCCCGCGCGGCTTCGGCGCTCAATCATCCGAACATCATTACCATTTACGAAGTCGGCGAAGAAGCGGGCGTTCATTTCATCGCCGCCGAATACATTGCTGGAAACACTCTGCGCCATCATCTGCGGTCTGACGGAATGGATTTGCGCGAAGCTTTAGAGATAGTCACGCAAATCGCCAACGCTCTGGAAGCCGCGCACGAAGCGGGCATCACTCACCGCGACATCAAACCCGAAAACGTCATGATCCGACCGGATGGATACG
>CAYRQB010000450.1:0-4153 GCA_964426025.1 uncultured Heliomicrobium sp.
GGCCAACCAGCGTGATGTCCAGCGTCTGCGATTCGCCGGGTTTCTTCGCGGCGTCAACGACGGGTTTCAGCCAGCCGTAAACCGCTCCCATCCGTAAACTGTCCAATACTTGATTGAAGCCGTCGCTGATTTGCACTTCGTAACGGCCACGCAGGTAAACGCCACTGTTGCCGTTGGCCGGAACCTGGAATTCGATGTGGGCTTTGAAGTCCGTGAATTTCTGTTCGCTGATGATGTCGGCGCATGGAGTTTTGTTCGTCATCAGGCCGTCAACGACGCTCCAACAATGCGGATTGTTATTGTTGCGTTGTTTCCAACCCGTCAGGTCTTTGCCGTTGAACAGTTGAATCGGATTGCCCCATGCGACGGATTTCGCGGGCGTCAGCGCCGGAGCGCGCACGCCTGTCCATTGAATCGTCTTGCCATGTTCATCAACGGTCGTTCCGACCAGTTTGTCGCCTTCGAGTTTGCCGGTGAAGACCAGTTCTTTCGGCGCCATTTCGTATTGCGCGGGAATGACAACCGTCAACTGGCCGTTGGCGTATTCGGCTTTTGTTGCGTAGCGCATGCTGCCGAAACGTCCGACGAAACTGGCCATCAATTCGGTTTCTTTTCGCAAACGAACTTCCAGCCACGACGGATAACTGACGCCGTCAGAGCCTTTGACGGTGATGTCCCATCGGCCAAGCACTGCATCGGCAAAGCCCGCGGATTGCGCAAAGGCAGGAAGCGAAAGCGCGCACAGGCAAATGCCTAGCGCCAGTTGGATAAAGAATCGTTTCATTGCAAGAGTCTCCTGAATTGAATTTGGAATCCAAGCTTTAACCAATGGCAATGAGTCAAGCTTCAGCATTGCCTATTTCTCGCTAACCATCGTAGGCAGAGGAACTGTTCCCCTGACCGTTAATTGATAATGGGTAATGGCTGATGGTTAATGTCGTAAATCTATAACGCCTTGATTATGTCGCTTCGTTTTTGTCGCGACGCCAGACGTAAATGTCGCGCGCGATTTCGCGTTCCAGGGCGATTTGAGTTTCGTCGCATTGAATGACGAAGCTGGGGGATTTCTGGTGAACTTTGACCGGGACGCCCGGAGCCAATCCCAGAGCGAACAGTTTTTGAATGCGCGGAAAGCTGGCGGCACTGATGTAAGCGATCTGCGCCTGCTCCGACACGTTCAGTCGGTCGAGCGAAGTGACCAGCGAATTGACGCGGTCTTCGGTTTGACGGCAGCAATCGCCTTCGGGAATCGGGTGGTTATGCGGGCAGAAGCGCGGATGTCCGAGCAAAGTGCAAATGGCGTCGGTGACGTTGTGCGCCAGCAGATGTTCGAATTCGCAGGCGTCGGCTTCGCTTTCTTCCAACGTCATGCCCAGAACGTCCACGACCAATCGTTCGGCCAATCGGTGGCGGCGAATGATTTCGCGGGCGGTTTTGCGTCCTGCGTCGGTCAATTTGATCTCGCCATTGCGTCGAATCAGATAACCTTCGCTTTCGCAATTGGCCAGCAGTTCGTCCGTCACGTCGGTCATGGCGTCGGCTGAGATGTTTTCAGCATCCGCCGATCCTCGCTCTTCGTTTGTCCAGACAGCTTCTAAAACTTCGACAATTTCCTGAGAAAGCCAGTTGTGCATATTTCAAAATTGAATGTTCAATGCCCGTAAAACCCAGCTAACCACGCCGCCGACGGCGATGGCAAACGGAGTGATGAACGCCAGAATGATGAGAGCCTTTTTCAATCCCTGTTCGCGGATGATCATAAAGAAGTTGGCGACGCAGGGAATGAACAAAGTCAATACAATCAGCGAAGTGACGATTTGCACTCCGTTCATCAGACCGTTTTGAACCATGTCATACAAACCTGCGGCTCCGTAATCGCGACGCAGAAAACCCAGCACCAACACCTGCGCGGTTTGTCGCGGCAGATTCAGCAAACCAGTCACCAGCGGAGCCAGCGAGTTGTTGATCATATCCAGTCCGCTCAATCGTCCCCACGGAGTCGGCACGCGTATTCGATCCAAAGTGAAAAGAATAAAAGTTCCGAGCAGGAACAGAGGCAGAGCTTCGGTCAGATACCACCACATGCGGTATCGGGTTTTGTTCCAGACGTTTTTGAACACCGGCACGCGGATCGGAGGAATTTCAAAAATGAAATCGCCGCGTTTGCCTTTGATGATCTTCGAGGAAAGAAAACCGACCAGAAACATTTGCGAAACCACGACGCCGAAAACCGTCAGTACAGCGCCCAGGCTGAGCGAACTGCTGATGGCCAAAACCACGCCAAGTTGCGCGGAGCAGGGAACTCCGAGCGCCAGCAGCAGAGTGGCGATCAATCTTTCCTTTTTCGTTTCCAGAATGCGCGTCGTCATCGTCGCCATCGTGTCGCAGCCTAATCCCAGCACCATCGGCAGCACGGCTTTGCCGTTCAATCCCATGACGCGAAACACGCGGTCAGACAGAATGGCCAATCGCGGCAAATAACCGCTGTCTTCCAGCATTCCGAAAGCGATGAAGAAATTGGCGACAATCGGCAAAACAATCGCCAGCGCGTAAGTCAGTCCGACGGAATCCTGGCCGTATTCACCGACCAGAAATTCGAGTATCAGTCCGGCGGGAATCAGCGATTGCAGGAACGGAGTCAGCAGCCGATTGAAGATGTTGTTTTCCAGCGCGTCAACCAGAGTCCCGGCCCCGATCACGCCTACGAATTCGTACATCAGCAACAAAACGACCAGCATCAACGGCGCGCCCGTTTGCCAGGCGCGAGTCCAATAACCCAATCGTTCGCCGAAACGTTCAGATCGCCGCAGGACGAATGCCAGTGGAACAATCACCGGAGCAATCAGCAGCAGAAATTGCGTCACCGCCGGATAAAGCAATCCGGTTTCATAAGCGCTGCCGTCTTCGGCCAGTTGCCCGAACAACAATGTGCCAAGCCATCCAAGATGAATGCCGTTCATCGTTTGCAGCAACCAGGGGATTAAACTGCGATCCATCAACCCACTGACCAATCCGTAAGGCGTCGGCAAACCGAACAAACGTCCCAACTCGGTGTAAGCGAAGACCAGCGAACCAAGAGCAAGGCAGATGATGGCGAATTTCAGGCTGAAGCCCTGAGCTTCGCGCAACACATTCGGCAAAGTCTTTTTGTATTGGCTGACGGTTTGCTCCAGAAATGTGTTGCGCATTTCGTTCAGCCGCGCGGCGCTGGTGCGTATGCGTGTTCGCGTGGCGGCGTCATTCGGCATTTGATTGACTGCGACGCGTTCCAACCAGGATTCGACTCCCTGTCGCAAATTGCCGTCCTGAGTCTGCAACCATTCGACCGTCAATTGCAGCGGAACTTTCACTCCGTTTTGTGATTTCAAATCGCGCGCGAAATCTTCGTTGCCCAGAATTCGTTGGCGCTGTTCGGTCAGCGGATCAATGGGAACTTTCGCTTGATGAATGGTTTTGAAAAGTTGATAAAGTCCTTCGCCTTCAACCGCGACTGCGGGCACGACCGGTATACCGAAAAGCTTGCTGATTCCTTCGACATCAATTTCGATTCCGCGAGTGCGGGCTTCATCCATCATGTTCAGCACCAGCACCATCGGTCGTCCCAATTCCGCCAGTTGAGATGTAACCAGCAAAGTGCGGCGAAGATTTTTGGCATCGGCGACCTGCACAATCACATCCGGGTCGGATTCCAAAAGCATGTCGCGCGTCACGCGTTCATCGTCGGATTGCGGAGCCAGAGAATTGACGCCCGGCGTGTCTATCACTTCCCAATCCTGACCGCCGTATCGCATCTTGCCGCGCGAAACTTCGACGGTGGTTCCGGGATAATTTGAAACCGTCACATATTTTTTCGTCAGATAACCGAAGATAACGGATTTGCCGACGTTGGGATTTCCTACCAACAGCAAACGCGGAGGCTTGGTGGTTGTTTCAGAGCGGGGATGAACTTCATTATCAACCGTGAGAGTAGACATAGGCACAATTACAAAATAACCGGCGATGATTTTGCCCGTTATTTTTCTGCGTGATTGTCAGAAGGCAAAAGCGCCAGACGTTTGTCGGAGGCTTCTACCTTCTGACAATCATTGATCAGTTTTTCGCCATGCTGGCGAATTTGGGCGTCACGCCCAGGTTTTGAAACAGAAAGGCATAA
>CAYRQB010000451.1:0-4142 GCA_964426025.1 uncultured Heliomicrobium sp.
GCACGATTCCATGCCGCGCAAAGTCTGGATGGATTGCATTAATTGCCCGAAATTCAATTGCTGCGACGAAGTGGCAATGGTGCTGGATTTGATTGAAGGCGTTCACCCAGAACCATTCGATGTCAGCCAGGTCAACATACCGATTGTTAAACTTTCCGGTTTAGCCGGATGACACAGGTTCGTTTTTGAACACTTCGATTCCGAAAGCGGACGGTTATTGTTTGGAAGGTGTTTGTGATCTGACCGATAAACCCAGCAAAATACGACCAAAACAGTTGGCATACAATTTGGAAAGGAATATCAGGATGACGCAAAAGGCTTAACATCATTTGTTAATAATGCCGCCATCAACGTCGTTCTGTGAAAGATGAGTAGCAAAAAACAAGGCTCTCAATTGCGCCGCAAGGCAGCGGATTTTTCAGTCGCTTCGCCGAAAGGTTTTTGGGCCGGAACGGCGGCTTGCGGTTTGAAAAAACGAGGCGGAGAAGATTTGGCGATAATCTTTTCCGAACGGCCAGCGGTTGCCGCAGCGGTCTTCACTCAGAATCTGGTTGTCGCCGCGCCGATTTTGGTTTCGCGCGAACATTTGCGACACAGGACTCACCGCGCCATAGTCGTCAATTCAGGCGGAGCCAATGCCTGCACAGGCGATGAAGGATTGGCAGATGCGCAACATACGGCTGAGTTAGTTGCCGAGTATTTCAACTGCGATGAGCGCGAAGTTCTGGTCGCTTCGACCGGCGTGATTGGCGTGCGGTTGGATATGACGAAAATCGAATCGGGTGTGAGAGCGGCGACCGCTGAACTTTCCAGAGAGCGCGGTTGGAATGTGGCCGAAGCGATCATGACGACCGACACTCGTCCAAAACGAGCCAACAAGCGCGTCAAAATCGGCGGCAAGACGGTGACAATTGCCGGAATCGCCAAAGGTTCGGGGATGATTCATCCGAACATGGCGACTCTGCTGTCATTCGTGACGACCGATGCGGCAATCAGCAAATCGGCTCTGAGCACGGCTTTGAAACACGCGGTTGAGCGCAGCTTCAATCGTGTGACGGTTGACGGGGATACTTCGACCAATGACATGCTGGCGGCGCTGGCCAACGGAGCGGCGGAAAACGAACCGATCAATAAAGCTTCGGGTCAGGCGTTTGAAACTTTCGCCAGAGCTTTGACGGATGTTTGCAGGGAATTGGCGATTGAAGTCGCTCGCGACGGCGAAGGCGCAGGCAAACTGATCACGATTCACATTCGCCGCGCGCCGAATAAACGAGACGCGGAAAAAATAGCTGTGACCATTGCTACCAGTCCGCTCGTCAAGACTGCTATTGCCGGAGCGGACGCCAATTGGGGAAGAATACTGGCGGCAGCCGGACGCAGTGGCGCAAAGTTCGATGTTTCAAAAGTCGAGATCAAAATCGGCAATCTGGTAGTCGCGCGCCACGGACAAGGTTTGCAGTTCAGTGAAGAGCGCGCTTCGGAATTATTGAAGCGCGACGAAGTGACGATCACACTTGATCTGCATCAGGGCGACGCCCAAACCACCGAATGGACCTGCGACATGACCGAAGGTTACATTCGCATCAACGCCGATTACCGTTCCTGAACCTGTTGGCGTAAACCGGTTGGGTGATTGCCATAATCCAATTTTCTTGCAACCGCTTCAGGAAAAGGTTCGTAAGAAGTTGCGGTTAGTCACCGACTACATCGTTATCAATGCAATTCAACTTGGAGAAGAGGAAGATGATTACGAAGAGCTTACGGGCCTTTGCCCGGCATTTCGCAAGCTTGAGCCTGGCAATCTGTTGCGCGCTGACCGCAGTTTTGCCCGCCGCAGCGCAGGACGCCGCGCCGACTCAAGCCACACCGCAAAACCAACAACAGCAGGCATCGTCGGACGATCCGGTTTCGCGTCCGATTCCGCAGCGCACTGTCGGATTGGAACCCGGAAAGATAGCTCGTTGGACTTTGCGCGACGCCATTCTGGCCGCGCTGGAAAACAATCCGGACATTGAAATCGAGCGTACCAACGTCAGGCAGGCGGGATTTGATTTGCTGGCTGCTGAGGGCGCTTACGACCCGGTATCCACGCAGGGGTTTAATTACCGCGCGACCACGCAGCCGAACACTCGCCCGTTCAGCGGCGCCGATTCTCCGTCGTTGACCAGCAAGAACCTGACATTTAATTTCGGCCACCAGGGATTGATTTTCAACACAGGAGCCAATTATCAGGTCAATTTCAACAACAGCCGTTTTTCGTCGAACTTCAGTTTGTTCACGGCGCAGTACGATCCGCAGTTGAATTTCAGCATTACCCAGCCGTTGTTCCGCAATTTCAAAATTGACCCCAACCGCCGTCAGATTCAGATCACGCGCAAACGCCTGGATCTGTCCGACGCAGTGTTCCGTCAACGAGCCATCGAAATCATTTCGCGCGTCCAACAGGCTTATTGGGATTTGGCCTTCGCCATCAAGGATGAAGAAATCCAGCGCGATTCCGTCAAGCTGGCCGAAACCCAGCTTTCCAACAACAAACGCCAGGTGGAAGTCGGCACACTGGCTCCGATTGACGTGATTTCAGCGGCGACGCAACTTGAATCTCGACGCCAGCAGGTTTTCGCGGCAATGAATTCGGTCGCGCAAGCCGAAAACGCGCTGAAGAATCTGACGCTAGGGCAGGGAAATTCAGACTTGTGGCGCGCTTTGATCGTCCCGGTTGAATCTTTCGACGCTCAGCCCGTTGTGCTTCCTTTGGAAGACGCGCAGAAGCTGGCGGTTGAAAATCGGCCTGAGTTGAGACAGTTCGCTTTGCAAAAAGACATCAACAAAACCGACATCAACTTTTTCCGCAATCAGGCCAAACCGCAAATTGACCTGGTCGGCGGTTACGCCACTTTCGGAACCGGCGGCAATCCGCGCGCGCCCGGTTCGGTCATTGACGATTTCATCGGCGGTTACGGCACGGGTTTGAGAAACCTTTTCAGCAACGATTTCCGCCAGTGGAACATCGGCGTGAACATCAGCATTCCCTGGCGCAATCGCACGGCCAAGGCCAATCTGGGGCGCGCCGTCGAAGAAGAGAAAAAGATCGAATGGCAAACTCGCCGACAGCTTCAGAACATTGAAGTCGAAGTCCGCAACGCCGTTCAATCGGTTGAAACCGCCAAGATGCGAATTGACGCGTCGCGCGCCGCCCGCGAATACGCCGAAAAACAACTGGAAGGCGAAGAGAAGAAATTTGCCGCAGGTCTTTCGACCACCTTCTTCATTTTGCAACGTCAGAATGAACTGGCCGTCGCCCGCGGCAGCGAATTGCGCGCGCTGGCCGATTACAACAAGGCTGTGGCCGAACTTCAACGCGTGATTTCAACCACATTGTCCAGCAACAGCGTTGAAATCAAACCGACGCCGGAAGCTTCGATCAAGTAAGCCGAGTAACTAAAACCTGATTCAAGACAAGACCGAGGCGATTGAGTTTATTACTCCTTCACCTCGGTCTTTCGTTTGGACTTGAAGTTTGGTGAAGGTAAACAGCCTTCAGTTTTGTTGCGCCTGCCATTCCGTAGAACTATACTCTGCCGCGTCAGTCAACCATTTCCAAATTCCATTGGTCAGCAATCATTTCAGAGGCGGTTCGCAATGTTGTTGAGCAAGAAACTGAAACCCGGACAACCGGGAACGAAACGTCTGGTAACTCAGTACGGCCAAAGCTTGGTCAGCGTTCGTTATCTTTACGATGCCGAACGACGCAAACGGTTCAAGACCGTTGAACTGATTATTGAAGAATCCTTCTGGCAACCACCAGTCAAACCAATTTCCGATGATGAAATCGTCGGCCTTCGCGTCGGCGTCAAAGAAGTGGAGCTTCAACGCAAGGTTAAAGCCGCTGGTGGTAAATGGAATTACAAACCTGGAGTTTGGGAAATTCGCTATGGCGAAGTCGTCAAACTTGGATTGACCGACCGCATCACTCAAGAAAACATTTCCGATAACGGAAAGTAATCTGATGTTTCCATTATCAGAAAGTTGTTTCCAATGACGGAAACTTGTTTCCATTATCGGAAAGGTCGAAGACGGTCTAAATCTAGTTGAACTAAGCGCTCCGCGCAGCCTCAGCATTCCCCGCCCTTGAATCAATCTCG
>CAYRQB010000452.1:0-4124 GCA_964426025.1 uncultured Heliomicrobium sp.
AGATCGCTGCCTTTGTTTGAACTGCGCAAAATTGCGTCCTGTCGCTTTAGTTGTCCGACCCGATTCGCATACCGTAAAACGACCGGTAAACGAAGAAGATCGAAATGGCAGCGAAGACGACGGCCAGCACATGGCTAAGCGTAGCGTTATCGCCCGAATGGCGAAGCGATACGGCCAGTTCCACCGCCAGCAATCCGAACAGAGTCGTGAATTTGATGACCGGGTTCAATGCAACCGATGAAGTGTCTTTGAACGGATCGCCGACCGTGTCGCCAACGACCGTGGCGTCGTGCAGCGGAGTGCCTTTGGCTTTCAATTCGACTTCGACAATCTTCTTGGCGTTATCCCAGGCTCCGCCCGCGTTGGCCATAAAGATCGCCTGATACAAACCGAAGATCGCAATCGAAAACAGATAGCCGATGAAGAAATATTCCTCGACAAAGGCAAAGGCAAGGCTGGAGAAGAAAACCGTCAGGAAAATGTTGAACATGCCTTTCTGCGCATACTGCGTGCAGATTTCGACAACTTTCTTACTGTCTTCGACTGAAGCCTTTTCAACGCCCTCCAGTTTGATGTTGGCTTTGATGAATTCGACCGCGCGGTAGGCTCCGGTTGTTACTGCCTGCGTGGACGCTCCGGTGAACCAGTAAATAACCGCGCCACCGGTAATCAACCCCAGCACGAACGGAGCGTGAAGCAGACCCAGTTTGTCCACATTGACAGTCAACCCATCGGTCAGCGCCATAATGATCGAAAAGATCATCGTCGTAGCGCCAACGACTGCCGTGCCGATCAACACCGGTTTGGCCGTTGCCTTGAAGGTATTGCCCGCGCCGTCGTTTTCTTCCAGCATATGCTTGGCGCGATCGAAATTGACCGTCACGCCGAAATCGTTTTTGACTTCATTCTCGATATTCGGAACCTGTTCGATCAGCGACAGCTCATACACAGATTGAGCGTTGTCCGTCACCGGCCCGTAAGAATCAACCGCGATGGTGACCGGTCCCATTCCCAAAAATCCGAAAGCGACCAGACCGAAGGCGAAGACCGCCGGAGCCAGCATCAACACTCCCAAACCTTGCAAGCTGAAGTAGTACGAAATTGCCATCAGAGCAACGATGCTGACGCCCAACCAGTATGCGGAGAAATTGCCCGCGACCAGACCGGACAGAATGTTCAGAGACGCGCCGCCTTCTTTGGATGAAGTGACGACTTCTTTGACGTGGCGCGATTCGGTGGAGGTGAAGACTTTGACCAATTCAGGAATGATCGCGCCCGCCGCCGTTCCACAAGAAATGATGGCCGAAAGCTTCCACCAAAGTGTACTGTCATTGGCCAGGTTCGGGATCATCAAGTAAGAGACGACAAAGGTCAGGATGATCGAAACAATGGAAGTAATAATGACCAAACTGGTCAGTGGCTTTTCAAAGTTCATCTGGTCGGCGACCGCGTAACGCGCTTTGGTGATTGCTTCGTTGATGAAATACGACCCGGCGGAAGCAATGACCATCATCACGCGCATCACAAAAATCCAGATCAACAGTTGCACCTGGAGGGATTCGACGAACGCCTGTGTCGAGGGAAAGTTGAGGCTGGTCGCCAGCGCGGAGATGTTCAAGACCTTATCGTTGACGGCGAGAAGGATAAACGTGATCAGCGCCACGCCAGTCACGCCGTAAGTTTCAAATCCGTCAGCCGACGGGCCGACCGAATCGCCCGCGTTGTCGCCCGTGCAATCGGCAATCACGCCCGGATTGCGCGCGTCGTCTTCCTTGATCTTGAAGACGATCTTCATCAGGTCGGAGCCGATGTCGGCAATCTTCGTGAAGATGCCGCCCGCGATACGCAATGCCGCCGCGCCCAACGATTCGCCGATGGCAAAGCCGATGAAGCACGGCCCGGCGTAATCGCCCGGAATGAACAGCAGAATGCAGAGCATGATCAGCAGTTCGACGGAGATCAGCATCATGCCGATGCTCATTCCGGCTTTCAGCGGGATGGCATAAATCGGATACGGTTTGCCGCCCAAGCTGGCGAATGCCGTGCGCGAATTGGCGAAGGTGTTGACTCGGATGCCGAACCACGCCACGCCGTAACTGCCGCCGATGCCGATCAAACTGAAGACCAGGATGATGGCGACCTTGTATACCGGGAAACCGACAAGAACGCCGAAATAAAGAATGATGATGATGGCAATGAAGGCTTCCAGGATGAGAATGAATTTGCCCTGCGTGATCAGATAGGTTTTGCAGGTTTCATATATCAGCTCGGAAATTTCGAGCATTGACCGATGCACGGGCATTTTCTTGAGTTGCGTGTAAATCATCAACCCAAAAACCATGCCGAGCAGCGAGACGACGATGCCGACCATAAGCAACGTGCGCCCGTTGGTTCCGCCCATAAACGAGACGGTTGAAAGATCAGGCAGTTTCAAATTGGCTTCGCCGCCGGGGCGATGTTCCTGCGCGAAAGCCGAAATTGCGCTGACGGCGACGAAGGCCGCGCCAGACGCCAGTTTTATGAATGTACGATTGAGCCGAGTCCCACGAAGAACGAGACAAAGCGATGCAAGAATGCAGATGCCTAAGGCGAATAGGATCATAGCTGGTGATACCTCTTTGGTGTCTTAGTTTTTAACTTCTTGGTGTGAAAACAGGCGCGGATTATAGACCATAGGCCGCTAACAGCAAAGCGGACAGGCATTTGAACTGCTTGGGCTAATTGGCTAAGCCAGAGCCGAGCGCATTATTCGATTCGTACCAACCGCTCGCCGTTTAGCTTGGTCATCATGGCTTCAACAGCTTTTTCAAGAGCGAGATTGTCTTTCGATTCCAGAGTTACCTTGACCTTGTACTCGGGCGAAGAGAAGTTCGGATAAGAGCCGATGGCGACCATCGGATTGGCGTCGGCAATGTCGCGCAGACTTTCGGCAATATCGAATTCGTCTTCAAGCGTATACAGAGCTTTGGCAAAAAACGGTTCGACGCGAAAACGTTCGCGTATGGCCAGGAACTTTTTGCTGAAGAGTTCGGGCACGCCGGGCAAAATGTAAACGTTGCGGCAAACCAGCACAGGCCAGCGCCAATCAGGCAGTTCAATCAATTCGGCATTGCCGGGCACATCGGCCATTCGCATTTTTGATTCGTCCGCATTCGCGCCGAAGTATGTGTTCAGTCGGCGTTCGAGTTCGGGATGACGAATGACTGCGGTGTCGAAAGCCTGCGCGATGCCGATGATCGTCACATCGTCGTGAGTCGGACCGACTCCGCCCGAAGTGAAAACGTGATCAAAGTGCGCGGACAATTCGCGCACAGCCGCCGCAACATCATCAACTTCATCGGGAACAACCAGAATGCGCCGCAATGCAACCCCAAGTTCGCGCAATTCGCCAATCAACAAACGGGCGTTCGCATCCTCAACTTTTCCGCTGAGGATTTCGTCGCCAATGACCAGAATTGCGGCAGTCGGTACGCTCATATCCGCCATCATAGCCAGCGTCGGTCAAAGCAGGCAAGCTCCGCATTTGAGAAAGTGGAACAAAGTCCGCTCACTTCGCGTCTGCAACTTTGTCTGTAACTTTCGCGCTCGGCGGGTAAAATCGGCAAGGAAAGATTTGCGGTTCGTTCGATAAAGGTAAATGCTCAGTCCCCAGACAACGATGTTTTTATTGATGATGAACCAAACCGATGATTTGGTTCTCAGTAACGAGGAGTCAGCCAGTGAAATCCAGAATTCATTTTGAATCGTCATCTTCGCGCTTGCTGTTGTTGCTGGCGTTAATCGCCTTCACGCTTCCGGCGGTGATCTGGTCAAACGTCAGCGGGCAAGGTCGTCGCGGAGTCAGGCCAATCCAGACCGCCAACGCGTCAGAAGGATTGCAATTCCGTTTGAGCGAAGGTCAGGAAAGCGCAGACCGCGCTCAGCCAATCGCCGCGCCATCCGCTTCGCCGCTTTCTGATGATGTGGTCGGCAATCTGCTGAAACGATTGCCGCAGATCAAAACCGATCCTGACGATGAAAAGGAATTTGCGTTGCGCGATCGTTCGCTGCCTCCGCCGAAAACCGGCCAGATGATCAATTCGACTTTTCCTCCGCCTGACAATTCAACCAGGCCCGAACCAACG
>CAYRQB010000453.1:0-4116 GCA_964426025.1 uncultured Heliomicrobium sp.
GTTTAGAAATACAGCTTCAATCCGAACTGCATCTGGCGCGGCGGCGCGGCGCTGGTGATGCGTCCGAAGTTCTGGCTGGTGATGCCGGTG
This sequence comes from uncultured Heliomicrobium sp., assembly GCA_964426025.1. GTDB lineage: Bacteria > Acidobacteriota > Blastocatellia > RBC074 > RBC074 > RBC074. Next base: position 91 of record CAYRQB010000453.1, read on the forward strand.
TCGGGTCCGCCCAAAATCACTCGATTGAAAACGTTGAAGACTTCCCAGCGGAAATCCAGACGGAATCTTTCGGTGAGTTGGAAGCTTTTCTGCAACGATGCGTTCTCGTTCAGGATCGCTGGACGACGAGCCTTGCCGTTGAAGCGCGGCGCATTGCCCAGCGTGTTGGTTTGCGGAACGACCTGACCGTTGGCGTTGCAGAAAACCGCAATCGAACAGACCGGCGCGAAGTAGCTGGTGAAACCGGTCGTCGCGCGGTAATTCGGATTCGACGGAGCGTCAACCACCCAACCGTCCAGCGTCTTGACCAGCGCGGCGCTGCGTCCGCCCAATCCAACTGCGCCGCCGGACAATTGAATCGGCTGGCCGCTGGTGTAAACGTGAATCGCCGCAAATCGCCAACCGCCGATGACGGTGTTGCCGACTTTGCCCAAATCCCACTTCCTGCCTTTGCCGATTGGCGTGTCCAGGATGTAGCTGAATTTGAAGTTGTGCGGCAGATCGAACGCGCCGACCGATTTTTCCAAACGGCGATTGTATTGATCCATCGCGCGTCCGCCCGAATCCACCACGTCTGAGTCAGTGATCAGCTTCGAAAAGACATACGAACCTTGCAGGTAAATGCCTTCCGAAACGCGGCGCTCCATTTTGACGACGGCTGCGTGATAGGTCGAATGACCGCTGCGGTCGCCGTTGCCGCTCCAGGTGTTGATGTTGTTGTATTGCGGGAACGGGCGAAGCGCGCGGTTCAAACTGAGGTTGTCGGGGAACGACGGATAAGGTTTGCTGAATCCGGCTGCTTTGACCGCCGCCGAATCAATGCGCAGGTTCAACAGCGGATTGACCACCGGGTCGTAGATGTATTTGGAATCCAACTGATTGACGTTCAGCAAACCGGACATCAGATGAACGCCTACGCTGGCGTTGTACGAAGCTTCGACCAGGAAGTTGCCGGGCAATTCGCGCTGAATGGACAAAGTCCAGTTCCAGTTTTCCGGCAAACGCGAAACTTCCTGATACTGCCACCAATCCACGTCGGCGTTGGTGTTGAAACCCGGATCAACGCTCGGCGGTTGCGGCACGGTGTTGACTCCGTTGACGATGAATCCGTCGTCGAGTTTGAACAGGCGATTGATGCCGTCCGGCGACGGGACGCTGTAAATCTGGATCGCTCCGGCGAAGTGAGTCGAACCGGAAGTTGTGCGGACGAGTCCGAAGGTGCGACCGACTCCGCCGCGAATGACGGTTTTCTCGCTGGGGCTGTAAGCGAAACTGAAGCGCGGGCCCCATCCGTTGTACCAGCCTTCGACCAGCGTGCGTTTGCCGACTTCGCCCGCTTCGAATCCGGCAAAGCGAAGCGCGCCCAGCCGGTTGTCAGCGCGGGGGTTTGGCGTGAACGGATCGAAATCGCTCCATTTGTCGTCGCGTTCCAGCGGCGGCAAAGTCACGTCGTAACGCAAGCCGAAATTCAGCGTCAGTTTCTGATTGACCTTCCAATCGTCCTGAATGTAGGCCGCGTGACCGCGCCAGTATTGACGAACGAAGCGGTCGTTTTCCGTCTGCGCGCCGTTGACTTCACCAAGCAGGAACGAGGCGAAAGAGTTGCCTCCGCCCAGCGCGGAATTGCCGCTTTGCGGAATGCTGGTTTGCGCGCGGCTGACTCGCACCAATCCTGAAAGCGTCTGGCGTCCGAATCCGTTGTAATGCAGCCGCTCATAAAGGTAGCCGGTCTTGATCGAGTGTCGGCCTTTGATGATCGTCAGGTCGTCGCCGACTGTGAAGATCGGATTTTCCGAACCGTCGCCAGCCGAACCGCCCCAGGTGTAATAACCGTCGCTCTGGAATTCCACCTGCAACAGGTTCTCGTCGCAATTGAAAGCGCCTGGCAAACAGATGCCGCGATTTTTCCAACCGCCGCCGATGTTCGGCGTGTAGTTGAACTGCTTCCACCAATTGACGCCGCCATAAAGGTAATTGACCAGCGTCGGCGAAATCGTCCAGGTGTAATTGACTCGCCAGACGTGGCTGTCCTGTTGGGTGTAACGGAAATCGCTGACCGTCGAAGGAAGACGCGGGAAACCGTCAACTCCCGGCAGAACTTCGCTCAGGCCGTAATTGTACAGACCGCTGATTTTGTGTTTTTCGGAAAAGTTGTGGTCAACCTTGACGCTCCATTTCGTCCACGGGAAAAGCGAACTGCCCGCCGTGCTGCGGAAATTCTGGTTGACATAAGAATAAGTTCCCGGCGCTCCTGCGGAATTCGGGAAGACAGTATTGCCGACGTAATCCAGATATTTTTTAGACAAAGGGCTGATGCGGTTGGCCGGAATACGGTTATTCGGGAACGGATCGCGGATGAAGCGCGGGTTCGATTCGCTGATCGGTTTGGTCGAATCGAAAGCCGGATTTGCCCGCGTCGTCGCCGGATCATAAATTGTCAGCAGCTTGCCGGTCGGATCAACCCATCGGCTGAAATCGCCCTGATACATTTCCGGCGTCGGAACGGAAGTGACGAAATCGTTCGATCCGGCGCGATTGCGAAACCATTCCGCCGAACCGAAGAAGAATGTTTTATCTTTGCCGTTGTAAACCCACGGAATGCGAACCGGTCCGCCGAAGGTCAAACCGTAATCGTGTTGTTTGAGCGTGCTGGTTTTGTTTTCGAAGTAATTGCGCGCGTCGAAGTAATTGTTGCGCGCGAATTCGTAAACGGTTCCGTGATATTCGTTCGTACCGGATTTCGATGAAAAAGTCAGATTGCCGCCCTGCGCGCGACCGGATTCCGCCTTGAACCCATTGGTGTCCACGGCGAATTCGGTGATCGCGTCAATCGAAGGCGTGTTCAGGCTGGCCCATTCGGTCGAACCGAAACGGCTGGTTCCGGACGATGCTCCATCCAGCGTGATCCCCCAGGTTCCGCCCTGCCCGCCGCCGAGCGAAAACTGCGACGTATAACCGGCGCCGCCCGTACCCGCGTCGCCGCCCAATCCGATTGGCTTCGATTCCGGCGTCAGCAAGGTCAGATCGAACGGGCTGCGCATCGTGCCACTCACCACCAACGGCAATTGATCAATTTGTCTGTTGGAGACCTGAGAACTGATCTTGGCGTTTTCAGTTTGCACCTGCGCTCCGCCAGCGGCTGCGATTTCGACCGTCTCGCTGACCTGACCGATCTCCAGACTGACGTTGGCCGACGAAGTGCCACCGGTCGTCACGTTCACTTGGCCGATTTCGGCGCTTTTGAAACCGGGCTTTTCAATGCGGACGCGATAAATACCTGGCGGCAATGCCGGGATCGAAAACACGCCGACGCTGGAAGTAACCGCTGTCGAACCGCTGTTGGTTCCCAGATTCGTCACTGTCACTGTGGCTCCGGGAACTGCCGCGCCGGTGTTATCGGTCACGCTGCCGGTGATCGTACCGCGATCCGCCTGAGCCATGACTGAAATGGCCAAAACGAGCAGACAGCTCAATGCAGCCATAATCAACTTAATGCTCTCTCTGCCTGACATATCAGACCTCCGTTTGGTTTTTGTCGTTGGGGTTTTCGGGAAGCGCAAGGCTTCTTCCTTTTAGGTTAAGCTTCAATGGCCGGCGAATTCGACGCACTGCCGGAGCAGAGGGGTGGATTGAGTTGGTATGCTCCCTGTCAATACGCCGAATCCGTCAGCCATTTTCTTCAACTCCACAACCGGTCGTTGACTCTGTCTTTTTCCCATTCGGGCGTCGGCTCAAAATAGCCCGGATGATCAGGATGCAGGTGTTGTTTGATTACTTCCGACACCAGATCATCAATGCCCAATCCCGGTTCTTCCGGAACCGGAGCAAAGCCTTTTTCGACGAGCGGAGTTTTGGTTTTCACCATCTGCTCCCACCACGGAACATCAATCGAGTGGTGTTCGAGCGAGATGAAATTTTCTGTCGCCGCAGCGCAATGAACGTTGGCGCGGAACGAAATCGGCGAACCGGCAAAATGCATTGCCATCGGCACGCCGTGTTCCATCGCGTAATCGCCGATCTTTTTGG
>CAYRQB010000454.1:0-4088 GCA_964426025.1 uncultured Heliomicrobium sp.
AGGTTGACGAAAACGACAGGCATAAGGAGAGAAAGCATGAAATCAATTTGGCAATCGGACGCGCGCAAGGAGGTTTTGATGCGCGTCGGCAATCTTCAACCGAATGCGTCGGCCCGATGGGGAAAGATGAATTGCAGCCGCATGCTGGCGCACGTCACCGACGGCGTGCGAATGGCAATCGGCGAACTCGATGTAGCCCCAAAAAGCTCGCCGCTGAAATTTCCGCCGATCAGACATCTGATTATTTACTGGCTGCCGTTTCCCAAAGGAGCGCCGACCGCTCCCGAATTGATTGAAAGAACGCCTGAAGAATGGGATCGAGAAGTAGTTCAGTTCAAAGATGTGCTGGCGAAATTCGCAGCCGACAATGAAAGAACCGATTGGCCGGAACACCCGGCGTTCGGAAAGTTGTCGGCAAAAGATTGGGGAGCGCTGATTTACAAACACATTGATCATCACTTCAAACAGTTCGGTGTTTAAGTCAACTCGGCTATGCGTCGTCACCTTGGCATCATCATCAGCATCGTTTTGGCGCTCGGCGTAATCGTCGCCTTGAGCGCGGCTGGCAATCTTGAATTGGATCGCCCGAAGGAAAGCGAGATGTTGCCGATTCGCTCAAGTTACAATTCCGGCCCAACCGGCACGCGCGCTTTTTACCAGTTGCTGGAAGAATCGGGAATTGCCATTTTGCGTTGGCGAGAGAATTACAAGGAACTGGCTAAAAAAGCTCCCAACGCGATGCTGGTTGTTGTCGGCCCATTCAATCCCAACATTGACCTTCCCGATCAGGAAATCGAAGCCTTGCATAAATGGATTGCTGACGGCGGGAACGCCCTGATCGTCAGCCGCTATCCGGTTTCTCAATTCGGCGATCCGATGGTGCAATCTCGCATCATCGCCAAAAATCCGGCGTGGGATGCTCCGGCGGAAACTTTGATCGAAACCAAAAGCGATGAGTTGATTGTTCAGCCGACCGAATTGACCAGAGATTTGCGCGGATTGGCTTTGACGATGCTGGCGGCTCGGATCAAATTCGAATTGCCGGAATCGGATGAATCCGATGAAGAGGAAGAAGAGCCAAGCCCGACACCTGAACCCACGCCAACTGCCACACCTGAAAGCTCCGAACAGTCAGCAGAGCAAGGCGAAGAGCAGACGCCTCCGCCTTTTCTTTACGCTCCGGTCGTTCATCTTGGAGACAAGGACGGCGCGGTGCTGGCCGATTTTCAATTTGGCAAAGGCCGTCTGGTTTTCCTTTCAGATCCATTCGTCATCGCCAACAACGGCATCGCGCGCGGATCGAATCTGACGTTGGCGATGAATCTGGTTGAAGCTTTAAGCTCAGGCGAAAGCGGGCGACGGCAAATTCTTTTTGACGAGTTTCATCACGGTTATCGTTCGCAATCAAACCCGCTGGTCAATTACGTGCGCGGAACTCCTGTGCCATGGCTGATGCTGCAATTGTTGTTGATGAGCCTGCTGATCGTTTACAGCGTCGGCAAACGCTTCGCTCGTCCGTTGCCATTGCCCAAATCCGACCGCCATTCGCCGCTGGAATTCGTAGGTTCGATGGCCAACCTGCAACAAGTCGCGCGCGCGCGCGATCTGGCGCTGGAAAACATCTACCCGCGATTCAAAGCCGCACTTTGTCGCCGATTGGGTTTGTCTTCGCGAGCCAAAACCGAAGACATCGTCGCCGCGCTTCGTCGTCGCCGATTGCCGATTGATGAAATAGAAGTTCGTCAATCTCTGAGCGACGCCGAAGTGACTTTGGCCGGAGAGAAAATTGACGACGCTCAGTTGGTGAAGTTGGTGGGAAGAATGCGCCGCATTCTGGCGCAGCTAAAGAGGTAATCCAGCCGGAAAAATAGACAGGATTTACAAGATTGGACAGGATGAAAATTGATAACCACTTTTCATCCTGCTGAATCCTGTAAATCCTGTCAAAATTTTTTGCCTGATAACTTAGCCTTCCGATTCATCCACTACTTTTTCCGCAATCTTTTCGCGATGGTAGTTGGCGTCACCGAAGAGAATCTCCGACGATTTCGCGCGTTTGTAATAAAGCTGGATGTTGTGTTCCCAGGTGAAACCTATGCCGCCGTGAACCTGAACGCCGCGATTGCCGACTTCGCGCGCGGCGTCGGAACAAAAGCCTTTGGCCACAGACACAGCCAGCTTCGCCGAAGGATCGTTTTCCGCGACAGCCCACGCAGCATAATAAATCGCCGACCGCGCGCTTTCGGCGAAGTTGAACATATCCGCGCATTGGTGTTGGACAGCCTGGTAAATGCCTATGGGTTTGCCGAACTGTTGGCGAGTCTTGGCGTATTCCACAGTCGTTTCCAAAGTCCATTGCATCATCCCCAACATTTCAGCGCACAACGCGACGGTCGCCACGTCGGTCGCCGCTTCCAACGCTTCTTTGGTTTGTGTGGTGAAAGCCAGCGCATTGGCTTCGTGAACAACGACGTTGTCGAATTCAACCGAATAAATTTTTCGCGTCGCGTCAATCGTCGGAGTTTCCGTGATCTTGACACCCGAAGCATCAGTGCCAGATGGGCGCTCAACCGGCAGCAAAACCAGTTCATTGCCATCGCGAGCGACAACGATGATGATGTCCGCTACCGCCGCGTCGCTGACGTAATGCTTTGTTCCGCGCAGCCGATATTCCTTGCCGTCTTTATTCGCCGCCAACTGAACGGCGTCCGCGTTCCATTCGCCGGTTTCTTCCAACAACGCAACGGTCGCTTTCAAATCCCCGACGGCAATCGGTTCCAGATATTGTTTGCGCTGGCCTTCGTTGCCTGCGCGTTCGATCAAACTGGCCGCCCACAGCGTGGAAATAAACGGGCCGGGCAAACAGGCTCTGCCCATTTCTTCTGTGACGGCAATCAGGTCAACCAGGCTCAAACCTAATCCGCCGCATTCTTCTGGAATGGTCAAACCCGTGAAGCCTTGATCGGCCATCTCGCGCCAGAGCTTGTCGTCAAACGCCGTTTCCGAAGCCATCAATTCGCGCACGCGCTCCGGTTTGCATTCGCGCGAAAAGAAATCGCGCGCCGATTGTTGCAGCAGTTTTTGTGCTTTTGTCAGATCAAAATCCATAGTCATTCACCGCTTGGCACGCTCTTTGGAGTGCTGCGTCTCGACGCAGCTTTTGCGTTCTCAAGTCGGGCATTCAATTGCCGGAAATTATCAATTGAGAACACAAAGCGTTGCCGAGCCAACGCACTCCAAATGCTTCGCCGATTTAGTAACTCTTTGGTAAGCCAAGCACACGCTCAGCCACTATGTTGCGTTGAATCTCACTGGTTCCGGCTTCGATGGTGTTGGCGCGGGTGCGCAGGAAATCGTAAACCCATTTGCCGCCGTCGAAACCGTGCAGTTGCGCCACCGGTCCCAATGTTTCCATGGCGATTTGCTGGAATCGTTGATTGTATTCGCTCCATTGAATTTTCAGGATGGAGTTTTCCGGCCCTGGCACGTGCTGGTTTTGCATTTTGCTCAACGCGCGCGTGTTCGTCAGACGAAAGATTTCCAACTCCATAAAGGCCTGCGCCAGTTTTTGGCGAATGACAGGGTCTTTGCTGACCGGTTTGCCGTTGCGTTTCATCTGCCGCGCGTGAGCGATCAATTGATCGTAATTGCGTTTGAACGCAACGTAAGTCCCGGTTCCCAGATGCGCGCGTTCGTTCATCAACGTGGTAATCGCCGTGCTCCAGCCTTTGTTGATTTCGCCCAGCACGTTGGCCATCGGCACACTGACGTTATCGAAAAAGACTTCGTTGAAACTGGAGTCGCCGTTCATCTGTTTCAGCGGACGGACAACGACTCCGGGCGAGTGCATGTCCACCAGCAGAGCCGTGATGCCTTTATGCTTCGGCACATTCGGATCGGTGCGAACCAGCAGCAAAACCCAATCGGCCACGTGCGCCAGCGAAGTCCAAATCTTCTGGCCGTTGACGATGAAATGATCGCCGTCGAGCGTGGCTTTGGTCGCAAGCGAAGCCACGTCGCTACCAGAATTCGGCTCTGAAAATCCCTGACACCAGATTTCTTCGCAGGAAAGAATCTTCGGCAGAAAG
>CAYRQB010000455.1:0-4071 GCA_964426025.1 uncultured Heliomicrobium sp.
AGCGACATATCAGCCGCTAAGCCCTTTTCTATTATCGCCGCCTGTAACACGTTTTGTAGCACATACGACCCTCAAAACGGCATTTTCACCCTTTTCAGCCCTCGACAAATTCCTATCCAGAATTGCTTCACTGTCGGCAAAAAATTTGCCGACACGCGAAGGGCTTGCCTGTGCGGAAACACCAGCAAGCCCCTTGTAACCGTCAACCACTCTTTGGGAGTGATCGAACAGTCACCGCGTGACCGGATTCTGCCACTCCCGAACCAATCAACCAAGCGATTCCGGGCAGAGTTCACCATCCGCCCTGTTCGCGTTTTCAACGGGAGTAATTCACATGCAACTTTTCAAGATTGGCAAAGCTTTCGCCAGCGCAAACCAGCAGGCGCGCGAATCCGAAGAACTGAAGAAAGAGGCGGACAGCTTTCAGCTTGCCACTGACGGAGGGTACATCAAGGCTTTGAAGTATTGCCTTTTTGTCCTGTTCGGCTATTACAACGCCCGCTTGTTCATCGTCACCGTTCCGGGCTGGGAGGGATACATGACCGCTGCCTTCGCTCTGGCCGGTGAAGCGACGGCGCTTTACTGCATCAACAATTTCAACCGTTCATCCGGCAAGCATCAAGCCGCGCTTGGCGTGTTTGGCGTGTTGTTGACCTCCTTTTCCGTCACGCACGCAACCATCAGTTGGTTTCGTTTGGAGTCTCACTCCGACTTGTCCGGCGGCATCCGGTTTTACTGTGAGCGCGTCGCTTTTCCGCTGTTGTTCGGTCTTCTGTTGCTGGCGGCAATTGTGGTTCCGCTTCTGCACTGGCGGCGGAAAGTCGCGGCTGAGCAGGCAAAGGCTCAGGTTGAAATCCAAACTGGCCGCGCTCAGTTGGTTGCCGAATCCGCAAATCTGCGCGCCGAAAGCCAGCTTGAACGCGAACGGCTGACGAACCTGGAAGAAAAAATCAGACTCGGCAACGAATACGCCACGAAGCTGGAAGAGTTCGCCCGGATGAAGAACCGGGAGCGCGAGGCTTTGGCCAGCATCACAGACCCGGAACTTCGCGCGCAGATCGCCGCTGCGTTCGGTCTGACGGAAGCTCCGACACTGCCGAAGCCGGTCACAGTCTGGCAAGGCGGAGAGAAGATTGCCACACGCCCAAACTGAAAGCGCCGGTTGAGAATGCCCTGCCGCCGGTCACACCGGCGGAAACTCAACCGGCGCGCATCGAACAGCCCGCGCGCGGCCAGCCGCAACCGTTCATCGCTCCGGCTGTGATCGAACCGACGCTTGGAGTAAGCAGCGACGACGATTCCGAGTCTGGCAACGTTCTTTCATTTCCGATCAAACCAACAAAGCGGGGCCGGAAGAAAAGCACGGATACCACTTATCGCGTGGATTATGTGAAGGCTTCCCGCAACACCTTCGCGTTTCGCATCCGATGGAAAGAGCCGGACGGAAACGAACCGGCGGTTTACGTGAGTCGAGTAAATGACAAGCTCTTTAGTTCAATAACGAAAGGAAAGGTGAAATATGCCGCGTTCAAAAAACAACTTATCGCCAGCTACCTGTCGAGAGCCGTTCGGCAAGGTTACGGAACTGATGCAAGTGCCGGTCGCTCTGTTTGAAGTGATGTCTCTTGCGTCGGAAATAAATGATCCGAAGGCGAAGCAGATAGCCAGGCTGATGGACAGCGTAATCAACGTCACGCTTGATGATCCCGAAGCTTTGGTGAAGCTGTCGAATATGGCCGGAAACGGTTATTCGATTCGGTTTTTGCGCACAGAATCCGCCGGATGAGCAAGCCCATTAATTGCAACGCTTAGGCGATTTTCCGCACGTGTGCGCGAAATTCGATTTTCAGAATTAAACGCACACGTGCGCTGAATCCCAATCGGATACACAAAAGACAATTGCCTGTACGGTCTGCTTTGCTGTCGGCTGTCAATTTTAAGTTGACATATTATCAAGTAAGGCTAGACTTGGGTTTCGATGTGTCAGGCTATCTGAAGAGGCAAGAATGAGTGTTCCCAACGCGCTGACCGCCGATGAAGCGAAAGAGAGGATCGCCTTGATCCTTGACGAAGGCACGGTTGAGCTTTCGTTTCATTGCCGCTCTGAATCAATGCCGAAACGCGGCGTGACGATGCTCGATATTGTGGCGACGCTGAAGACCGGCGAGATTCGCCGCGCGCCGGAATGGGACAGCGTTTACAGCAACTGGAAATATCGCGTGGAAGGCGAGGACACCGAAGGCGACGAACTGACCGCCGTCACCTTGATTATCGAAACCGACATGCAGCTTTACATCGTGACGGTCTTTTGATTGGAGAAACGGCTTATGAAATGCGAACTCTGCCATAGCGAAACCACCATCGAACGCAACCAGCGTTACCATTACACCGAATGCGGGCTGGATAACGTCTACCTGGAAAACATTGACGTGCGCGTCTGCCAGGCTTGCGGCCAGCGTTCGCCGATCATCCCGCGCATTAACGAACTACACGCCACCATCGGCCAGGCCGTCGCGTTGCAAGGCGTGCCGCTGTCCGGCAAAGAAGCCCGCTTTCTGCGCCAGCATCTTGGGTTGAAGGCGAAGGAATGGGCAGCGTTTCTGCGCATAGACACAGCCACGCTTTCACGCTGGGAAAACGGCGGCCAGATGATTGGCCCGCAGGCTGATTCGCTGATACGGCTGATGTATTTCTACCTGCTGGCGGAAAAGCAAGGCCGCGCCATCCCAGAACACCTTGCCGACCAGATCGCCGCCGTTGTCGCGCAAAAATCGGACGCGATAGCCTTGCTGGTCAACACACGGAAACCGGCGCGTTATTCTTACCGTCTGCAATCCGAACTTGCCGCCGCTTAAAATTGCAATATCCGAAAACGGAAAGCCGCTCAAGTCATAATGACCTGGGCGGCTTTTCTATTGGGCGAATTATGGAATCAGTTTGCGCTTCACGATTGCTGTAGCGTTGCCGAATAGCCGGGAGAGGCAATCCACCTGCCCGGATTGTATAGGCATCTTATCTGCACAGGCTTCGATCAACGTACGTCTTGTTTCCATTCCCATTGATGTAGTAGCAGCCACCACGCGGCCCCGTGATATAACCCCGCTGGCTGAATGAAGAACTGCCTGAAGAGTACGATGAGCCGCAAAGACTCCTGTCCACATAGGTCTTGTTTCCATTACGATTGATGTAATAACAGCCTCCGCGCGGCCCGGTGATGTAGCCGCTCTGCTTGCCGGTCGGCTGTGAATATGTGGTGATGCGTTCAGACCCGGACGTGACAGATTCTACCTTCTTTGCTTTCGTCGCTGGCCTTGTCCGTGGGACTTTCAGGTTTTGAACAGGCTTCGGCTGACTGATTTCGATTGTTGGCGAAGGCTCAACTAAAACCGCTGGCAGATCGTCTGGCATTGTGGATTGTCTGAAATCCTGTTGATTGGTTGTCCTGATGATCGAGAGCAGAATGCTAAAAACCATTATCCCTAATGCAATCAAACCAATAGTTTTGTTTGAGATTCTGTTCGCGCGTCTCAGTATTGAAGACGGTTGAGGGACGGAAGCGTCAGTTGACAATTCGTTTCCACATTGCGGGCAGAAGAGAAAGCCGTGTTTGGTCTGTTTGCCGCATACATTGCAGCGTTGGAACGAAGATGTGTGGGGATACATTGAAGTACAACTTTCTGGGACACTGAGAAGTAATCAACAAAGGAGAGTCCTGCTCAAGACCAATTGCGACCAGATTGCCGCCGTCATCTCGCAAAAGTCAAATGCAATGGCCTTGCTGGTCAATATGTGCAAGCCAGCGCGTTGTTCTTATCAGATAGGCCTAAGCTAGCTGTGTGCTAGTTTAGGCCTATTTGGCTGGTGGTTTAGGTGGATTTCGTAGACTTTCAATCAGTCTGTTTATTTCACCTTGCGATTCGCTGGCAATTTGTTTAAACACTACCCAGGCACCATCGCGGATTAAGATTCCTCGATTTCGGTAGTCTTTATAAAACTCCTCCAAACCATCGCATACCTGTCCAGCAGTGACATTTCTCAAGGACTTTTCCGAATTGTCCGAATAGTTCACAA
>CAYRQB010000456.1:0-4054 GCA_964426025.1 uncultured Heliomicrobium sp.
CGAAATGGTTTCCGTTCAACATCTACACGATGGCCAGTTGGGCGCGCTCTTCGACGGTTCCGCTGCTGGTCGTGATAGACAAAAAGCCTGTCTACGATCTTGGAATTTACGCCGATGAACTTTTCGTCGAAGGTTCTCGCCAAAAAGCTGACGCGGGATTGAAAAACAACGACGGAACCGCAATCGGCGCGTTCTTTCTGGCGGCGGACAAAATTCTGAAAACGCTGGATCGAATCGGATTCGTTCCGCGCAGGCAAGCGGGCATCGAAGCCGCCGAACGATGGGTGATCGAACGCCAGGACGCGTCGGGCGATTGGGCCGGAATCGTTCCGGCGATGTTGAATTCAATTCTGATGTTTCACGCGCTCGGTTATTCCGGTAAACATCCTTACATCAAACGCGGACTTGATGCGCTCGACCGTTTCTGCATCGAAGAAGGCACGATGGCTGATTCCGAACTTCCTCAATACTTGCGCCTTCAACCGTGCATTTCGCCGACCTGGGATACCGCTTTGGGATTGTCCGCTCTGCTCGATTCTGGAATTTTCCCAACTGATCCGCGCATCAAAGCCGCAGGCGATTGGCTGCTGACCCAGCAAATCTTTCGATACGGAGATTGGGCTGTTTTCAATCGGCGAGGCAAACCCGCCGGATGGGCTTTCGAGTTTTTCAACGATCATTACCCGGATGTTGACGACACTGCGGCGGTGATTATGTCGTTGCTGACAATGAAGCTCGATGATGACGAATACAAACTGGAAGCCTGCCGCGCCGCAACCGAATGGGTGATGACGATGCAATGCAAGGCCGGAGGCTGGGCGGCGTTTGACTTGGACAACACTCAAGACCTTTGGAATCAGATGCCGTACGGCGATCTGAAAGCGATGATTGATCCGCCGACCGCCGACCTGACCGGGCGCGTTCTGGAAATGCTGGGGGCTTGGCAATCGAAGCTCGGCGAAAAACATTACCGCGACGAAGATGTCGAACGCGCGATTGATTTCCTGCTCGGCCTGCAAGAAAAAGACGGTTCGTGGTGGGGACGCTGGGGAGTGAATTACATTTACGGAACTTATCTGGCGCTGGTCGGTCTGCGTTCGATTGCGCCGTTCGTCGGTTTCGATATGGAATGCGACGCGGTCAAACAAGCCGCCGCCTGGTTGCGAAGCGTGCAGAACGCCGACGGCGGTTGGGGCGAAACCTGCGATTCATACAAAAAGCCTGAGCTTCGCGGCAAAGGTCCAAGCACGCCTTCGCAAACCGCCTGGGCTTTGATCGGCTTGATGGCTGCGGGCGATTACGAATCCGATTCGGTCAGACAGGGAATCGAATACCTGCTCAATCGCCAGAACGCCGACGGCAGTTGGCCTGAAGCCGAATTCACCGGCACGGGCTTTCCGGGTCACTTTTATATCAACTACCATCAATACCGTAATCAGTTTCCGTTGACGGCGTTGGGGCGTTATCTTAACGGCATAAGCAATCGGAAAGAGAGGCAGGCATGATTCGCATCAAACTTGACCAATCCAAAATTGAAGACTTTTGCCGTCGTCGTAACATTCGTCGCCTGGCGTTTTTCGGTTCAGTGCTGCGCGATGATTTTCGTCCGGACAGCGATGTTGATGTCTTGGTTGAATCGGAAGCGGAGACTCAATATGAGCAAGCGTAATCCGGTAATCGCCATACGTCATATGTGGAGCCATGCAGAAGAAGCTGTCACGTTGGCACATGGAAAACTCGTGATGATTTGGATAAGGATAGGATGCTGAATCGTAACTGCTCAGCCGGGTCAGTACCGCGCGCGGTAGCAAGCGGGTTTTCCGCGATTCGCTAATTGTTGAGACTCGCTCCCTACCGGTCGCGGTACTGATTCGGTACGTCAACTCGGTGAGGCTGAGCAGTTACGCTGAATCTTGCATTGACGCATCGGTAGATTTCGATATTCTCTGGCAAATTCTGGCCAATGATTTGCCGCCGTTGGTTGCCAACCTGAGATTGATGATTGCGATTGAATCCTCGGAGTAAAACACTTCGACGCAACAAGGTTTCCAGTGACAGAAGAATAAAATGACAAGTTGGGATGAGCGCTACAAACACCTTGAGCAAATAAACAATCTTTCGCATCCGCTGGTTGTCGAATTTGCCGCGAAGCTCAAGCCCGGACGCGCTCTCGATGTCGCTTGTGGGGCAGGTCGTCATTCGCTTCATCTGGCTGAGCGCGGGTGGCAGGTCACGGCGGTTGATTCTTCCAGCGTCGCAATTGAAATTCTGCTTGATCGTGCGCGCGAGCTTGGACTTCACGTGGACGCGCACGTCGCTGATCTTGAAACCGGCGAATTCGTCATTGAACCGGAAGCCTATGATCTGATCGTCAATTGCTGTTATCTGCAACGCGATTTGTTTGCGGCGATCAAAGCTGGCGTTCGGATTGGCGGAGCAGCGATTGCCGTTATAGCGATGGTTGATGACGATCCGCAGGTCAAGCCAATGAATCCGACGTTTCTGCTTCAGCCCGGGGAATTGCGAGCGCAGTTCGACGGGTGGGAACTGCTTCATTGCGTTGAGGGCAAATCCGCGACAGGAAAACGGGCGATGGCGGAAATCGTGGCCAGGCGAAATTATTCCGCCGATATGCTACAAACATTTCATCAAGAAACTTTCAACTGAGCTAAAAAAGGAGAAAACAAAATGAAACTGAAATTGACTTTGTCGGTTCTGGCGCTTCTGTGCGTGGCAGTCGCTATTGTGGTAGCGCAACGCCAGCGCGTCAGTCCGCACGAAACCGTCGAAATGACGCTCAACGGCAAAAAGGTGTCCATCACTTACGGACGGCCATCTTTGAAAGGTCGTAAAGCCATCGGAGGCGCACTTGTGCCTTACGGACAGGTTTGGCGTACGGGCGCGGACGAAGCGACTCTGCTGGAAACGGAAGTTGATCTGATGATCGGCAACCTGTCAGTGCCTGCCGGCAGTTACGCGCTGTTCACGTTGCCGAATGAAAACGGTTGGAAATTGATCGTCAACAAAACGGCCAAACAATGGGGCGCGTTCAGTTACAAGGAAGCAGACGACCTCGGACGCGTTGACCTGAACGTCACCAGAACCAGAAAGCCTGTCGAACAGTTCACCATCGCATTGACCGGTTCGGGCAATGCCGGCGTGTTGAAAATGGAATGGGAAAACACTTCGGTTTCGGTTGATCTGAAAGCGAAATAGTTATTGCAAAACCATTGGCAGGCCACGGGCGATTACACTCGTGGTCTGCCAATGCTGTCTTCGGATTACGGTATGACAAATCAGGAGGAGCCATGCCTGACAAGGAAACAAGCGATGACATCACCGCACCAGGATCAAAGCTGACTCAGATAGTCCCAGAAGTATATTTCGATCTCATCTCTAGGGTGCCAGCCGGGGCTTTGCTTATCATAATTTTCATGTGGTTCTGGGGATACTTTCTTCCGAAGGAAGCTTTCGACTTGAGGACAATTCAAGGTCTAACTGCTGCGCCTATAACGTTGTTGATCGTCCTCTTGATTGGTCTTGGCTATGTTGTAGGAATTATGATCACTCCACTTGGATATGAAATTTACCGTTTATTTGTTCGTGAGATATGGAAAAAAAGCGTACAAGAGGACAGTTCTAAAACTGCAATCGGCGGTTTGATCACCAAGCTTGGCCTTCGATTAACAAAGGGCGATAATAAGCAGATAAATCTGGCGCGCTTCAGTAAAAAAGAGTTGATCGACCTTGAGAATACCATTCATAACTACCTGAAGAAGACAGACGAGCAGGCTAAAGTGATTTTACCCAAGATGAGGGCTGAAGCAGCTTTATGCAACCATATTACAGTTATCATGCTGATAGTTGCAGTCGTCTTCACCTCGCAATACTTGTTGGGATGGGCAGCAATTCCACACCGAATTACGCATCATCACTATTTAGGAGGATGGGTCATATTTTTTCTATCGTGCTGGGCGTCAAAATACAGACATACTGTAACCTGAATGCACGGCTAAAGTTCTTTGAATATAGCAACAGGTGACACCAACTCCGC
>CAYRQB010000457.1:0-4042 GCA_964426025.1 uncultured Heliomicrobium sp.
CCAGCGGTCTGGACGACATTGTTGACGCCATCGAATACACCGCCAAACGCATCATCCTTTACCACGTCTCGCAATCAACCGAACATTCTCGCAAAATGACCGACGTCATGGTTCGCCTGACAGCCAAACTGAAAGACGCCGTCGCTGCGTTGGGCAATAACGGTGAAAAGGTGTTGGAAGATTGTGTCGTCATCCATACGCTGGAAAATGAAGGGGACACTTATCACCACGAAGCCGTTGAAAAACTCTTTTCCGAAGAAACCAATCCCATCACTATCATCAAGATGAAAGAGATTTACGAGAAGATGGAGCGGATGATTGATAAATGCGAAGACGTCGCCAATGTGCTGGAAGCGATTGTCCTGAAAAACGCCTGACACGAAAAGGCCGGTCTGGCAGCCTGACATGTTGGTTCACCGAATCTCCAAACCCAAACTAGCCACAAACTCCCACAAGCTGAGGTGTGTATGGACAGTACTTTTGTGCTCGTCGGCTTCATAGTTATTCTGGCTCTAGCATTCGATTACACAAACGGATTTCATGACGCCGCCAATTCAATCGCCACGATTGTTTCAACGCGAGTTTTGACCCCCGGCAAAGCAGTAGCCCTGGCGGCCTTCTTCAATTTCATTGCTTTCTTTCTTGGCACTCACGCGGTGGCCAAAACAGTTTCCAGCGGTCTGGTTGATCCTGAGAAAATCAACGAATGGGTCGTGCTGGCCGGTTTGATCGGCGCGATTGCCTGGAACCTGATCACCTGGTATCTGGGTTTGCCGACCAGTTCTTCGCACGCCCTGATCGGTGGTTACGCAGGCGCGGCAATCGCCAACGCGGGTTTCCAATCACTGATACTGGACACCAAATGGCCGAAAGGATGGTTCGGCACTCTTTCATTCATCATCATCTCCCCGACCGTAGGTTTGCTGGCCGGAATGACATTGATGGTGGCTGTTTTCTGGATATTTCGCAACTTCGCTCCGTCGCGTGTGGACAAATTTTTCCGCTTTATGCAATTGGTCTCCGCCTCGCTTTTCAGCCTTTCGCACGGAACCAACGACGCGCAAAAAACGATGGGGATCATCATGGCCGCTTTGGTGACCGGCGGTTTTGTAGACGCGAAATCTGATATTCCCTACTGGGTTGGATTGTCGGCCTTCACGGCAATCGGGCTGGGGACTTTGTCGGGCGGATGGCGAATCGTCAAAACCATGGGAACGAAGATCACCAAGTTAAAACCGGTCGGAGGATTCTGCGCCGAAACCGGCGGAGCAAGCGCCATTTTCCTGGCTTCTCATTTTGGCATTCCGGTTTCGACGACTCACACCATCACCGGAGCAATCGTCGGTGTGGGTTCAGCTCAGCGGTTTTCGGCTGTTCGGTGGGGAGTCGCTGGCAGAATCGTCTGGGCGTGGATCATTACAATTCCTGCTGCAGGATTGATCGCCGCATTGTCTTACGGCGCGATTTCAATCTTCAGATAGCGATCACCGCGAGCGAGTTTTGTGCGGGCGCTGATAAATTTTCTGATAAGCCAGATAATTGTTCGTCACTTTGAAAACATAATCTTTCGTTTCCCGCTTCAACACCTCTATCACAAAACGATCTACGTCCGAACTGTTCGAACGCTCCATCCAGCGGCGAACAGAGATTTCGCTGCCGTTGTAAGCGGCGGCGACTGCCTGCGGATGTTTGAACTCGTCAAACAGGTTTTTCATATATTGCGAGCCGAACAGAATCGCCGTGTCTGCGTTGTAAAGATCGTCCTGCTCGAAATCGCGAAGCCTGAGTTGGGTTGCAATCTGATTGGAAGTTTGCGAGATGAACTGCATCAGACCGCGCGCAGCCGACTGGCTTTTGACGCGCGTATTGTAGCTGCTTTCCTGACGCGCAATCGAAAGCAGGAATCGCGGATCAACTCCGCGCGGTTCGGCGTGGCGCGCCAACGAATCGCGAAACGGCATCGGGTAAGCAATTTCCGCCGTGTCGCGCGGCAAAAGTTCCAGCCTGTAATCATCCGGCAATCTGGCCAACAGCGAATCTCCGAATTCATAACTCCGCTTTGCGCACTCGCCTCTGGAACAATAAAAAGCTACGGTCGCGCGGCTTGCTCCTACTTCAACCAGTTCCGGCGCGCCTTCATCGAACAATCCAAGAAAAAGCAGTTCATTGGCAATCGTCTGATGAGCGGAGCCGCTGGCTGCCGCTTCATTGCCCGCAAGCGGTGCAGTTCGTCCTGCTGTTGAATAAGAAACAGTCGGCGGTTGATAACCGCGCAATTTCATGTAGGCGGTTTTCAAAACAAGCAACATCTCTCCGCGAGTCGTCTGGTCAACGGCCAGCCGCAATGCCTGACTGGCAGCGGATTTTGCAACTGCGGCATTGCCCTGTGAATTGGCCGAACGCGATTGCGTCAAAAATGCCTCTTGCTTCGCAGCGATCAGATTTCTGGCGCGCGGATTCGAGCCGAGCGCGCGCAATCTTTCGCTGGCTCGCCATCCGTAATAACCAGCCGCTCCGTTTCGCAATTCGGGCATCGCCAGATATTCGTTGATCGCCTCGTCAAATCGCCCAAGTTTTTCCAAACAATAAGCGCGCATAAATGCGACTTCGGGCAGATTGGTCGTCGCGCTTAAACCGCGCACGTTCAGATTTCTGCTTCTCAGCGCAGTGAATTCCGCCAACGCTTCGCTGTAATTTCCCTGCGACAATCGAATCACTGCACGTTTGAAATGCGCAGTGACGACGGTGAACGAATCGCCGAGCGCCATCGCCCGATCAGCCCACTTCATTGCTTCGGCGTCGCGATTGGCTGACCGCAAAGTGTCAATCGCGTTCAAATGCGCGTAACCGATGTAATCGCTTTTCGGATATTCGCGCAGAAAGTCTTCGTATCGGGCAATCGCCCGGTCGGCGTCATTCAGATACTGGTAACAATGGCCGACGTAATAAAACCCAAGCTGTCCGTCGTCCGTCGCCGGAAATTCCCTGTGAACCTGTTCGTACCATTTGATCGCGTCGGCGAAGTTGTCTTCCAGAAAATAACCGCGACCGAGATTGAACAGGGCTTCGGATCGTTTCGCGCTGTTCGGAAACTGAGTGACGACGGCCAGCCAATGTTTGCGGGCCTCGGGAAAGTATCGGTTGAACTGGTAAATCCTGGCCCGGCGCAGATGCTCGTCTTCGCTGAGCATCAAATTTGACGATGCGCCCAGACGATCCAATCCTTCAGCCGCGCGCAATGAAGTATCGTCGAGCGATCTGCTGTTGATCGCAGCTTCAAAAGTCGCTCTGGCATCTTCGTACTGACGGGCGGCGAGTTGCGATTCGCCGATCAACGCCAGATATTCGCGCCGCGTGGCGACAGAGCCTTTCAACAAATTGATGACGGATTGGAATTGCCCAGACCGGAAAAAGCTTTCAGCCAGCCGCAACACAGCGCGATCGCGCAGCAAATGATCGGAATATTGCGCGATCATCTTCTGCAACAATCGCTGCTCTTCCTTCAAATTGCCGGTGCGACGCGCAATTTCCGCCTGATGCCAAAGCGCATAACCGGCCAGCGGAGAATTTCTCGCGACGACCGATTGCAACCATTGATTGGCTTCGATGTTGGCATCGCGCCTTTTCAGCAATCGTGCCAGCAGATAATCGTAATTGTTTCGATTGAAAGCTTCGGGCGAAGCTTTCAACATTTCGCGCAGCAATCGTTCGGCAGTCGCCACGTCATCTTTATCCAACGCCGCGCGTAATTGCTGGTGCTGAGGCAAGCGGATTTGCGCTCGCGAATTAGGAAGGATCAGTGGTAGTAGAATTATCGTCAGGCAAATCGTCAGGACACTCACTACTGTTATTTTGAGCGCAATCATCTTTCTGTTGATGACCCGACCCGCGTTTAATGATTGGAAGTTCGCCAAAGTCGTATTCAGGCAAAAGTTCATCTTCTTCAACAACGTATTCCTTTTTCATTTGTATAGCTTTTAAGATAAGAACTTCCCGCGAATCACGCTGATTACGCGAATGAAAAGGATTTTTTTACCGGTTT
>CAYRQB010000458.1:0-4015 GCA_964426025.1 uncultured Heliomicrobium sp.
TGACTCATCTGACGCAATCGCCGAGCGGCATCAAATGGTCGCCGGACGGAAAGCAGATCGCCTTCACCGTTTTTGAAGCCGACAACGATCCGATTCTGAGCATCAAGATGCCCGAACGTCCGCGCGGAGCCGAATGGGCCAGACCGGCTGTGATTGTTGACCGTCTGCAATGGCGTTCTGATGGACGCGGGCCTTTGCCGAAAGGTTACACGCAGGTTTTCACGATTGACGCGACGCTCGGCGGAACTCCGCGTCAGATCACCAGCGGCAAATTCAACCACAACGGTTTTGATTGGTCGCCGGACGGCAAGACGATGTACGTCAGCGGAATTCGTAAACCTGAAGCCGAATACCTTCGCAACGACAGCGAGATTTATTCTGTTGATCTGGCTTCGCTGGAAGTCAAAACCCTGACCGACCGTAAAGGACCTGACGGCAATCCGCTGGTTTCTCCCGATGGCAAACTGATCGCTTATGTCGGTTATGACGACAAGAGCTACACCAGTCATGTCAGCAGCCTGTATTTGATGAACAGCGACGGCAGCGGCAAACGCGTGCTGGCAGCGAATCTGCCAAGCTCTCCGCGCAGCATCGGTTGGTGGGCGAAAAGCGACGGGCTTTATTTCACCTCCGATGAAAAAGGCGCGACCAATGTTTACTGGCTTTCGTTGGCCAACGGCAATGTTCGTTCGATCGGCAACAAATACTTTTTCACTGGCTTTTCCGTCGCCAACAACGGACAGGGAGCGGCGATTTTGTCGAATCACAAACAGCCCGGCGCTCTGGTCACTTTCCCGGCTGGCGAAATTGACAAAATGAAAACTCTGGTTGATGTGAACACTGACGTGCTGGCCGATATGAAACTCGGCGATGCCGAAGAGCTTTGGTACACATCCGCCGACGGTTTGAAAATTCAAGGCTGGTTGATCAAACCCGCCAACTTCCAGCCGGGCAAAAAATATCCGATGGTTTTGTGGATACACGGCGGGCCTTGGTCAATGTATTCGGTCGGTTGGAACTGGGCGTTTCAAAATTTCGCGGCGAATGGTTACGCCGTGCTGTACACCAATCCGCGAGGTTCGACCGGTTACGGGCAGGATTTCGTCAACGGCATTCAATACAGTTATCCGGGCAAGGATTACGACGATCTGATGGCCGGAGTAGACGCTGCGCTGGCGAAAGGTTTCATTGACGATCGCAATCTGTTTGTTTGCGGCGGCAGCGGCGGTGGAGTTCTGACCGCCTGGATTGTCGGTCACACGGATCGTTTTGCGGCGGCGGTTTCAATGCGTCCGGTCATCAACTGGCATTCATTCGTCGGCACAACCGACGGCGCAAGCTGGTACAACCAGTTCAAAAAATATCCATGGGAAGACCCTATGGAATTCGCTGTTCGTTCGCCGCTGCATTACGTTGGCAACGTCAAAACTCCGACGATGGTCATGACCGGCGAAGCCGATTTGCGCACGCCCATCGGTCAAAGCGAAGAGTATTACCGCGCGTTGAAGATGTTGAAAAAGGAAACGCTGCTGGTTCGCATCCCGGACGAATATCACGGCTTCCGTCGCCCTTCGCACAATTTGATGAATCAGCTTTACCTGCTCGCCTGGTTTGAAAAACACATGCGCAAGGATCAGGCCGCAAGCCGGTAAACAAAACTCGCTTGCGCACAGTTGGAACAGGTCACTCTGCTGCGCAAGCTTCATCTGATGTGGAATTGATTGCTTGATCGAATTAGCCATCAGCCATCAGCAATTACCAGGCAGGTGAGCAGGTCTTCTCTCTGACTGATAATGGAAAGTGGTTGATGGTTAATGCAGACAGTATTGGCAGTCAATCGCCAGATCAGTACTTTGGATGGAAATGACTTTACGAATAATAGCTTTTGGCGCTCATCCAGATGATTGTGAATTGAAAGCCGGTGGCAGCGCGGCCAAATGGGCTGCCGCCGGTCACAAGGTGAAATTCGTCGCGACGACTAACGGCGATGTCGGGCATTTCGCCATGGCTGGCGGACCGCTGGCGCTTCGACGCAAAGCGGAAGTCGAGCAAACGGCGAAAATACTCGGCATAGAAATGCAGGTGCTGGATATTCACGACGGCGAGTTGATGCCGACGCTGGAAAATCGCCGAACCATCGCGCGACTGATTCGCCAGTGGCAGGCCGACATAGTTCTTTGCCATCGTCCATGCGATTACCATCCCGATCATCGTTATACGGGAGTTCTGGTCGAAGACGCGGCGGTGTTGGTCGCCGCGCCGTTCTTTGTCACTGACGTTCCGCCTTGTCCGCGCAATCCGGCCATCTTTTATTACTCCGACAATTTCACAAAACCTTATCCGTTTGACCCGGCGATCATCGTCAACGTTGACGACGTGATTGACAAAAAGCGCGCCTGCATCGAAGCCATGCCTTCTCAATTCGCCGACAAAGATTCGTGGATGGGGCGATACCTGCCCGGCGTGCCTGAAGACGACGAAGCGCGCAGGAATTTCATTCGCGACTGGCTGATTGATCGCGATGCGGATGTGGCTGGCCGTTACCGCGATCAGTTGATCGCCCGTTACGGCGAAGAGAAGGGGAAAGCGGTCAAGCACGCCGAAGCTTTCGAGCTTTGCCAATATGGCGCTCAGCCTTCGACTGCTGAATTGGAAGAGTTGTTTCCGATGTGATGACGATTAAGCTCGTAGTCCCGCCTTCAGGCCAACGGTATTAAGTTAGTAGAACAAGCTGCCAGCTTGTTCTACCGCTTTAAGCGCAAAACTCTGGTGGGACAATCTGCCAGATTGTCCCACCAATCCTTAACTTAATGCCATTGACCTTCAGGCGGTTGAGCGTGAGAAGCGAATTTTCCGCCTGAAGGCGGGACTACAAACGGTACTTTCAAGGAGACCACCTTAAATGAAGCGTAACGCAAAGTTGTTCTTTGGACTTTTATTCATTGTCATTCTGCTGATTCCTGCCGGATGCAAGTCTGCGCCTGGCGGAGCATCGGGCAAAAAACTCGCCTTCGTCACCAACAATGCTTCCGATTTCTGGACGATAGCGCGAAAAGGAACCGAGAAGGCCGACGAAGAATTGGCCGACGTGACGGTTGAATTCAAAATACCTTCGGATGGCACAGCCGCCGAACAGAAAAGAATCATTGACGATTTGCTGGCCATAGGCATTGACGGCATAGCCATTTCGCCCGTTGATCCGGCGAACCAGACTGAACTGATCAATCAAACCGCCAAACAGGCTCTGGTCGTCACGCAAGACAGCGACGCGCCGAACAGCGAACGCGCGGTTTATGTCGGCACGGACAACGTCGCCGCCGGTCGGCAAGCCGGACAGTTGTTGAAAGAGGCTTTGCCCAACGGCGGCAAGATCGTCGTGTTTGTCGGCAAGCTTGACGCGCAAAACGCCAAAGAGCGATTGCAGGGAATCAAGGAAGAAATCGCCGGAACGAAGATTGAAATCATAGACACGCGAACGGACGACGCAGATCACGCGCGGGCCAAAGCCAACGCCGCAGACGCGCTGGTCAAATATCCCGAAGCTTCGGCCTTCGTCGGTTTGTGGTCTTACAACGGCCCGGCCATTTTGAACGCCATCAAGGAAGCCAACAAAATCGGCAAAGTGAAAATTGTCTGTTTCGACGAAGAAGATCAAACGCTGGCCGGAGTGAAAGCCGGTCAGATCGCCGGAACCGTCGTGCAACAGCCGTACGAATTCGGTTATCAGGCGATCAAGATGATGAAGCGAATTCTGGATGGCGACCGTTCTGGAATCCCTGCGACAAAGCAGGCTTTCGTCGAAACTCTGATCATCAAACAGGGAAACGTTGACGAATTCACCGCCAAGTTGAAAACGCTGCGCGGCAGATGATCTCGATTGCAGATTGCGGATTGTGAAATGCGGATTGGAAAGGCATCTAATTTACGCAATCCGCAATTTGCTGTAGGCGAGGGCAAGTAATAATTGCAAACAACGCCAGTCCGAACGACGGCGTCATCCGGGAGCCTTGTTCGA
>CAYRQB010000459.1:0-4003 GCA_964426025.1 uncultured Heliomicrobium sp.
GCATCGCGTCATTGTAATCGGTGCTGCCGGCGATGGCTTTTTCAAATATCGTAGGGTTCGAGGTAATGCCGCGCAGATCGTCATCGGCGATCTTCCCGGCAATGTCGCCGTTGTCAATCAACAGACGGCGAATGTTGTCATACCAGATGCTTTGTCCCAGCTTCTCGACTTCGACTAATGGGTTCATGGCTTCTCTCTCCAGAATATTTGTTAGAGGTAATGTTTTTGAGTGACTTTCAGGTTAAACCAATCGCTTACCAAGCTAAAACACGTTCGGAGGATTTGCAATCAAGATTTCGTATAGCTTCTCCTGCCTCGCTCGTCCCTCCTTGTATCGCTCGTGGTTTTCGGCGTTCGGCTCAAACACTTCGCCGAGCGGCGTCGGCAATTGACCGAACTCTTTGATATGGCCGAAAGCTTCCAGCGCCAGCATCGCAGCGCCACGGCTGGAAGCTTCTGGAACCGCCGAAGCCACTACCGGCAGGCCAATCACATCGGCCATCATCTGAGTCCAGACCTTTGAAGCCAGAATGCCTCCACCCGAAGCGATGATGCGAGTCTCGCCGGAAAGTTCAGCCTGCAATCGTTCGTGTATCGCCGCGAAGCGATAACAAACCGCTTCCATCGCCGCGCGCAGAATTTCAATCGGATCGGTGCTCAGGTTCATTCCTATGATCGAAGCCCTCGCCTCGTCGTGCCAACCCGTGCTGCGTTCGCCGGAAAAGAACGGAAGCACAGTCAAACCGTGACCGTCGGCTTCCATTTCAGCAAGCTGGTTTTCAATCGCTTCCTGTTCCTCTTCCGCTGCGCGATCCGCAATCCGCAATCCGCCATCGAGCTTCAATGTGCGATTGCACCAGGCGTAAACGTCTCCGGCGTTCGACAGCGCGCCGCCGATCAAACCGTAATGGCGATTGGCTCTGTAAAACCACAAACCGTCAGGAATGCCGACCTGTTCAACCGGCCAGCAGACGCGCATCGCCCCTGAAGTTCCGACGTTGATGGCGATCAGGCTGTGATTGAAACAGCCCGATCCGATGTTGCTGCAAGCTCCGTCGCCGACCGGCGGCATCCACCTGGCGTTTTTGAGCGCAGGCCAGCGTTCGGCGAAGCCCGTTTTCATTCCGGTCATCGCTTCGCGCTCGGCTGTCAACGGAGAAAGCTGATCGCGCGACAATCCAATCGCCGACAACATTTCGTCGTCCCAATCGTTTTTGTTTGGATTGAACAGCCCTGTTCCCGTAGCCATTCCCACGCCGCACGCGAATCGCCCGAACACTTTCGAGTAAAAGTATTCCCCGATTGAAACGAAGCGCGAGACTTTGGCCGCAAGCTGAGAGTTCGTCCGCCTGAGCCACAAAATCTTCGCCGGGTAATAACTGGCGTGAGGCACTACGCCGGTTCGCGAATGAATCCATTTGCTGCCCAATTCTTCGTCCAGCGATTTGGCGTCCGCCGCGCTGCGCGTGTCGCTCCAATTGTAAAGCGGCGTGACGGCTTCGCCCGTCGCGTCAACGCCCAGCATCGCATGCCAGAAGTTGCTGTAACCGACACAGGCGATTGCTTCGTCCAGGTCCGGCAGAACAGCTTTGGCTTCGGCCAGACATTCGTCAATCGTCTGGCCTATGATCGTCAGCAATCGGTCGGCTTCGATTTCCACTCCGCCGTCCTGAGTTGCCGTCATCTGGTAATGAGTGCGGCCTTCTATGTTTTCGACCATTCGACCTTCGACATCGTAAAGCACAGCGCGCACCGAAGACGTGCCGACATCCAGCGCAAAAACCAAAGGCCGTGTTGCTTCAACCGGAGAGACTGTTGCCATAATTGTTTCAGTGATTAGCCGTGATGACTTGCCAGCAAGTCGCGCATCATAGCCGCCCGCAACTGTCGAGCGCAATTCCAAAACTTCTTGGCCTTTGCGGCGGCTTGATGGTAATTTGCCGCTCGCAAACCAAGGCCTGTGTCAGTTTCAACTTTTTCAGAAGGCGCGCGATATGGCAGATCAGGAATACGATGCTTTTCTCAGCTACGCCAGCGAAGACCGCAAATGGACGACTACGCTTGCCGAACGGCTGCGCAGCTCAGGCGTGCGCGTGTGGTTCGACCAATGGGAGCTAAACCCCGGCGATCATCTCAACGCGCGCATCAGCGATGGTTTGAAAAAATCGCGCAAGATGATTGCCGTCTGGACGCCGAATTATTTCCGCGACGGAAAGGTTTGGACGTTAGCCGAAAGTTACGCAAATCAGGGAAAAGATGTGTTGGCGCGCGAACGCCCGCTGATTCCGTTGTTGCTGGAAACTTGCGACATCGAACCTCTGTTCAACCAATTGATCTTTGTGGATTGCCGCAATCAGTCCGATTTGGATTTGCGATTTCGCCAGTTGATCGAAGCCCTCGATCTGCCTCGCCAAAAGTTTCAGAGCGATGAGAGAGCGGATTTCGATTTTCGCGAACACGACCTGACCAAAGCCGAGCGCGGATTGCGGAGTTACAAGAAAGGCAAGCTCTTTGAAGACGAAGTCGCCGCGCTTTATCGTCTGCTGGGTTTTGAAGTCAAAGCCGACACAGAACTCAGCGGTGTTCAGATTGATTTGGTGATTCGTCAAAAGATCGGCGGCTTGATGACCGAAGCTATCGTCGAATGCAAAGACAAGCGCATCACGTCCGACGAGCGAAATCAGATTTTGGCTCAGCAATCCATAGCGCAAAAGAGACTGCCTCGCCATCGCTGGATTGCCGTGTCGTCTGATGGCTTCGCCGCCGACACGCGAGTCGCGCTGGAAGAATCCGGCGTTGATTGCGTCACTTACCCTGAACTGCTGCGCGAGCTTGTCCCGCTGGACAATTACGCCGATGGTTTGATTGCCGATTACGAAAAGCACGCCGAGGAAAAATGGAACGGCGAGGATTGGTTCATTCGCCCGGATTTGATGACCGACATCACTTACGAGCGGATGCCTGCGCTTCAGCATCTGAGCCGTTGGCTGGGCGAAGAGCGCCGCAATCAACTTGTCATCCTCGGCGATTTGGGGACGGGCAAAACCACTCTGGCAGGCTTTCTGGCTTACAACCTGGCGCGCAGTTTTCGCGACGATCCGCTACGCCATCCGGCTCCGGTCTTGATTCCGCTGAAAGAAGTCCGCAAGGAAATTTCGCTGGAAAGCATCGTCATCAATCATTTCGCCCGCCGAGGTTTGCGCGACATCAATTTCACGCGCTTTGAACACCTGGTGCGACTGGGCAAAATCGTTTTGCTGTTCGACGCTTTTGACGAAATGGCCGACCGCATCAGATGGGAAGACACTCAATCGAATTTCCGCGAACTCAGCCGAGCCGCAGAGCTTCTGGGCAAAGTCATACTCACTTGCCGAACGCATTACTTCAAAGACCGAACCGAACAGGTCAAAGTCATCGGCGAAGGTCCGCGATTGTCGGAAACCGAAACCGATCTTTACCGCGAACTGCGCCAGCGACCGACCGCCGAAGTCGTCTTCCTGCAGGAATTCAATGACGAGAAGATTCAAGGTTATCTGCGGAAAGCCCGACCCACAGATCACGCCGCCGATTGGCAAAAGATTCAGGAGATTTACAACCTGAAGGATTTGGCTACGCGTCCGCTGCTGCTGGATATGATCGTCAAGACTTTGCCGAAGCTGAAAACCGGCGAAGAGGTCAATGCCGCCAAGCTGTACAACGTTTACACCAACATTTGGATTGAGCGGGAAGAAAGCAAAGGCCGCAAGTTCAATCTTGATCGGGACACCAAACTCGCATTGATGATTGAACTGGCGTGGCGGATGTGGCGCGATGAAAAACAGTCCGTCCATTACCGAGAGCTTGCGCCCTTTGTTCAAAAGCTGGTTGACGATCAGAAGATCGAAATCGGCGACGAGGAAATAGCAGACATCGCCAGCGAGATGCAGGGAGCCAGCTTCCTGAAACGCGACGACGCGGGCAATTTCAGTTTTATGCATCGCTCGTTCGGCGAATTCTTTGTGGC
>CAYRQB010000460.1:0-3999 GCA_964426025.1 uncultured Heliomicrobium sp.
GGCGCGGGCGATGAAGAATTTCGGCTTTGCCGAATTGGTCATCGTTGGCATTCATCCGCCAAACTGGGACGAGGTTACTTCAGCCCCAAACGCCACGGATGTTTTGACCAACGCTCGCATCGTAGCCACGCTTGGCGAAGCCATCGCCGATTGCAATCTGGTCGTAGGCACAACCGACCGCACTCGCGTTGAAGACAAACAAACTGTCTACACTCCCTTCGATTTGAGCCGCGAATTGACCGAAGCCGAATTCAAACTTGCGTTGGTTTTCGGTTCGGAAAAACACGGATTGACCAACGAAGACCTCAGTCATTGTCACCGATTGACGAGCATTCCGACCTTGCCCGATTGCCCTTCGATGAATTTGGGACAAGCCGTCGCAGTTTGTTGTTACGAACTGATCCGCAATCAGGCTCAAACTGAAATCCATCCTCGTCCTTCTGAAAACGCAACTGCACGAGCGACTGAAGAGATGTTGCAATCACTGCTGGAAGTTTTGCGACAGATTGATTTTGTCTTGCCGGGCAACGAACCGGCTTTGACGATGCGGCTTCGCGGCAGCCTGTTGCGATTGAATCCAACCAGGTACGACATTGAAATGCTTTGCGGAATTTTGAACCGGATCAAACGCGGACTGACGAAATGATGCTTGCCAATTGCCAGCGCGTGCGACAAGATGCCTGCCTTACAGCTTAAAAATCTATTCAATCGAAATCATCAAAACATGAGCCAACAACCTGACAAAGTAATTTACTCAATGGTCGGGGTCAGCAAGTTTTACGACAAGAAAGCTGTCCTCAAGGATATTTACCTCGGATATTTTTACGGCGCGAAAATCGGCGTGCTGGGTTTGAACGGATCGGGCAAATCCTCGCTGTTGAGAATTCTGGCTGGCGTGGACACCGATTTTCAGGGCGAAATCGCCATCTCGCCGGGTTATTCGGTCGGTTATCTGGAGCAGGAACCGAAGCTGGATGAAACGAAAACCGTTCGCGACATCGTCGAAGAAGGCGCTCAGGAAGTCGTTGATCTGTTGAAAGAGTTCGACGAGATCAACGACAAATTCGCCGAGCCGATGGACGACGACGCGATGAACAAGCTGCTGGAACGCCAAGGCGAAGTTCAGGAAAAGCTGGACGCGCTGGGCGGTTGGGATCTGGATGCGCGGTTGGAAATGGCAATGGACGCGTTGCGCTGTCCGTCGGGCGATACGCCGATCAAGGTTTTATCCGGCGGCGAACGTCGCCGAGTCGCGCTCTGTCGCTTGCTGCTGAAAAAGCCTGATGTTCTGTTGTTGGACGAACCGACGAATCATCTGGACGCTGAAACCGTAGGCTGGCTGGAACAGCATCTGCAAAAATACGAAGGCACTGTCATCGCGGTCACTCACGACCGATACTTTCTGGACAACGTCGCGGGCTGGATTCTTGAGCTTGATCGCGGACAGGGAATTCCGTGGAAAGGCAATTACACTTCGTGGCTGGAACAGAAACAGGAACGGTTGCGGAAAGAGGAGCGCGCCGAATCTCAGCGGCAGAAAACCTTGGAACGCGAACTGGAATGGATTCGCATGGCTCCGAAAGCGCGTCACGCCAAAAGCAAGGCTCGCATCAAGGCATACGAGGATTTGCTCAAACAGGAAGCCGACAAACAATCCGCAGAGCTTGAGCTTTACATTCCGCCGGGGCCGCGTTTGGGCGAAGTTGTGATTGAAGCCCAAAACGTCAGCAAAGGATACGGCGACCGTTTGTTGTTTGAAAATCTGGAATTCGCGCTGCCTCCGGGCGGCATTGTCGGCGTCATCGGGCCGAACGGCGCAGGCAAAACCACGCTCTTCAAATTGATCACAGGCCAGGAACAACCGGATAGCGGCACGTTCAAAACAGGCGCGACCGTCGAGCTTGGTTACGTTGATCAAAACCGAACGCTTGATCCGGATAAATCCATCTGGGAAGAAATCTCCGACGGTCAGGATCAAATTCAACTCGGAACGAAATTGGTTAATTCGCGCGCTTATGTTTCGCGTCTGAACTTTTCCGGCAGCGATCAGCAGAAGAAAGTCGGCATGCTTTCGGGCGGCGAACGCAATCGAGTTCATCTGGCCAAGATGCTGAAATCCGGCGCGAACGTTTTGCTGCTGGACGAACCGACGAACGATCTGGATGTGAACACCATGCGAGCGCTGGAAGAAGCTCTGGAAAACTTCGCCGGTTGCGCCGTCGTCATCAGCCACGACCGCTGGTTTCTGGATCGCATCGCAACACACATCCTGGCTTTTGAAGGCGACAGCAAAGTCGTCTGGTTCGACGGCAATTACTCCGAATACGAAGCCGACCGCAAGACCAGACTCGGCGCAGACGCCGATCAGCCGCATCGCATCAAGTATCGGCAATTGACGCGAAGCTGATTACGAGGAAATTGTATGAGCGAAAACATCGTGTTGGATAAATCATACAAATTTGCTCTTAGGATAGTGAAGCTGTTCAATTACCTGACCGACGAGAGAAAGGAATTTGTTTTGAGCAAAGCCTTGCTGACGACAGGCACGAATGTTGGCGCTCACGTGAAAGCTGCGCAAGAGGCGGAATCAAAAGCAGACTTTTACCACGAAATGAATATGGCTTTGAAAAATGCCTCAAAGACTGAGTACTGGTTGCAACTTTTGCGAGACGGCGGGTTTCTTGATGAAAAGCAATTTGATTCAATCCACAAAGACTGTGAAGAGTAAATCAGATAAACCAATACCATTACCAAGCCAACGCGTCAACAACCTGACAATTAGCCATTAGCCATCAGCCACTAACCATTAACAGGCAGGGAGGCTTCCTGCCCATTAATTGCTGATGGTTAATGGCTGATGGCTAATTCGTTTTGTTTGTATGCGAACACGATTTCAGCCGGATCATTACTCAATACTGCTCATCATTGGTTTCTTTATTCTGTTTTTCTGGCCTGCAACTTTGGCTGGGCGTTTCTTTGTCGGCGGAGACGCTCTGCTTTATTCCTACCCGATGCGAACTGTGGCGTGGGAGATGATTCGGCAAGGGCAGTTGCCGTTGTGGACGCCGACGCTGCTATCGGGTTATCCGCTGCTTTCGATGTCGCAACTGGCGCTGGCTTATCCATTGACCTGGAGTTATCTGTTTTTGTCCGGTCATGCTGCTGAGCAGATTTATGTTCTCGCCCCGTTCTTGCTCGCGCCGATTTTTACTTACTTTTACGCTCGGCAGATTGGGCGAAGTCCGTTGGCTTCGCTGCTGGCCGGATTGACGTTCGGTTACGGTGGATTGATGGCCAGCCAGATTGCGACTTACGGAATTCTGACCAACGCGGTGATGTGGTTGCCGTTGGTATTGGTTGCGATTGAGCGAGCGAAGGCGAAACCATTCGGTTCGTCCTTGTTGTGGATGACGCTGGCTTATTCGATGTCAGTGTTGACGGGGCTGGGGCAGGGATTTTTGTATGTCGGAATCATAGCGGTTGTTTATGCGGGATTGTTGAGCTTGAAAACATTGGTTGAAGGGCGGACGGGAACGTCCGCGAACCAGATGGCGGACGGGAATGTCCGCGTTCCGGCTTTCGCGCCATTGATTGTTTGCCTGTGCGGAATTGGTTTGGCCGCATGTCTGGCAGCTTTTCAAATCCTGGAAACCGCTCAAGCTCAACGGCAGAGCATTCGCAGCCAATTGACTTATGAAATGTTCAGCGGTGGCGCGTTCACTTTCGCGGGCGTCTGGCGATCCTTCCTCCTGCCGTTTTATCACTTTCTGGAAGAAGAAACTTTTGTCGCAGGGATTGCCGCGATGATGGCGTTGGCAGCAATCGCCGGACTGTTCAAGCGAGGAAATCGGGAGTGGCGGTTATTGTTCTGGCTCGTTGTGGCAGTGGTCGGTTTTGTACTGATGCTCGGCGACAACTCGCCGGTTTATCGTTTGCTCTATCACATTCCTTTGCTCAATCTGTTTCGAGTTCCCGCGCGTCACGCTTTTGAATGGACGT
>CAYRQB010000461.1:0-3966 GCA_964426025.1 uncultured Heliomicrobium sp.
GATACAGATATTGAATTGCTAGTCTATCCGGGAAAGCCTATATGTGTTACCGGAACTTTGGTAAATAAGGGCGATGTAGATGCTAAGACATTGAAGCTTCGCTCTGGTAGAACGAAAGTGTTAGTCAATTTCAGTCAAGAGCATAAACTCGATCAATCTTTTTCGTTTATCAAAGGCCGACAAGTATATGTTTTAGGTCTAATCGATTATATGGAAAAATCTTTTCTTATAAAAGCTGGCGCAGTTCTAGTGGGTCAAAAGTATAAAAAAACCATGGATGAATCAGAAATTTCCTGAGGCTTATTATAGAATAACAAGTCAGCTATTCCTCAACTAAACAGGGTATACCTATGAATAACATTGCTGTTAGCAGAGTTTCCTGCTCAACTTCGCTGTTAGTTTATGTCTTGTTTTTTTCAGCTTGTGATTTACAGCCTGTATCAATTGATCGGATTTCCAGGGTAAGCGAGAGCGTTGCTGTCTGGATGGACAAAGCCAAAGCCTCTTCTCAAGAGCTTACGGATTCGATTGGAAAGGCTAACAAAGATTTGGCTCAGTACCTCAACGCCAATAATTTGTCCGATGAGACGATCAAGCAATTTGAGAATAAAAAATCTACCTTCATTGTGAAACTGAACAATTTGAGAGGATGTGAGAGTAATATAAAGTTCAATTCCAATCAGCTTTTCTTATTGCTGAAAAAGAGAACTGAAGAAAATACGACTCCGTATCTCAAAGAAAGAATGTCCTCTGACATTGAACAAAAAGAAAGAGCT
The DNA here is from genome assembly GCA_964426025.1 of uncultured Heliomicrobium sp. Classification (GTDB taxonomy): domain Bacteria; phylum Acidobacteriota; class Blastocatellia; order RBC074; family RBC074; genus RBC074. The sequence goes on from CAYRQB010000461.1 coordinate 777, forward strand.
TTTGGGCTAAAGCTCGGGGAACTCTCAGATTTGATCCGGCAAATTGAAGTCCTGATTAAAAAATATGACGACCTGCTGGGTTTTCTACAGGTACGTAGGGGATTGGGCGGCATTGCGGAGATGGAGGTTAAACTGGACGAATGCATAAGAGAAGCTCAGGCACTCAAGATCGAGATTCTTGCAGCAATAGCTGAGGGCGAAAAAATCATTAACTCCATCATGGCCGCAAAAGAATCAAGGTGAGGTGGAATTGATTGAATAAAGCCATTAAGATGAAACGCCAATGCAAAACGATATGTCATTGAACCTGACATTTCTTTCGTAATGGCAACTACTGTGACATTCAAACAAGCTCAAAAGATAGAAACGAGAGATTCCGAACAAATAGGATTCGAGTTTGATTGATCGCTAAAGTGAAGAAAAGGCAATTTTATGGCTGTAGTTACAAATCAAATCATCAAGACAATTCCTATGCTTCCGAACCGAATGGAGTTGCTGGTTCGAGATACGCCGTGGAATGAGTATGAACAATTGTTGGAAGACCTCGGCACGAAGTCTTCGGCGCGTGTGTTTTATGACCAGGGAAGGATGTGGATTGTGCCGCCTCTGCCAGATCACGAAAGACCTAAAGTCGTCGTCAATCGTTTGGTTGGCGCGTTGAGCGAAGAGTTGAATATACCTGTTATTTCATTCGGATCGTCAACGCTGAAGCAGGAGAAAGTCGCCAAGGGCGCAGAGCCGGACGACAGCTTTTACATTCATAACGCCGATCAATATTTGAACAAGACGCAGATTAATTTGAACAACGATCCTCCGCCGGACATTGTTGTCGAAATTGATCACACGAACGCGTCATTCGATAAGTTTCCGATCTACGCCGGTTTGAACGTGCCGGAAATCTGGCGAGTGGTTGGAGCGAGAGTGCAAATTTACGTTCTTGTCACAGATCATTACGAAGAGTTTGAAAGCAGCGTAATTTTGCCTGGACTCACATCTCAAGCGCTTTCGGAGTTTTTGGATCAAGGGTTGAAGCAGGGAGAATGGGTGGCTGCTCCGGCTTTTCGTGAATGGCTGAGGCTGAATTATGCCAAACCTTAGTTGACGAGAGCGCGAGTCGCAGCCACTCGCGCTCTCGACTGAATCACTGACCTTTGCGTGCCGTCTCAGCCGCAGTCACGACTCGTCCTTTACTCACCTTCAAGTTCAGGTTCTCGCTTTCCGATTCGTAAAAGATTCGGCCTTGCATCATTTCGTCTGTGGTCTTTTCACCCCAGCGTATGGTTTGAGTTGGATCGGGGTTGAATTTATTTTTGGCGCTGTTGTCGTAAGCGCCTATGAATTCGACCTGAGTTCCTTTCGGAACTCGAATCGGTTCAGCCAGCACGTAACTGCGTTGCCAGTTGAAATCATAGTTCGGAACTTCAAACAAAGTTTCGACTCGGCCATCTGGATAGGTGAATCGAAACGCGTAGGATTTTCCGCGCAGGTGCATATGCACGTGAAAGAATCGAATTAAAGCGTCGCTGGAAAAAGTCCGTTTGGCAGTCAGCGAGTAGTTGGCGTCGCCAGGCGGAATCTGTAAATCCTTGCGGTCGCCGAACAGCATCTGCAAATTCTTTTTGATAATGCCATCGGCGAAATAAAGTCCCAGCGAGGTTCGATCCACGGTTTCCTTCTCGTTCGGGCCGTAATGGATCTGGATGCCGAAGCGCATGCCTTTGGGGATTCGGACGGCGGTTCCTTCGGGCAGCATCACGTCGTTCGATCCGGGAACCCAGCCGGAAATCATAATCGTGCCCCGAGCCGTGGGATCGAAATCGCCTTCGAAATATCCGTCTTCAGGAGATTTCAGATTTGGCGGAATCAGATGCGTGTTGGCGTGATGAACGGCTTTGGGATTGCCGGGTTTGGTGACGATTGAACGAATCCAGGTGTCTTCGGCAAAAACGTGATCGAAGATGAAGAAGACATATTGATCGGTCGGGTTGGCTTTCAAGGTATAGGCTTTTCTGACCGTCAACACCAGATCGGGTTGACCGCTGGCCCAACCGGTTTTCCAAACTCTCGGCGCGGGCAAGTCTTTCGGATTGCCTTTGGCCGCGCCGCCGTCAACCCACTTGCTGATCGTAGCGATTTCTTCATCGGTCAAACGCGGATCGTGGGCGTATCGGCCAATCGCTCCGGTTGCGTGGAATGGAGGCATCTGTCGAGTCAGAACTTTTTCCTTGATGGCTCGCGCCCAGGGGCGAACTTCTTCGTAAGTCATCAACGACATCGGAGCCACTGCTCCCGAGCGATGGCATTCTTCGCAGCGATTCTGGAAAATCGGAGCGATGTGTTTGGCAAAGGTGATCGGAGTTTTATCATTCGTGTTACCGGAAACCCGAATGGTCGAGTAAGAAGCGAAAACTGTTAAACCCGCGATCAGCAAAAGCGCCAACTTTTTCATTGCAAGCATTCCTTTCAATTACGATTGGTGATGAAATCTAAAATGAAATGTAATGCGATTATAAACCAAACTTCGGAGATGCACAGGCGATGACAAACTCGTTTAGCAGAAGTTCGCGCAGAGAGTTCCTGGCTGTTTCTGCCAGCGCAATTGCTGGCGCGGTTTACGGTTCGACTTTGACATATGCTCAAACGAAACAGGAGAAGCTGGAATTGAAGGTGATTCGCAACCGTTCAGATTGGCAAAAGTTTCGGCGGCAGGTTCTGAATGGCATGCAGGACGTCATGGGCAAACTGCCTGTTGGCAAAAATCAGAAGCTGGAATTGATCGAAATTGAGAAAGAAGAATTGCCGGCCTTCGCTCGCACGAAGATCAAGTATCGAAGCCCGGATGGCGATTTGGTTCCGGCTTATCTGCTTGTACCAAAGAACCTGAAACGGCCAGCGCCAGCAATGTTGTGTTTGCATCAGACGACAAAGACAGGCAAAGAAGAACCGTCAGGAATTGGCGGAAATCCGAATCTTCATTACGCAAAAGAAATGGCAGAGCGCGGCTACGTTTGCATCGTGCCGGATTATCCATACCTGGGTGAAAACGATTTCGATCCGTATCTGAACGGTTATGCCAGTTGCACGATGAAAGGAATCGTCAATCACATTCGCGCGGTTGATGTACTGCGATCTTTGCCGCAGGTGGCAAAGAGTCGAATCGGAGCAATTGGTCATTCACTGGGCGGACATA
>CAYRQB010000462.1:0-3964 GCA_964426025.1 uncultured Heliomicrobium sp.
TTTTGTGCAAAAGTTTGGGTAAGGACAAGTGTTGAAAACGCCGGGCTAAATTCAGCCGCCGCTATGCGGCGAAGAGCTATGACGGAAGCATCGGTCTCTAAAAACAGCAAAGTAGAATCGGCGGAGATGCTGCCTGAATATGATTTTGATTACAGCAAGGCGCGTCTAAACCGCTTTGCCGGGAAAATCAGCGAAGAGCGAGTTGTAGTTGTTCTTGACCCGGAAGTTTCTCAGGTCTTCACATCGGCAGAATCCGTAAACGCAGTTCTTCGAGCTTTGGTTGCTGCATTGCCGAATGGAGCTAAACGAAAAGTCGAGTGTCGGTAGATTTGAAGCTCTGAACGCCAGCAAGTTTCTCCGGGATGCTGTGCTGGAATCCATTCAGGCCAAGACGCTTCGGGTGTTGGAAGCAGAAGCAGCTTACCCCTTGAGAGCTAAAAGAAAGGAAGATCATGAAACTAACCACAGTCGAATCCAGCATGATTCACGCTGTCGGATACGATTCCAAGACGCGAGTGCTGGAGGTCGTTTTCAATAGTGGGCGCACTTATTGTTACGAAGATGTGCCGCCCAAGGTATACAAGGAGCTGATGGCGGCTGAATCAAAAGGTAGCTATATGCGAGATGCAATCATTGACGTTTATCCGTACGCGCAGTTGTCTCGCAGCAGAAGACGGTAAAGGCGATAAATATGTCTGAAAAAGCCGTAGCTGCAAGGCGGTTGCTCAATCTTCAAAGCGTTGGCGTTCTTTCCACTCAATCGGTGGATGTCGAAGGTTATCCGTTCGGCTCAATCGCTCCGTATGTTTTGGATTACGATGGCCAGCCGGTGATGTTGATCAGCGAGATTGCTCAGCACACGCGCAACATTAAACGAAACAACAAAGTCTCACTGACGGTATTTGACCGCTTGGCCGATGATCCTCAGGCGGCTGGGCGTCTGACCTGGATCGGAGATGCCGAGCCGGTTAACCCAGCCGATACTGAAATTCGCCAGCGGTATCTACGGTATTTCCCTTCGGCAGAATCGTATTTCGACACACACGATTTTTCGTTTTACTGCATTCATTTGCGCAGAGCGCGCTTCATCGGAGGATTCGGGCAAATCTTCTGGGTCGAAGCGGGAGAAATGCTGCTCAAAAATCCTTTCCGCCAAGCCGAAACCGGCATCGTCAAACATATGAATGAAGATCATCAGAAAGCTCTGCGGCATTACTGCGCGGCGTTGAAGGGGATTGAAGTTCAGGCTGTGGCAATGGCCGGAATAGACAGCGAAGGCTTCGATATGCTGGCTGATGGCCGGAAGCTGCGAATAGATTTCGATTCGCCAATCAGCACAGTTGAAGAAGCGCGTGCAACATTGGCGAAATTATCCAGATAGGAACCAAGGACACATTCAATGAATCAATCTCAAATCCCTCCATCAAAACCCAAACAAGTCACAATCAACGGTCAAAGCTATAACCTGATCGCTTTTTATTATCCTGACCGAGATGCCGCGTGGGATGCTGTTTATCACGGACAGTTCCTGGCCAACTTTTATCCTTGTGGTTTCTCTCTGACCATCAACGGCATCACCGCATCGTTTCACAATGCAGAAGCTGCATTTCAGGCGACAAAGTGGTGGAATAGCCCTGCTGATCTGGCCAAGTTTCAAGCGGCCAAAACCGGAACCGAAGCTTTCCACATCAAAAAAGGACTACACAATCCTGATTACAGTTACGCCGGTTTGGGACGCGATGACGCGATGAAGTCTGTGCTGACACAGAAGTTCAGCGATCCATCGCTTCAACAGGCTTTGCTGGCGACGGGCGATGCTTATTTGTTGGAACACAACGAAGTGAAAGGGCGAGACGATTACTGGAGCGACGATCGCGACGGCGCTGGTCAGAATATGTTGGGCAAAACGTTGATGGCGCTTCGTCAGGCTTTGGGCGGAGCGGGCGTTCCCGCGGGCAATTACACCGTCGCCGATTTCACTGCGCAGGTTTAATCCTCACAATGGCGGAATGAACATGAGCGAAAAGCATCTGAAACGAATCAGAAAGATTTGCGGCGCATTACCGGAAACGGAAGAGAAGATTTCGCATGGCGCGCCGACCTTCTTCGTCAGCAAGAAAGTTTACGTGATGTTCGCAAACAACCATCACAACGACGGTCACATAGCGGTTTGGATTCCCGCGCCGCAAGGCATGCAGCAGGTTTTGATCGAAGCTTCGCCGGAAAAGTTTTTCAAACCGCCTTACGTCGGCGTGCGCGGATGGGTTGGCGTAGAGCTTCCCAAGGTCGGCGATGAAGAACTGACTTCATTGATTCACCAGGCCTGGCGGATGATCGCCTCCAAAAAGTTACAAGCGACTTTCGATTCAGCCACGAAGTAACGTCTTTCTATTTATTTCTGGGTTATTACTTCTCGGGTTGGAATGCACTGACCATCACTCACCTGAGCCTGCAAATGTGATGTAAAGAAAAAAGCAGTAAAGAAGAGTTACAAAGACTGGCGAGAAATATCTGCGAAAAGGAGTGGCGATTTCGGCGTCTTCGGGATTGGACGGGTTGTAAGCCACAGGAACCGCCGAACCGATGCGACTTTCCCTGGCTTCGCCGTACAGCACCAGGCTGGGTGAGAAAGTGTAGCTCTTTTTTCCCACGTGATAAGTAATGACCGGAACTTTGTAAACCGTTCCTTCAACGCCCGAGCGAGTTCCAATTCCGGTGATTGTTCCAATCGCGCGGCTGGTTCGATGCAAAAGCTGCAGCCAGGCGTAACCGACCGCCAGCCCGCCAATGGCCAGGAATATTTTCAACCATGGAATCGAATCTGCTCCCACCATCGCCTCTTCAATGAAAGTAGTCCGTTCTGTCAGGGATTGAATACCCTCAATTTACGCCCGGCCAAATGACAGTCAATGTCTGGCCGATGTCCAACGCCGACCAACGCTCGCTCAATTCATCCATCCGGGCGCAGATTCGTTTAAGCGTGTTTTCGGAAAATGCTGGCGCTGATTGCTGGCCGCGAATGCCTTTCACCATCGCGGCCATTTCCATCGCAAGCTGACGGCGAGCCGGGTCGTCAGACCTTGCCATCCATTCGTAAAGACAAATCGTGGTTGCGCTTTCCGATTGAGCCGAATCATCGCGACCCTGGCGGAGTAACTTGCCGCCTCGCCGGTTTTCTCGCCGCCGTGAACGAGCAACATCGCGATTGTTTTCGCCGGTCGAACTGACTGTGCGAAAAGTCCCGGCGGTTCCGCCTTCGGCGATCTGGCCGAAGATGCCTTGCCGCAAACCCAATTCGCTTTCGACTATGAAATGCAACAGATCGTGCGGCATCAAGGAGTCATAACCCGGAGCCGGATTCATCTCCATCGGCGCTTGACCGTTTCGATGAATCGTCACCGCATAACGCCGCTCACCGGTTCGGCGAAACTGAATTTCCATTGTTGCAGATTGTTTTGTTTGAACCGGACTCATAATCATAAAAACCTGGGCGATTTAACTTCGCATAGTGACAATTGAATCTGCTTCTTCGGCTCGGAGAGCCGATTGAATTTAGGCAGGTCGTTTACGGCCTGCATGCGTCATCAACGATATTCCCGTCCCGTCGGGACGGTTGAACCGTTCGTCAAATAACGTCATCCCCACACATAGCGCTCGTCGTATTCGACGCCGTGCTTTTGCAAAAACTCCAGATATTCTTCCTGAAAACTTTTGTGCTGATGATGCGCTCGCTGGTTCTGAATATATGCCACTACTGATTCCAGATTGGATTTGCTAACGGTGAACGAGCCGTAGCCTTCCTGCTAGGCGAAGTCACGCAATTCCGGGAAAGCTTCATGAATCCATTTAGACGAATCGCCTTTCAGATATTGCGCAATCACCGGCGGAGCCATCACCAACGCATGAGTATGATCGTCACATCCGCCGATTTGCAGCGCCATCATTTTGTGCTTCCGCGCTACGC